>JBEIGA010000001.1:0-50817 GCA_040382135.1 Acidimicrobiales bacterium
CGACGCGGGAGCGCCGGCGGGTTGCTGGTCGTCGCCGGCGCGCTGGACGTGCTGCCGTTCAGCGCCGTGGTCGAGCTCCTCGACCTGCTGGCCGAGGTCGCTGCGCAGGTCCAGGTCGTGGTCCTCAGCGAGCACCCGGCAGCCGGGCCGTGGGCCGAGGCGTCGGATCCGGTGCTGGTGGCGCTCGAACGTTCCTGACGGCGGCGCGCTGACTACGATCGGCCCATGCGCGTGGGTGTGGACGTCGGCGGCACGAAGACCCTCGCCCTGCTGCTGGCGGAGGACGGCTCCGTCGCGGCGAGCGCGCGCCGGCCGACGCCTGCGGACCCCGGGGACCTCGTCGAGCTGATCGCCGAGCTCTGCGCCGGGCTCGCCCCCGGTGGCGTCGTGTCGTCGCTCGGTGTCGGCATCGCCGGGTTCGTGACGCGCGGCGGGGTGGTCCGCTACTCCACGAACCTCCCGGCGGTCGTCGAGCTGCCGCTGCAGGAGCTGCTGTCCGCACGTCTCGGCGTCCCCGTCCGGGTGGAGAACGACGCCACCGCGGCCGCCTGGGGGGAGGCGAGGCGCGGTGCCGGCGTGGGGTGCGACGACCTCGCGATGGTCTCGCTCGGGACGGGCATCGGCGTGGGCATCGTGGCCGACGGTCGGTTGCTGCGCGGCGCCCACGGGTTCGCCGGAGAGGGCGGACACATCACCGTCGACCCCCACGGACCGTTGCACGTGACCGGCCGACCGGGTCCCTGGGAGCTGTACGCGTCGGGCCACGCGCTCGGTCGGCTCGCCCGGACACGAGCGGGTGCGGGACGGTTCCCGACCGGCCTCGCGCTCGCCGGGACCGTCGAGGCGATCCGCGGGGAGCACGTGCAGGCGGCGGTCGTGGCCGGCGACGCCGATGCGCTCGGGATCGTCGCCGAGTACGCAGGCGAGGTCGCCCGCGGCCTCGCCGCGGTGGTCTACCTGCTCGACCCGGCCCGCGTCGTCCTCGGCGGCGGCGTCATCCGCCTGGGGGAGCCGCTCCGGCGGGGGGTCGAGGACGCGTTGGCGGCCGACCTCGTGGGCGCGGAGCACCGGCCACGCGTCCAGGTCGTGCCCGCCGTGCTCGGCGTGGAGGCGGCGGCCATCGGCGCCGCCCTGCTCGCCGCCGTCTGAACGGCGGAATCCGGCACCGGGGCGGGGGTGCTGCGGGCTAGCCTCGCTCGCCATGGAGTTCCGCAGGATCACCGGGCTGCCGCCCTACGTCTTCACGATCATCGACTCGCTCAAGGTCGAGGCTCGCCGTAACGGCGAGGACGTGATCGACCTCGGGTTCGGCAACCCGGACCTGCCCTCCCCGGAGATCACCGTGGCCAAGCTGGCGGAGGCCGCGCACAACAGTCGCAACCACCGCTACAGCGCCAGCCGGGGCATCCCGAAGCTCCGTCAGGCCATCGCGGACCACTACCGCCGCCGGTTCTCCGTCGACCTGGACCCCGACACCGAGGTCATCAACACCATCGGAGCGAAGGAGGGCTTCTCCCACCTCATGTGGGTGCTGCTCCAGCCCGGCGACGCCGCCCTGGTGCCCTCGCCCTCCTACCCGATCCACCTCTTCGCGCCGCTGTTCGCCGGCGGCGAGGTGCGGGAGGTGCCACTGACCACCTCGGCGGACGACTTCCTCGAGGCGCTGCGGGAGCGGTGGGAGTTCTCCTGGCCCAAGCCGCGGGTGATCGTGCTGTCGTTCCCGCACAACCCCACCACCTCCTGCGTGGACCTCGACTTCATGGCGCGGGTGGTCGAGTTCGCGAAGGAGCGCAACGTCGTGCTCGTCCACGACTTCGCCTACGCCGAGCTCGGGTTCGACGGGTTCGACCCGCCCTCGATCCTCCAGGTGCCGGGGGCGAAGGACGTCGCGGTCGAGCTCTACTCGATGACCAAGACGTTCTCCATGGCCGGATGGCGCGTGGCCTTCATGCTCGGGAACCGCGAGGTGATCGGCGCGCTGGCGAAGCTGAAGTCCTACCTCGACTACGGCACCTTCCAGCCCATCCAGATCGCGGCGACCGTGACCCTCAACGAGGTGTACGACCACCCGAAGGAGGTCCGCGAGATCTACCAGAGCCGGCGGGACGCCCTCTGCGACGGCCTCGACCGGATCGGCTGGCAGATCCCGCGCCCGCAGGGGACGATGTTCGCCTGGGCGCCCATCCCGGAGGCGTACTCCGACATGGGCTCGGTGGAGTTCGCTTCGTTCCTCGTCCGTGAGGCCAAGGTCGCGGTCTCGCCCGGTGTGGGCTTCGGGCCCGGTGGCGAGGGCCACGTCCGATTCGCGCTCATCGAGAACGAGCAGCGGATCCAGCAGGCGACCCGCAACCTCCGACGTGCCCTCACACGGCTCGACTGACGGCCGATGGGAACGGCCGATGGCTGAGTCGGTGGGAGACCTCGTGGACGACGACGAGCCGACGCGCGGCCACGGCGGCCTGTCCGGCGACGGCCAGGAGTCTCCTGTCGGGCGCACGCTCGTGGTGCGCGTCTGGCTCCCCGACCGTCCTGGTGCGCTGGGGGAGGTGGCCACCAACCTGGGTCGGATCGGTGCCGACGTGGTGGGCATCGAGATCCTCGAGCAGGGCGCGGGGACGGCGGTCGACGAGCTGGTCGTCCGGCTCCCGGCGTCGGTCCACACCGACGAACTGGTCGCAGCCGTCCGGGCTGCGGTCGGGGCCGAGGTCGAGGACCTCCACACAGGCGACACCACCACGCTCGAACCCGACCTCGGCACCCTCGAGCTCGCTGCCGAGCTCGTCGCCGTCGACGCGATCGGCGAGCTGATCGAACGCCTGCTCACCCACGTCTCGCGGTCGTTGCGGGCCACCTGGTCCGTGGTGGTCGACCTCGAGGGCCATGAGCTCGTCGGTGCCCATGGCGAACCTCCGGTGGCCAAGTGGCTCGTGGCCTTCCTGCACGGGTCGGCCACGTCCGCCGCGGTCGCCAACGGCACAGCGGCGCCCCCCGATATGGCGTGGGCTCTGCTGCCGTCGGGTGGTCTCGCCCTCATGGCCGGCCGTGACGGCATCCCCATCCGTCAGCGGGAACGGCGCCGGCTCGCGGCGTTGATCGCCATCGCAGACGCCCGACTCGCCCAGTTGGCCTGAGCGGCTCCTGAGCTGCGCCGGCCCTGGCCTGCGCAGGTCAGAGCCTCAGGGCTCCTCGTCGAGCGCCCAGCCGCGGGATCGCTCGACCGCCCGCAGCCATCGACGGTGCGCCCGGTCCGCGGCCGTGCGGTCGGGGTCCGGTTCGTAGGTGCGGTCCGCACGCCACACGGCCTCGAGTTCGGTCACCGATGCCCAGACCCCCTCCGCCAACCCCGCCAGGGTGGCGGCGCCCAGCGCCGTGGTCTCGGTCCTGGCCGCGCGGGTCACGGCGACGCCGAGTTGGTCGGCCTGCAGCTCGAGCAGCAGGTCCATGACGGACGCGCCGCCGTCGACGCGGAGCTCGGCCAGGGGTACGCCGGTCGCCGCGCACATGGCGTCGACCACGTCACGGGTCTGGAAGGCCATCGCCTCGACCACCGCACGTGCGATCTCGGCTCGACCCGTCCCGCGGGTCAACCCGACGATGGTGCCGCGGGCGTAGGGGTCCCACCAGGGGCTGCCGAGACCGGTGAACGCAGGGACCACGACGACTCCGCCGGTGTCGGGGCATGACGCTGCGAGCGGTCCGATGGCCGCCGCCGAGTCGATGATGCCCAGCCCGTCACGCAGCCACTGCACGGCGGCGCCTGTGACGAACACGGCCCCTTCGAGGGCGTAGACGGCGGGCGCGTCGCCCAGCTGCCACGCGACCGTCGTGAGGAGGCCGTCGACCGGCGGCGGGGCATCGGTCCCGACGTTGAGCAGCACGAAGGAGCCGGTGCCGTAGGTGTTCTTGGCCATCCCCGGGCGCACGCAGACCTGCCCGAAGAGCGCCGCCTGTTGGTCGCCGGCGATGCCGCTGATCGGGATGCCGGACGGCAGGGGACCGCCCGCGGCGGTGACGCCGTAGCGGCCCGACGACGGCCGGACCTCGGGCAGCGCACGGCGGGGCACGCCGAACAGCTCCAGGAGATCGTCGGACCAGTCGAGCCGCCGGATGTCGAAGAGCATGGTCCGGGCCGCGTTCGAGACGTCGGTGGCGTGGACCGCGCCCGCCGTGAGGCGCCACAGGAGCCAGCTGTCGATCGTGCCGACGGCCAGATCGGCGTCGGCCGCGACGCCCTGGCGGAGCAGCCATTCGATCTTGGTGGCGGAGAAGTACGGGTCGAGGACCAGGCCGGTGCGCTCGCGGATCAGCGGGAGGTGTCCGGCGTCCGCGAGCTCGGCGCACCGTCCGGCGGTCCGGCGGTCCTGCCAGACGACGGCACGGTGGAGGGGCCGGCCGGTCCGCCGGTCCCACAGGACGACGGTCTCACGCTGGTCGGTGATGCCGATGGCGGCGATGGGTGCGGCGCATCGCCCGACCACGTCGGTCAGCGTCGCCGCGACCGCCGACCAGATCTCCTCGGCGTCGTGTTCCACCCAGCCCGGTCGGGGGAAGTGCTGGGTGAACTCGCGGTACGACGAGGCGACCACCTCGCCGTCGCGGTCGACGGCGAGGCTGCGGACGCCCGTGGTCCCCGCGTCGATCGCGAGCACCACGGGTCCGGACGACGCAACAGAACGTTCACCGACCATGCGCCCGAGCGTACCGATCGAGTCGGGTACGGTCGGGTTGGCCCGGCACGGGCGCGCCTGCCACAGGAGGTCCGAGGATGCGAGTCGGCGTGATGACCGGGGGCGGGGACTGTCCGGGGCTGAACGCGGTCATCCGCGGACTCGTGCGCAAGGTGGAGCGGGGGTACGGCGGCGAGGTCGTCGGGTTCCTCGACGGCTGGCGCGGAGTGATCGAGGACGACACCGTCGCGCTGACCATCGACAGCTGCCGCGGCATCCTGCCCCGGGGCGGCACCATCCTGGGGACGTCGCGCACGACCCCGCACCGCACGGAGGGCGGGATCGCCGCCGCCCGGGACACCTTGGCGCGCCACGGCGTCGACGGGCTGGTCGTCATCGGGGGCGAGGGCACGCTCTCGAGCGCGCTCGACCTCTACCGTCTCGACCCGGTCGGGTTCCCCGTCGTCGGCGTCCCGAAGACGATCGACAACGACATCTCCTGCACCGAGATGACCTTCGGGTTCCAGACCGCGGTGGAGATCGCCACCGACGCCATCGACCGGCTCCACACCACCGCCGAGTCCCACGACCGCGTGATGGTGGTGGAGGTCATGGGCCGGCACGTCGGGCACATCGCCACATGGGCCGGCATCGCCGGGGGCGCCACCATGACCCTCGTCCCCGAGCACCCGTTCGACATCGACGCGGTGTGCGAGGCGCTGCGCCGCCGGCACGAGCGGGGCAAGTGGGCCTCGATCGTGGTCGTGGCGGAGGGTGCCGTGCCCGTACCGGGCACCCTGCAGATCCCGGAGCCCACCCGGGACGAGTTCGGGCACATGCGCCTCGGCGGCATCGGTTCCATCGTCGCCCAGGAGATCGAGGCCCGGACGGGCTTCGAGACCAGGGTCACCGTGCTCGGGCACGTGCAGCGCGGGGGAACGCCGTCCGCATACGACCGGGTCATCGCCACCTGGTTCGGAGTCGCGGCAGCCGAGCTGGCGCACGACGGCGCGTTCGGACAGATGGTGGCGCTGCAGAACGGCGAGGTGGGGCGGGTCGCGATCGCCGACGCCGTGGCCGAGCTCAAGACCGTCGGCCCGCGCCTGTGGTCGGTGGCGAGCGAGTTCTTCGCCTGAGCCGCGAACGGCGCCGGACCTAGCCCGGGAAGAACGAGCTGAACTGGTCGCAGCTCACGGGCTCGCCCTCGTCCGGCTGCACCGCGCCGTCGGGGAGCCGGATCGCGATCGGCCGGAACGTGCCGTCCTCCTGCGCGATCGAGACCAGCACGGCCGTGATGCCGTCGAACGACGTCGTCGCCGTGCACACGAGCATCGCGACGGCGACCTGGAAGTCGGTGCTGTTCGGATCGGCGGGAAAGCCGGCGAGGGAGTCGAGGCGGACGTCGAGCACATCGCCGTCGGCCTCGGTCTCGACCAGCGCCGTGCCTTCGCCGAACAGGGTGCTGAGCCCGGCGCGGGATTCGGCGGGCGTGGCCGGGGAGAGGACCGCGTTGATGGCCGCCGAGAAGGGGTCGGCCGCGTCGACCTCGCGGGGGACGGCCTCGAGGGTGAGCTCCTCGTCGGTCCGTCGCACGAGGAAGATCGTGACGACCTCGCTGGCGGGGGGCTGGGTCGAGCTCGGTGCGTCGGCCTCGAGCAGGGCGTCGGGGAGCTGCCCGGTCACCTCTCGTGGCGCCGCGTCCTCGGGGACCCCGCAGGCGCTCGTGGTGATCAGCGCGACGAGCGCGGCGACGGACACGGCGACGACCGCTGGGGCTCGACGTCGGGACGTCGTCACGTTCACAGGTGCTGGTCCTCCAGGTCCTCGACGACGCCGAGCGGCAGCTGCACCACGAAGCGGGCGCCGGGTTCGCCGTCCAGACGGTCGGTGACCCAGACCCGTCCGTCGTGGAGCCTGACGTGCTCGTCCACCAGTGACAGCCCGAGACCGGTCCCGGTGTCGTCGCCCCGCCGGCCTCCCGCCGACCCCCGTGAGAAGCGGTCGAAGACCACCTCGCGCTCCTCGGGCGGCACCCCGGGTCCACCGTCCTCCACCGCGATCTCCAGCATGTCGTCGGCCAGACGGAGGTCGACGCCGGTGGGGCCGCCGCCGTACTTCCGGGCGTTGTCGATGAGGTTCGCGATGACCTGGACCAACCGCCGCTTGTCGAGGCGCGCGCTCACCAGGTCGACTGCGGGGGCGTGCCGGACCTCGACGTCGGCCCCGACGGCGGCCACTGCGGCACGGACGAACTCGACTGCTCGGACGGTGGACAGCTCCAGGCGCGCCGCGCCGGCGTCGAACCGGGAGATCTCGAGCAGGTCCTCGACGAGCGCGGAGAACCGGGCGAGGTCCGACGAGAGGAGGTCGAGGGCTGTCTGCGCCCGCTCGGGCATCTCGTCGCGGCGGCCCTCGAGCACCGCGACCGAGGCCGTGAGCGTCATGAGCGGCGAGCGGAGCTCGTGGCTCACCTCGGAGGCGAAGCGCGCGTCGCGCTCGATCCGGTCCTGGAGGGCGCCGGCCATGTCGTTGAACGCCGTGGCCAGCATGGCGAGGTCACGGTCGGCGGGCTCCTCGAGGCGCGTGTCGAGCTGGCCGTCGGCGATCGCGTGGGCCGCCTCGCTCACCCGGCGCAGCGGCAGGAGCGTCCGCCGGCTGGCCCACCACCCGAAGATCGCCGCGAGCCCCGTGGTGAGCGCCGCGGCCGCGATCAGGATCAGCCGCAGGGTGTCGAGCGACTCCTCGACCGCGACGAGCGGCACGGCCTGGATGAACTCGAGGTCGAACCCGGGGATCGGGATGGCGACGAGGAGGTTCGGCTCACCGTCGAGGCGGACGCGCATCTGGTGGGCGCCGATCGACTCGACGGCGCGCAGGAGGTCGGCGGGGACCTGGTCGGGGGTGAACTGCGGATCGGGGAGCCACTCGTCGTCGAGCCGGACCAGGGTCGACGCGCCCTCCGGGCGGGTGAGGGTCCCGAGGATGGTCTCCACCTCGGCGAGGTCCGCGCCGGCGGACAGGTTGTTCCGGAGTCGGCTCGCGTTGTTGATCGACACGATCAGCGCGTTGTCCTCGGCGTCCTCGAGCAGGCGCTGGCGCGTGAGCGTCATCGTGACGACGGCCAGGAGCGTCGACAGCAGGAGCCCGCCCAGTGCGAAGGCGATCGTGATCCTCGACCGGAGGCCGAAGCGGAGGCGGGGGAGTGGGCGCGGGGCCATCGGCCGCCGTCAGGGCTGGAGCTTGTAGCCCAGCCCGCGGACGGTCATGACGTGGGTGGGGTTCGCCGGATCGGCCTCGACCTTGGTCCGGAGGCGTCGGACGTGGACGTCGACCAGACGCCCGTCCCCGAAGTAGCCGTAGCCCCAGACCCGTTCGAGCAGGACCTCGCGGGAGAGCACCCGGCCCGGGTTGTTGGCCAGCTCGACGAGGAGGCGGAACTCGGTCTTGGTGAGGTGGACCTCGCGCCCGGCCCTGCGGACCACCCCTTCCTCGGGCACGACCTCGAGGTCGCCGAAGCGCAGGTGGGTGGGCCCGTGGTCCGTGGTGCGGATGCGCCGCAGCAGGGCTCGGATCCGTGCCGACAGCTCCTTCGGGGCGAATGGCTTGGTGAGGTAGTCGTCGGCACCTGCCTCGAGCCCGGCGACGACGTCGTGGGTGTCGGCGCGGGCGGTCACCATCACGATCGGGACGTCGCTCGTGCGGCGGATGGAGCGACACACCTCGAAGCCGTCGATGCCCGGGAGCATGATGTCGATGAGCACCACGTCGGCCGGCTGGCGCAGGAAGGCGGTGAGCGCCTCCTCACCGTTCGCCGCCTCCTCGACCTGCCAGCCCTCGTCCTCGAGCGCGAGACGGACGGCGGTCCGGATCCGCTCGTCGTCCTCCACGGTCAGGATGCGCGTACCCACGGGACGTCATCGTACGGGTTGGGGCGGGTCGAGGGGGGACGCCGCCGGAGTGGGGCGGGCTCAGTCCTCGTCGGCCCGAGCCAGACGGAGGAGCCCGAGGAGGGCCTCGTGGACCTCCGGCGTGCTCGCCACGATGATGCGGTCGAGGTCGCGACCACCGTGCAGGTCCGAGACGACACCGCCCGCCTCCCGGACGATGAGCTCGCCCGCGGCCACGTCCCAGGCCTTGACACCCCGCTCGTAGAAGGCGTCGACCCGACCGCACGCCACGGAGCAGAGGTCCATGGCGCACCCGCCCATGCGCCGGATGTCGCGTACGGCCGGAAGGACCGTGGTGAGCACCCGGGCCTGCGCGGCCCGGCGGTCGCCGTGGTAGCCGAACCCGGTCGCCACGAGGGTATGGGCGAGGTCCGGGACGCTCGAGACGCGGATCGGCTCGCCGTTGCGGAACGCCCCGCCGCCGTCGATGGCCCAGTACGCCTCGCCGAGGAGGGGGTCGACGACCACGCCGACGAGCCCGTGATCGCCCCGGCGTGCGGCGATCGACACCGAGAAGCCGGGGTGGTCGTAGACGAAGTTGGTGGTGCCGTCGATCGGGTCGATGATCCACGTGATGCCCGAGCGGGTGGGGCGGTCGGCGCCCTCCTCACCGAGGACCCCGTCGTCGGGCCGGGCCGCAGTCAGGGCCGCGGTGATGGCGTACTCCGCCCAGAGGTCGACCTCGGTCACGAGGTCGGTGCTCGAGGTCTTCGTCCGCGACGTCGCACCGGTGCGCCGACGGGCCAGTTCTCCGGCGACGTCCCTGCCGATGCCGAGTGCGAGGTCGAGCAGCGACCGCAGGTCGACGTCGGTCACGGTTGCTCGCCGCGTGCCCTGCGGACCGTCTCGGTGGCCTTCCACTCGCCCATCGCCCGGAGGGTCAGGATGACGACCACGGCGACACCGACAGCTGCGCCGACGGCCCCCACCAGGGTGCCGAGACCGACGAGGAGGCCGCAGTCGCCGTCGCACTGCAGGTCGGTGACGGCGTACCCGATCAGCCCGCCGCACAGACCGGCGACGACGATGGCCACTACGGCGAGGATGCGGGCGCCCGGGCCGGGTCCGGCGGTCGATGGTCGTTCCACACCGGCAAGGATACCGACGGCCTATTCAGCGAGGGCCATCGCAGCACCTAGCATGCGGAGGTGCGCTCCCTTGTGGTGCTCCCGACGTACAACGAGGCGGAGAACGTCCGGGAGGTCCTCACACGTCTCCGTGCCGCCGCCCCCGACACCGATGTGCTCGTGGTCGACGACGGCAGCCCCGACGGCACCGCCGACCTCGCCGAGGAGCTCGGCCGGGAGCTGGGCGGTGTCCAGGTCGAGCGCCGTGCCTGCAAGTCCGGGCTGGGCAGTGCCTATCGGCACGGGTTCCGGATCGGGATGAGCCGCGGGTACGAGGCGCTCGTGGAGATGGACGCCGACCTGTCGCACGATCCCGGTGTGGTACCCACCCTGCTCGCCGGCGTCGCCGACGGCGCCGCTCTGGTCATCGGCAGCCGGTACGTCCCAGGGGGCACCATCCCGGACTGGAGCCTGCACCGACGGCTGCTGTCCCGCTGGGGCAACCGCTACTCCGGCCTGGTCCTGGGCTTCGGGGTGCGCGACGCCACGTCCGGGTTCCGCGCCTACTCGGCGGACGCCCTCGGCAAGCTCGACCTCGACCAGGTCCGGGCCGACGGCTACGGCTTCCAGATCGAGATGGCCTACCGGGTCCATCGGATCGGCGGTCGGATCGACGAGACGCCCATCAGCTTCACCGACCGGGTGCGAGGCGAGTCCAAGATGTCGGGCCGCATCGTGGTCGAGGCGCTGGTCCTCGTCACCTGGTGGGCGATCCGCGACCGGCTCCTCCGACGCAGACGGTCCTGACGGCCCATCAAGCGCCGCCCGCGATCCGCCGATCCCTCGCGCATGGCGACCGTGACCGACTCCACCCTTGTCCCGCCGTTGCGGCTGGGACGTCTGCTGCGGAGCCGGCGGGAGGCGGCCGGCCTGTCGCTCGGTGACCTCGCAGCCCAGTGTCCGGGGGTGTCGGTGGTGCTGCTGGAGGACATCGAGGCGGGCCGGGTCGACCTTTCCGAGGCCGAGCTCGCTCGTATCGCTCCGCTCTACGAGGTGGATCTCGCCCACGTGTTGCCGCAGCGGATGCAGCTCGTGATCGATCTCGACGCCGGACGGCTCTCGGTGACGGGCGCGGATGCGAGCGGCGTGCTGCTCCCGGGCGATGTGCTGCTCCCGGGCGATGTGCTGCTCCCGAGCGATGAGGCCGAACAGGTGCTGGTGCGCTACCTCGCGCTGCTCTACGCCCTGCGGGGGATGCCCGTCGGGACCCCGCTCCCGCTCCGGCGCCTCGACCTCGACGTCCTCGCCGACGCGCTCGCCCTGCGGACCGACGAGGTCCACGATCGGCTCCGTGACCTGATGTTCCGGTCGGACGATCGGGTGCAGCGGTCGGCGCAGGGGCTGCGTCGCCGCCTGGTGGTCCCGCTGGCGGGCATCCTCGTCGCCGTGACGGCGGCCGGTGCGCTGCTCTTCGTCGCCGAGGACGAGGTCACGCCTCTGGGCGGGACGCTCGAACCGAGCGCCGTCGTGACCGAGGACGATCCGCCCGCGGTGCCGGTGGTGGAGGTCGAGTTGGGCGACGCGGTCGTGGCGGAGCGGGATCCGGCCACGGGTGAGGTCGTCCAGCGCCCGCGCTGATCCTGCTGCTGCCAGAATGGGGGCGTGGTGCAGTGGTCGGTCGTCGGCGGGCTGGTGCAGGCGGGTCCCGACCTGCTCCTCGTCGCGAACCGCCGGCGTGACGGACGGATCGACTGGAGCCCGCCCGGAGGCGTGGTGGACCCGGGCGAGGTCGCGGTCGAGGCGCTGACCCGGGAGGTCGCCGAGGAGACCGGGCTGTTCGTGACCGAGTGGTCGGGCCCCGTCTACGACGTCGAGGTCGAGTTCGTCGACCTGGGCTGGCACCTGCGGGTGGCCTCGTTCCTCGCCGTGTCGTGGCAGGGCGAGATCGCCGTGGACGATCCCGACGGCATCGTCCAGGAGGCCCGGTTCCTGGCGGCTGCGGACTGCCGACCCCTGCTCGACACCAGTCCGGTGTGGGTCGCCGACGCCGTCCACGACTGGCTCGACGCACCCTGGACGGCGCCCCGCTCGTTCCGCTACGTGGCCCGGGGCATCCGCCAGTACGAGCTCGACGTCGAACGCCGGTGACCCGGCACCCCGCCGCTGCCACGATCCTGCACGTCGACATGGACGCCTTCTTCGTGGCGTGCGAGCTGTTGCGACGCCCGGAGCTCCGCGGCCGTCCGGTGGTGGTGGGCGGTTCCTCCGACCGCGGCGTGGTCGCAGCGGCGAGCTACGAGGCCCGGGCCCACGGCGTGCACTCGGCGATGGCCTCCAGCCGTGCCCGCCGGCTCTGTCCTGGTGCGGTGTTCCTGCCCGGTGACCACGCCTACTACTCGGCCGTCAGCGCCGACGTGATGGCGGTGTTCCACGACGTGACACCGCTCGTGGAGCCGCTTTCGTTGGACGAGGCCTTCCTCGACGTCGCCGGAGCGACCCGGCTGCTCGGCGAGCCGGAGGCGATCGCCCACGGCGTGCGGGGCCGGGTGCGCGAGGAGCTGGGCCTCGGCTGTTCGGTCGGGGTCGCCCGGGTGAAGCTGCTCGCGAAGCTGGCGTCGGAGAGCGCGAAGCCGCGTGCGCACCTGCGGGGCCCGCAGCCGGGACCGGGCGTGGTCGTGGTCCGGCCCGAACGGGAGCTGGCCTTCCTGCACCCGCTGCCGGTGTCGCGGCTCTGGGGGGTCGGACCGAAGACCCTCGAGCGCCTGGGTCGCCTGGGGATCCGCACGGTGGGGGACCTCGCCGCTGTCGACCGGGACCGGCTGGTCGACCTGCTCGGCACCGGGCAGGGGAGCCACCTCCACGAGCTCGCGCACGCTCGGGACCCCCGTCCGGTCGTCCCCGGCCAACGCCCCAAGTCCGTCGGCCACGAGGAGACCTTCGCCCGCGACCTCGTCTCGCCGCAGGACCTGGGTGCGGAGCTGCTCCGCCTCGCCGACGCCGTCGGTGCCCGCCTCCGCCGCCATGCCCTCGCCGGGCGCACGGTCACGATCAAGGTCCGGTTCGGGGACTTCAGCACGATCACCCGCTCGGTCACGCTCGACGCGGCGACGGACAGCACGGCGGTCGTGACCCGGGCGGCGAGAGGGCTGCTCACCCGGATCGACCCGTCGCCGGGAGTGCGGCTGCTCGGGGTCTCGGTGAGCGGTTTCGACGCGGCCGACACCCGGCAGCTCCGTCTCGACCTCGCCGGCGCCGACGTGGACGACCCGGCGTGGGAGGACGCCGAGGCGGCCGTGGACGCCATCCGCGCCCGGTTCGGCGACGCCGCGATCGGACCCGCCGCCGTGATCGGCCGCCGCGGCCGGAGGGCGTCACCACCCGGTGGCCGCCCCTGGGGTCCCGACGCGCCGTGAGTGACGATCGCGGATCTACGGAACTGCTCCCCGGTGCGCGTTGTCTGCCCGCCGGGCGTGTGCGACACTTGATCGAACCGCCGGGGCGTTCGGGTGGCGGCCGGGATCTCGTCCCGGATCCTCAAGCACGCTTCGTCGGTGCCGTTCAGGAACCACGGGCGCGCGAGCGGAGGTGAGAGCATGCCGCTCTCCGAGGACGAACAGCGAATCCTCTCTGAGATCGAGCAGCGGTTGTACGAGAGCGACCCCGCACTCGTGCGGAGCGTCGGCTCGACCACCGTCTACACGCACTCCGTCCGTCAGCTCAAGTGGGCCACGGCCACCTTCATCCTCGGCGTGGCCATCATGGTGCTCACCCTGTCGACGTCCTTCCTGGCGGCGTTCGGCGGCTTCCTCGTCATGCTCGGCTCGGCGCTGTGGTTCGAGCGCAACGCCCGCAAGCTGGGCCGGGTCGGCATGCAGCAGGCGACGAGCCACATCCGGGGCGGCGGCATCCGCGACGCCTTCGGATCCACCGGCCAGCGCATGAAGGACCGCTTCAAGCGCGACGAGCCCTGAGCTGCCCTTCGGATCCCGGCTCGCCCGGCCGGGACCTACCTGCGGGCGTCCACCGGTTCCCGGTCGGCGCCCGCCGTCGCGTCCGGGGACGGCTTCCGGAGGAGGGGCCGGGGGTCCAGCTCGGCGACGACCCGTCCGACCAGCGTCGACCGTGAGCGCACGTCCTCGCGGACCACGGCGGCGGCGGTCGCTGCTGCGGCCTCCTCGGAGGCATCGGGCAGCGACGGGGCGAAGGCGGCGCTGGTGACGAGATCGGCGAGGGTCCGGAGCTCGGCGCCGCTCGCGAGGCGGGGTCCGACCCGGTCGGCGTGCTCGATGGGAGTCTCGGCGGGCGCACGGCCGAGGCCCGACCGACCGAGGTCGTCCAGGAGATCGGTCCACTGCAGGTGGATGCGACGGCGCGAATCGGTGGCGCGTCGACGTGCGGCGCGGCGTCGCGCCGCCTTGAGGACCGGGACCACGGCCAGGAACAGCGCGCCGAGCACCATGATCGCGACCGCCGCGGTGACCCATCGGTCGCCCGGGTCGTCGTCGGTCGCCGTGCCGCCGCCGAGTCCCGGGGGGAGGTCGCCGAGATCGTCCGCTCCCGGGACGAGGGTGTCGGTGGGCGGGGCCGGCGAGGGCGAGGGCACGGTGGAGGGGACCGGGACGGGAACCGCCGTCGCGCCGTCGCCGGCTGCGGCCTGGCTCGGCTCCACCCCCGTGTAGGCGGTGTCGCCGGGGGCGCCCCGCCCCGGTGTCGGTTCGAAGCGGAGCCAGCCGACCCCGGCGATCCACACCTCCGGCCAGGCGTGGGCGTGCTCCCCGCGCACCACGAACGTGTCGCCCTGCCGCTCGCCCGGGGTGAAGCCGACGGCCACGCGGGCGGGGAGGCCGATGCTGCGGGCCATGGCGGCGTAGGTCCCGGCGAACTGCTCGCAGTAGCCGCGTCGGAGCTCGAGGAAGTCGGCGATGCTGTCGATCGAGTGGCCGGCGGCGACCTGCAGGTCGTAGGTGAAGTTCGCCCGGAACCAGTCCTGCAACGCTCGGGCCCGGCCGGCCGGGGTCGCCTCGCCGGCGGTGATCCCGGCGGTGAGCGCGGCGATCGCAGGATCGAATTCCGCCGGGAGGGCGAGGTAGCGGTCGGCGATCGAGCTGGGGATCGGACCGTCGGCTGCAGCGACGGCTGCCCCGTCCCGGACCGGCACTCGCGACACGAGCGAGTACGTGAGTCCGTCGGCGTCGGTGACGTCGCGGCCCACCACGAGCGTCCCCGAAGCCGCCTCGTAGACCGGATCGGTGCCGCCGGGGGCGGTGACCGCAGCGGGCTCGAAGGCGGCGGGGAGCCAGAAGTCGCCGAGTGCCCGGATCGTGAACGTCTGGTCGAGGGTGCGGACCGCGGATCCCTCGGGGAGCGTCGAGGGCAGCGTCCCTCCGGCGTCGCCGAAGGAACCGCTCGACTCCCACACGAGGCCGTCGAACCGGTCGAGCGAGGTGAGCCTCCAGTAGTCGGCCTCGGCGGCGTCGACGGTGAACACCACCGTGCTCGGCTGCTCGACGAGGCTGGCACGGATGTCCACCAGGGGGCTCACGGTGACGCGGGCGCTGTCTCGGTCGTCGAGGTCCCGCCAGGCGATGACGGGCGCAGCATCGGCGCCGGGGAGGGCGGAGCCCCACAGCGCGATGCCGCCGACCGCCAGTGCCCCGATCACCGCGCCGCCACGCAGCAGGGCGGCCGACGCCCGCGGCCCGGACCCGAGCCAGGTCGTGGCCACTGCGCCGGAGCGGGTGCGGTGCACCAGGAGGACGAGCAGGATCGCCGCGAGCTCGATCCCGGCGGTCACCTCCCGGTGGTGGTCCTTCGCGAAGACGGTGCCGAACGCGAACACGATGGCGCTCGGCAGCAGCGTCTCGAGCGCGGCCTGGAGGCGGAAGGCCGCCCAGTCGGCGAGGAAGGCGGCGAACCACAGGGCCGTCGCGGCCACGACGAGGTAGCCGTCGAGCACCGGCGCGGGCGGGCCGACCTCGTCGAACACCGTCCAGGCGGTCTCGAGGTCGGCCAACACGGCGTCACGCGTGACCGCGCCGGGGATGCCGAAGGTGAGCGTCTCGGGGTAGAGGACGATCCCGAGCACGACGACGAGCCCCGCGGCGGAGAGGAGCCCCGACCACAGCAGGCCGAGACCGGCGCGTCGGGCGAGGGCGGCGAGGACGTGGGCGGCGATGGTCGGGAGGGCCAGCTGCCAGAAGAACACCCCGTCGTCGAACAGTCGGGCGAACCCGGCCACTGCGGCGAGCGAGAGCAGGGTGATCGAGATCTCGAGGGCGAGGTCGAGCCCGGCCCGGTTCCGGCTCACCGCCGCACTCCGGTGGGCGCCGTCGTCCGGTCGTTGAACGCGGCCGTCCAGGCGGCGGCGAACGGGAGCTCACCCGTCACGACCACCTGTCGGGGGTTGGGCAGGACCGCCGGCGGGATCGCCTCCGGATCCCAGGCGGAGGGATCGATCTCGACCGATGTCAGGGTGGTGACCACGGGTCGGAGACGGTCGAGGGCCCGGCGGGCGAGCTCGTCGAGGGGACCGGTGACGGTCACCACCGCGCACTCGCCGGCCTCGGCCAGGACCTGTTCGATCGCCCGCAGGAACGTGGCACCGCGGCGAGGCTGGACGACGGCCAGGTACTCGAGGACGGCGTCGAGCCGGGCGGCCTCGCGGAGGTAGCCCGAGTCGGTGCCGTCGCCGGTGACGAGCCGGACGAGGTCGCCCCGGCGCCGGTTCGCGCTGAGCACGCTCGCCGCCACCGACACCGCCTCGTCGAGCGCCTCGGGGTGCATCGTTGCGGCGTCGACGTCGAGGACGACGGTGAGGCGGCCCTGTCGGGGATGCCGGTCCTGGCGCACCATGAGCTGGTCGTGCCGTGCGGTGGACGGCCAGTGCACCCTGCGGAGGTCGTCGCCCACCACGTAGGGGCGGAGCGCGTGGAAGTCGTCGCCCCGGTCCGCGTGGCTCGCGCCCCGGTCGGCGCCGGCGAGGGTCCGGGTGCCGAGCGTCCGGCGGTGCGGGGCGATGGCGTCGATCCTGGGGTACACGACCAGGCGGGCGACACCGACGGCGGGGAAGGAGCGCCGGCTCATCCCGAACGGGTCGCGGGCGGTGAGGGTCAGCGGACCGACCTCGACGACGCCCCGCCGGGCCGTGGGGAGCTGGTACGTGGCGAGGGTCCGCTCGCCGCCACGGAGCGGCGCGACCTGCAGGCGGGCGCCGCGCGTACCCGTGACCGGGTCGGTGAGCTCCAGGACCGGGCTCCGCCCGCCGTCGAGCGCGCTGATCTCCAGATCGACCTGTGCGGGCTGGCCGGCGTCGACCCGCGCCGGCACCACGGTCCGCCGGACCTCGACCCGAACCCGGCGGACCCGGACCCACACGAGCGAGACCAGGACCACGGCGAGCAGGCCGGCGCCGATCAGGAGCAGCTCGAGGAAGCCGAAGACCCGGCCGGTGAGCGCGAGCAGGCAGGCGACGACCGTGGTGACGACACCGGTCCGGGTCAGCACGTCGGCCGGCCCGCCCGGTTCAGCCCGCCGCCGACGGCGCAGGGACGCTGCGGACGAGGTCGTCGAGGACCTGTTCGGGGGTGATCCCCTGCAGCTGCGCCTCCGGCGTGACGATCAGGCGGTGGGCCAGGACCGGACGGGCGAGGGCCTTCACGTCGTCGGGGGTGGCGTAGCCGCGGCCGTGCGACGCAGCGAGGACGCGGGTGGCCCGTTGGAGGGCGACGGTGGCGCGGGTGGAGACGCCGGCACGCAGCGCCGGGTGGCGCCGGGTGGCGTCGGCGAGGTCGACCAGGTAGCCGCGCAGCGGTGCGGCCAGGTGCACGCCGGTGGCGGCGGCCGCCATGCCCGAGAGGTCCGCGCGGCTCACGACGGGACCGAGCGCGTCGACCGGCTCCTCGCTCGAGCCGTGGGTCTCGAGGATCTCGAGCTCTGCCGCCCGGTCGGGGTAGCCGATGGAGAGCCGCATCAGGAAGCGGTCGAGCTGGCTCTCCGGGAGCGGGTAGGTGCCCTCGTGGTCGATGGGGTTCTGGGTGGCCAGCACCATGAACGGCGAGCCCAGGCGGTGCGTGGTCCCGTCGACGGTGACCTGGTGCTCCGCCATGGCCTCGAGGAGGGCCGACTGGGTCTTGGGGGAGGCCCGGTTGATCTCGTCCCCGAGCACGATGTTGCTGAACACCGGGCCGGGCCGGAAGTCGAAGCCGCCGGTGGTGCGGTTCCAGATCGAGAGGCCGACGACGTCGGCGGGCAGCAGGTCCGGGGTGAACTGGATGCGCCCGAACGAGCAGTCGACCGAGGAGGCCAGCGCCTTCGCCAGGGTGGTCTTGCCGACGCCGGGCGTGTCCTCCACGAGGAGGTGGCCGTCGGCGACGAGGCAGACGACGGCCAGGCGCACGACGTCGGGCTTGCCCCGCACCACGGCCTCGACGTTGTCGGTGATCCGGTGGAAGAGCTCGGCGAACGACACCGGTCGAACCGGCTCGCGGCCTGCGGGGGCTTCGGAGGGACCCACCGTCCGGAGGGCCGCATCATCGTGCGCGGTCACGGGCCCCACTGTACGGAAGGCGCGGGGTGCGCGGACCCGCGGGTCGGGGCACTTCGTCGTCGGCCGCTAGGGTCGATGTCCGTGCCCGACGCCCTCGCCATCGACATCGGCGGCACCAAGCTCGCCGTGGCCCGCGTCGACGAGCAGGGGCGGGCGACCGGCAGGCTGACGGCGCCGACCCCCGCTGCGGGGACGGCGGCCGGGATGTTCGCGGCGCTCTGGACGTTGGTCGACGAGGTCCTCGAGGACGGACCGGTCGAGGTCTGCGGCGTCGGCTGCGGCGGCCCGATGACGCCGGGCGGCGAGCTCGTCTCGCCGCTCAACATCCCCGCCTGGCGGGAGGTGCCGCTGCGCTCGGTCCTCGCCGACCGGCTCGGGCTGCCGGTCTTCGTCGACAACGACGCCAAGGCGCTGGCGTTGGGGGAGGGGTGGTGCGGCGCCGCAGCGGGCTGCCGCGACTACCTCGCCATGGTGGTCTCCACCGGGGTCGGCGGCGGGATCGTCCTCGACGGGCGCCTGCTCGACGGTGCCGCCGGGAACGCCGGGCACGTGGGTCACGTGGTGGTGGTGCCCGACGGCGCGGCGTGCGCCTGCGGTGCACCGGGGTGTCTGGAGGCCGAGATCTCGGGCCCGTCGATCGCCCGGCGCACCGGACGTCCTCCGGCGGAGGCCGACGAGGCGGAGCGGTTGCGCGCCGGCACGCTGCTCGGCCGCGGGATCGCCGCCGTGGCGGTGCTGCTCGACCTGCGGCTCGCGGTCGTGGCGGGTTCGGTGGCGCTCGGCTTCGGTGAACCCTTCCTGGCGGCGGCCCAGGCCGAGTTGGACCGCACGTGCCGCATCGCGTACGCACGAGGGACCGAGGTCCGGCGGGCCGGCCTCGGCGACCTTGGACCCGTGGTCGGCGCCGCCGCGGTCGGCTGGCGGGGGATCGGGGCGCTCGGAGGGGCCGGAGGGCTCGGAGGGATGGCGCAGGCATGAGCACGACGACACCTGCGACCAGCCCGGGCGGCGGGCTGTGGGCCTGGCGGCGCCCGGTCCTGGCCGTCCTGCGGCGCCCCGACCTGTGGTTCGCCGCGGTCGTCGCCCTGGTCCGTCTGGCGCCCCGTGGCTGGTGGCGGCGGGCGCCGTTCCTCCCCCTGCCGGACAGAGCGTGGATGGCATTCCGGCTGACCACTGCGTACGGCGACCCGAACCGCGCCATCGAGCCGGACGATCTCGTCGCCTGGCTCCGCTGGACCCGTCGGTTCCCGTCCTGATCGGGGACGAGGACGACGTGGACTCGTCCGGCGACGGGACGTACGGTGCCGCCCGGCGCGTCGGTCGCTGGGACATCTCGCACGTGGAGGGGACCGTCGCCGATCTGCACGAGCGGGCGATCCCGCAGCTGGAGCGGCCGATCGTCTGGGTGTGCCGGTTCATCGACGCCGCCGTCGTGCTCGGCAGCGCCCAAGGACCCGACGTCGTCGACGAGCAGGTCGCCGTGGCCGACGGCCTCACCGTGGTCCGGCGCCGCTCGGGCGGTGGTGCCGTGCTGCTGGTCCCGGGCGACGTCCTGTGGGTCGACCTGTTGGTCCCGGCCGGCGACCCGCTCTGGCGTGACGACGTGATCGGCGCCGCCGGCTGGGTGGGCGACCTCTGGGCCGACCTCCTCGCGCCGCTCCTGCCGCCGGCCGCCCCCCGGCCGGTGGTGCACCGGGGCGGTCTGGTGACCGCGCCCTGGAGCGGGCTCGTGTGCTTCGCCGGCATCGGGGCCGGTGAGGTCACGCTCGGAGAGGGCGGTCCAAAGATGGTCGGGGTCTCGCAACGGCGCACCCGGGCTGCGGCCCGGTTCCAGTGCGCCGTCCTGCTGCGCTGGGATCCGGCCCGACTCCTCGCTGCGGCGCAGCTCGACCCCGCCGACCGCGCTGATGCGCTCGCCGCGGTCCTCCCGCGGGCCGCAGGCCTGGCCGAGGTGACCGGGCGCGGCCCGGACGACCTGGCCGGCGCGCTCCTGGCCGCCCTGCCCGCCGCTCTGCCCTGACGCCGACGCAGCGCTGATCCGGCGCAGGTTCCCGCCCTCGTTCCGGCGGCGGCCCGGCCGCGCCTCCGCCACACCACGTCACGGAACGTGTGTTCGATCCTACCCTCCGTCGATTTTCGCGCCCCGGTTCCTTGACCCTGCGACACGGAGGGGCATAGGGTGGAGCGCTGTGGAGGGAAGTGGAGTGAAGAGTTGGCACAAAGGTGCCGATAGGGGGCAGGATGTTTGGCATCGACGTCGCCACCCGCTCGCCGCTCCGTTCGCCCCGGCTCTCGCCCGGGCGCCCCGTCCGGGGTCGGCCCCAGCGCGGGGAGGCCTGAATGGCCCCGCTGGTCGGCACGTATCCGCACACGCTGGATCCGAAGGGCCGGCTCGTCCTGCCCTCGAAGTTCCGCACCCATTTCGGCGAGAGCCTCTACGTCTCGCCGAGCAAGGGCTGTCTGGCGCTGTGGTCGCCCGAGGAGTTCGAGCAGCAGCTCGTCCGGCTCACGACCGAGGCACGCGACGCCCGGATGTCCGACACCGCCTGGCGGGCCGTCGCAGCCCGCTCGGAGGAGGTGCGCCAGGACTCGCAGGGCCGGATCCTGCTGCCCTCCAAGCTCCGGGAGATGGCCCGGCTGGATCGGGACGTGATCGTCACCGGGGCCATCAACCGGCTCGAGATCTGGGACGCCGCCACCTGGCAGGCCATGGAGGCCGACCTGGATGCGGCGGTCTTCGAGGAGCTCAGCGGCCCGCTGGGCATCTGAGCCCCCGAGCCGGAGCGTCCGACGCCGTCGGCACCGCAGTGCAACCCACCGCGGCTCACACCTGAGCCGTCACCGAACGCGCCGTACCGACACCGCACACGAGGGGAGGAACCGGGACACCACGACCACGACGAACTCGACGATCGGCAGTCCTCCGATCAGCAGATGGAAGGCCCCTACTCCGCCCGCTTGCCATCAGCTCGATCAGGAGAGACAACCTGACGTGCGCCCGCTGATCGGGGGACTGCCGAACGCCGAGATCACGAACCGTTGGACGTGCGCGCCCCGGTGACGGCCGATGACCGCACCGACGAGTGGATCCGCAGCCGCACCGGACGGAGGGTTCCGCCACGAGCCGGTGCTGCTCGCGGAGGTCCTCGAGGTCCTCCTCCCCGTGGCCCGTGCCGACATCGGCGGCGGCGTCGTGGTGGACGCCACCCTCGGCGGCGGTGGGCACGCCCTGGCGCTCCTCGAGGCCTCGTCCGAGGTCCGAGTGGTGGGGCTCGACCGGGACCGCAACGCCCTCGCTGCGGCCGGCCGCAACCTCGCGCCCTTCGCCGACCGTTTCTCCGCCCGCCACGCGGCGTTCGAGGCGATCGCCGAGGAGGTGCGTGGGCTCGGCATCGGCGCCATCGCGGGCTTCCTGTTCGACCTCGGCGTCAGCAGCCACCAGCTCGACACGGGGGAGCGGGGTTTCAGCTTCCGCAACGAGGGACCGCTCGACATGCGCATGGACGAGCGCCAGGCGGTGTCCGCGGCCGACGTGGTCAACGGGTACGACGTCCGGCGCCTCGCCACCGTGCTCCGGACGCTCGGGGACGAGCGTCACGCCGATCGCGTCGCCCGCGCCATCGTGGCCGCCCGGCCGATCGCCACCACCACGGAGCTCGCCGAGATCGTCCGGTCCGCCATCCCCGCGGCGACGCGTCGGACCGGCGGCCACCCGGCGAAGCGGACCTTCCAGGCGATCCGCATCGAGGTGAACCGCGAGCTCGACCAGCTCCCGGGCGCGCTCGACGCGGCCATCGACCTCCTCGCACCCCACGGACGCGGCGTGGTCCTCAGCTACCACTCGGGTGAGGACCGCATCGTGAAGGACCGCTTCGTCACCGCCTCCACCGGTGGCTGCACCTGTCCGCCGCGCCTGCCCTGCGTCTGTGGGGCCGTGCCGTCCGTCCGTCTGCTCCGCCGGGGCTCGGTCACCCCGAGCGCGGCCGAGCTCGAGGCGAACCCCCGCTCCGCCTCGGCGCGGCTGCGTGCGGTCGAGAAGCTGGCGGTCGCGGCATGAGCCCGGCCGCGGCCAAGGGCGCGACCTCCCGGTCGTCGAGCCGGTCCTCGGCGGGTCGTGCCCCTGCGCCCAAGCGCCCCCAGCTCCGCGTCGTCCGCCAGCCCCGCCCGGCCCCCACCCGCCGGGTCCTCGGCCTGCTCGGCTCGGCCGCCGTGCTCCTGATCTTCGGCAGCCTCCTCGGGCTCGCCGTGCTGCACACCCTGCTGGTCCAGGGGCAGCTGCGCCTCGATCGGCTCACCACCGAGCTGCAGGCCGAGCAGGAGCGCGCCGTGGAGCTCCGCGTGCAGGTCGCCGACCTCGAGGCGCCGACGCGCATCCTGGCGGAGGCCGGACGTCTCGGGATGGTGGTGCCCGTTGACCGTGGGTGGCTGGTGCCCGTCGAGCCCGGCGATCCGGACGCACCCCTCCCGCCGCCCGGCCTGGATCCCTTCGCCCCGGCCTCGCCCGACGATCCGCAGATCGAGGAGCCCGAGCTCGTCGACGACACCCCGGCCGGCCCCCCGCCCGTCGACGATCGTGCGCCGGACCCGACCGCCGACGGGGGCGAGGGATGAGCCGGGGTCGGTCCCGGCGGTCCGGGGCGGACATCCGCCTCCGCCGCCGCGTCGCCAGCCTGTCCCTGGTCGCCCTCCTCGCGGGTGGCGGCACCGTGTACCGCCTCGTCGAACTGCAGGTGCTGCACCCCGAGCGCTACATGGACTACGGCGAGGCGCAGCGCATCCGGGTGGTGGACATCCCCGCGGGGCGCGGCGCCATCGTCGACCGCAACGGCAGCGACCTGGTGCTCTCGGTCCCGGCCCCCTCCGTCGTCGCCGATCCCGCGCTGGTCGAGGATCCGTGGGTCGCGGCGCAGGCCCTCGTCGGCGTCCTCGGCGGTGACCCCGTCGCGCTGGCCGAGCGCCTCGGCCGTGACGGCCGCTTCGTGTACGTCGCCCGGGACGTCCGCCCCGACCTCGCGGGTCAGGTCTCGGAGCTCGGTCTCGCGGGCATCCAGGTCGTCGAGGAGCCGAGGCGCATCCACCCCGGCGGCGGGGCGGTCGCCACGGCGTTGCTCGGACGCACCGACGGCTGGGAGGTCGGCACCACCGGCCTCGAGCAGCAGTACGACGACGTGCTCACCGGGACGCCGGGGGAGCGGGTCGTGGAGACGGCGCCGGGCGGGTTCACGATCCCGACCGGTGAGCAGCGCATCGAGCCCGCCCAGCCGGGGGAGACGCTCGTCCTCACGATCGACCGCGCGCTCCAGTTCGAGGCCGAGCGGGTCCTCGGCGAGGCCATCCGGCGGACCCGTGCCGACGGGGGCGTGCTCCTCGCCGCCGACCCGAGGACCGGCGAGATCCTCGCCGACGCGAACCTGGTGCGGAACGAGGCGGGCGAGGTGGTCAACACCTCGAACCACCGTGCCGTCACCTGGTCGTTCGAGCCCGGCTCGGTGATGAAGCCGGTCACCTTCGCCGGGGTGCTCGAGGATGGCGTCGGCGCGCCGGACTCGGTGCGCACGGTGCCCGACACCTTCACCCGCTACGACGTCACCTTCGACGACGACCGGCCCCACCCGCCGGAGCAGTGGTCCATCACCTCGATCCTGTCCGAGTCGTCGAACGTCGGCACCCTCATGTGGGCGCAGGACCTCGGCGACGAGCGCCTCCACCACTGGGTCACCGCCTTCGGCTTCGGTGCGCGCACCGGGATCGACGTGCCGAACGAGGAGTACGGCATCGTCCCCGATCTCGAGGACTGGTCCGGCGTCTCGCGCGACACGATCTCGTTCGGGCACGGCATCGCCGTGACGCCCGTGCAGCTGCTGACGGCGTACGCCGCCATCGCGAACGACGGCGTGGCCGTCACCCCGCGGGTCGTGCTCGGGACGCGCAGCGCGGACGGCACCTTCCGGTCGACGCCGGTCGCCGAAGGCCGACGCGTCATCTCCGAGCAGACCGCGGGCTGGCTGCAGACGACGCTCGCCCAGGTGGTCCGGGAGGGCACGGGGATGCGCGCCCAGGTGCCGGGCATGGCCGTCGCCGGGAAGACCGGCACCGCGTGGAAGCCCGCCGACGAGGCGGCCGACTGGACCGAGGACGCCGACCAGGGCGAGGGGTACGAGGGCCGCTACGGCATCAAGTACATCGCCAGCTTCGTCGGGTTCCTCCCGGCCGACGATCCGGAGCTGGTCGTGGTCGTCGTCCTCGACGAGCCGCTGGCGCCCGACTACTCCGGCGGCCGGGCCGCGGCCCCGGCCTTCGCCGAGTTCGCCGGGTTCGCCGCCCGGCAGCTGCGGGTGACCGGCAGCGATGCGGTCGTGGCCACTGAGGGCAACCGCGTCCGCGTCGAGGCCCAGCCGATGCCCTCCACCACGACCACGACCCTCCCGTCCGGGAGCGGGGGGAACGGGGACGGGGACGCCGGAACCGCAGCGTCGACGGGCACGGCCCCCCGGTGACCGCGCGTCCCATCCCCCTCGCCGCCCTCCTCGAGGCGGCCGGACTGCCCACGGCCGTCCCGGCGGATTCGGGGCAGGACCCGACGGTGGTCGTCACCGGGGTGCGCCACGACTCCCGTGCGGTGCGTCCCGGCGACCTCTTCTGCTGCGTGCCCGGCGGCACCACCGACGGGCACGACCACGCGTCCGCCGCCGTCGCCGCCGGAGCCGTCGCCCTGCTCGTCGAGCGACCGCTGCGCATCGCCGTCCCGCAGGTGGTGGTGCCCGGCGCACGGCCGGCCATGGCCGCGGTGGCGACCGCGTTCTGGGGTCGGCCGAGCGAGCGGCTCGACGTGGTCGGCGTGACCGGGACGAACGGGAAGACCACCGTGGCCACCGTGCTCGCCCACGTGCTGTCGACCACCGGACGCCCCACGACCGTGATCGGCACCCTCACGGGCGCCCGGACCACGCCGGAGGCGACCGAGCTCCAGGAGCTCCTCGCCGGTGCCGTGGAGGGGGGTGACCGCGCCGTGAGCATGGAGGTCTCGTCGCACGCGCTCGACCAGCACCGCGTCGACGGCACGAGGTTCGCGGCCACGCTGTTCACCAACCTCAGCCGCGACCACCTCGACTACCACGGGACGATGGAGCGGTACTTCGCCGCGAAGGCCCGTCTGTTCGATCCGGCCTTCGGTCCGCTCGCGGTCATCGACGTCGACGGGCCGCACGGACGCCTGCTCGCCGACACGACCCGGCAGGAACAGGTCGTGCGGGTCAGCCTGGACGCCGCCGACGTCCGTGCGATCGGCCCGGCACGGATCCGGATCGGCTGGCGTGGCACCGAGCTCGACGCGGCCTTCGGCGGCCGGTTCAACGCCCGCAACCTCCTGCTCGTCGCCGAGACGGCGGTCGCGCTCGGGGTCGACCCGTCGGACGTCGCCGCTGCGCTCGCGACCGCCGGCCCGGTGCCGGGTCGCTTCGAACCGGTGGACGTCGGGCAGCCCTACGGGATCGTGGTGGACTACGCCCACACGCCGGACGGCCTGGCCGCCGTCCTCGAGGCCGGTCGGGATGCCATCTCCTCCGGGGCCCGTCTGATCGTGGTGTTCGGCTGCGGGGGCGACCGCGACCGCACGAAGCGCCCGGCGATGGGCGAGATCGCCTCTCGGCTCGCGGACACGGTCGTCCTCACCTCCGACAACCCCCGGAGCGAGGACCCCGCTACCATCCTCGCCGAGATCCGGGCCGGGACGACCGTCCCGCCGGCCCTGGTGGAGCCCGACCGGCATCTCGCGATCCACGCCGCGTGCGCCTCCGCCCGGCCCGGTGACCTCGTGGTCGTGGCCGGCAAGGGGCACGAGACCACCCAGACGATCGGCGACCGGGTCCTGCCGTTCGACGACCGCGCGGTCGCCGCGACGGTCGCCCGGACCCTGTTGCAGGAGGACCAACGATGAGCCGCAAGCCAGCGGGAGCGCGCCGGTGAGCCGGCTCCTCATCGCCGTCGCCATCGCCGGGATCGTCTCCCTGGTCGGGACCCGGCTGCTCATCGACGCGCTGACGCGCCTGCGGATCGGTCAGCCGATCCGCGAGGACGGCCCCCAGGGGCACCGCACGAAGGCGGGCACCCCGACGATGGGCGGCGTCGCCATCGTCGGCGGGGCGATCGTCGGCTACATCGGCAGCGACCTCGCCGGCGGCGGCATCTTCACCCGCACCGGGCTCATCGTCATGGCGACCATCGTCGGTGGTGGGTTGGTCGGGATGATGGACGACTGGATCAAGGTCGTCCGCGAGCGGAGCCTCGGGCTGAACAAGCGGGCGAAGATGCTCGGACTCCTGTCCGTGGCGGTGGCGTTCGGCGTGGCGATGGTGCAGTTCACCAACATCCCCACCACGATCTCGTTCACCCGGTACGACTCCATCGGTTGGGAGATCGGCGAGGTCGCCTGGGTGCTCTGGGCCGTGCTGCTCATCGCGGGCGCGTCCAATGCAGTGAACCTCACCGACGGGCTCGACGGACTCGCCGCCGGTTCCGGGGCGTTCGCCTTCGCCGCCTACACGATCGTCGCCTTCTGGCAGTTCCGCCACGACATCTACCAGGTGCCCCACGCCCTCGACCTGGCCGTCGTCTCGGCGTCGATGCTCGGCGCCTGCATCGGCTTCCTCTGGTGGAACGCGCCGCCCGCCAAGATCTTCATGGGCGACACCGGCTCGCTGGCGATCGGGACCGCGCTCGCCGCGCTCGCCCTCTCCACCAACACCCAGCTGCTGCTGCCGATCATCGGCGGGCTGTTCGTGTTCGAGACGATCTCGGTGATCATCCAGGTCTTCACGTTCCGGACGATGGGCGGGCGTCGCGTGTTCCGCATGGCGCCGATCCACCACCACTTCGAGCTCGGTGGCTGGCCGGAGACGACCGTCATCATCCGCTTCTGGATCATGGCCGGCATGTGCACGGCGGTCGGGGTCGGCCTCTTCTACGCCGACGCGATCGAACTGGGGATCACCCAGTGAGCGGTGGCCCGCTCCTGGTGGTCGGCCTCGGCATGACCGGGCGGTCGGTGGTGGCCGCTGCGCGGTCGCGTGGTGTCGCCGTCACCGTCGCCGAGGACCGGCCCACGCCGGCGCACGAGGCGTTCGCCGAAGCGCACGGCGCCCGGTTCCTCGGTCGGCCCGGCGCCGCTGCCCTGCGCCGGGCGGTGCTCGACGTGGCGGCCGTCGTGCCCAGCCCGGGCGTCCCGGATCGCCACCCGTGCTTCGTGACCGCGGCCGAGCAGGGGGTGCGGGTCCGGTCGGAGCTCGATCTGGCCGCCGACTGGGACGCTCGACCCGTCGTCGCCATCACCGGCACGAACGGCAAGACCACCACGACCACGCTCGTCGCGCTGATGCTCGAGGCGGCCGGCATCCCGAACATCGCCGCAGGGAACACCGACCTCCCGCTCGTCGAGGCCATCGACGACCCCACACCGGCGTGGTTCGTCGTCGAGGCCTCGTCGTTCCGGCTCGGCCACTCGGACACGTTCGCCCCCCGTGTGGCCGCCTGGGGCAACTTCGCCCCCGATCACCTCGACGTCCACCGTTCGCTCGCGGCGTACGAGGCGGCGAAGGCCTCGATCTGGGCCCGCCGCGGACCGGGCGACGTCGCCGTGGCCGACGTCGAGGATGAGGTCGTGGCCCGTCACACACCTGCCGGCGCCCGGCGGATCGGCCTGGGCGGCTCGGCGGACCTGACCCACACGGTGCGGGACGGGTGGCTGGTGGTGGAGGGCGAGCGCTTCCTCGCCGTCGCCGACCTGCCGAGGCGGCGTCCGCACGACCTCAGGAACGCGCTGATGGCCACCGCCTCGGCGCTCGCCGCAGGGGCCGCGCCCGACGCCATCCGATCGGTGCTCGTCGGCTTCGACGGGTTGCCGCACCGTGTGCAGCCGGTGGGTGAGGTGGCCGGGGTCCGGTTCTTCGACGACTCGAAGGCGACGAGCCCCCACGCGGTCATCGCCGCCGTGGACGGGTTCGACCGACCGGTGCTCGTGGCCGGGGGCAGGAACAAGGGCATCGATCTCGGCGAGCTCGCCGTGCTGGCGCAGGATCTGAGCGGTGTGGTGGCGATCGGGGAGAGCGCGTCGGAGATCGCCGAGGTCTTCTCGGGCCGCTGCCCCGTGCGGGTCGCCACGTCGATGGCGGACGCCGTCGCTGCGGGGCTCGAGCTCGCCCGGGCGGCGGGGAGCCGGACCGTCCTGCTGTCCCCGGCGTGCGCGTCCTACGACTGGTACCGGAACTACGGCGAGCGCGGCGACGACTTCGCCCGCGAGGTGGCGCGACTGGCGGCGGTCGAGGGCGCGGGACTGTCGGCGCCCGAGGGCGATAGGGGAGGACGGTCATGACGGCCACGCGACGCACGGCTGCGGGCTCCACCCGTCTCCGGCACCCGACCTCCAGGGCCGTCGGCGCAGCGGCGATCGCGAAGGCGCCACCCGGCCGCCGCTCCGGACGGTTCGTGCTGCTGCTGATGCTGATCGGCGCGCTCTCCCTGCTCGGTCTGGTGATGGTGCTGTCCGCATCCTCGGTCACCGACCTCCACCGCACGGGCAGCTCCTGGGTGCACGTCCGAAAGCAGGGCATGTACCTCGGCGCCGGCCTCGTCGCCATGGTCATCACGATGCGGATCGACTACCGGCGCTGGGCCGACCTGGCGACACCGTTGCTCCTCGGCGCCATCGGTCTGCTGGTGCTCGTGCTGGTACCCGGCCTCGGTGTCTCGGCCAACGGAGCCACCCGATGGCTCGGCGCCGGTCCGTTGCAGTTCCAGCCCTCCGAGATCGCCAAGCTCGCGATCCTGGTCTGGGTCGCCGAACTGCTGTCCCGGAGCAGGCGGCCCGCCGAGGACCTCCACCTGACGCTGAAGCCGGTCCTGGTCGTGACGGCGGTCGTGACCGGCCTGATCATGCTGCAGCCGAACCTCGGGACCACGATCATCGTCGCCGCGATCGTGATGACCCTGCTGTTCGTGTCCGGCGTGCCGCTCTACGCCCTGACCGGCGTCGGTCTGCTCGGGGCGACCGCCGTGACCTTCCTCGCCTTCGCCGCCGACTACCGCCGGGCCCGCATCATGGGCGCCCTCGACCCGTGGTCCGACCCGCTCGACACCGGCTACCAGACCATCCAGTCGCTGGTGTCGGTGGCCAACGGCTCGATCGCAGGCGTCGGCATCGGTGCCAGCACGGGCAAGTGGGGCTACCTGCCCTTCGCCCACACCGACTTCATCTACGCGATCATCGCCGAGGAAGCCGGGCTCGTGGGCGCCGCCTTCGTGGTCATGGCCTTCCTCGGCATCGGCGCCGTCGGCCTGTCCGTGGGGCTGCGGGCACCGGACCACTTCGGGATGCTCCTCGCCATCGGGATCACCGCGTGGATCCTCGTGCAGGCCTTCATCAACATCGGTGCCGTCCTCGGCGTGTTGCCGATCACCGGGGTGCCGCTGCCGTTCCTGTCCTTCGGCGGCTCCTCGCTCATCGTCGTGTTCTCGGCCATGGGCATCCTCCTCAACGTCGCGCGGCAGGGCCGGTGAGCAGCCGGACCTTCGCGGTGATCGCCGGTGGTGGGACCGCCGGCCACGTGCTCCCCGGTGTCGCCATCGCACGGGCGCTCATGGGCGCCGGGCCCGACCCGGGGTCGATCCTCTACGTGGGGAGCGAGCGCGGGGTGGAGCGGGACCTGGTCCCCGCCGCCGGGCTCGAGCTCGTGGTCCTGCCCGGGCGGGGGATCCAACGCCGGCTGACGACGGCGAACATCGGTGCCGTGTGGGGCCTGCTGCGCGCGGTGGCGATGGCCTGGCGGTTGGTGGGCCGACGCCGGCCCGCCGTCGTCGTGTCGCTGGGCGGCTACGCCTCGGTGCCGTGCACCTTCGCTGCGGTGCTCCGGCGGATCCCGGTCGTGGTGGCCGAGCAGAACGCCGTCCCTGGCCTCGCGAACCGGCTCGCCGGGCGGTGGGCGAAGGTCTCGGCAGTGTCCTTCCCCGGCACCGACCTTCCCCGCGCCGAGGTGACGGGGAACCCCGTGCGCCCCGAGATCCTCGCCGTCGACCCGGCACGTGACCGGGAGGTCGCCCGTGCCCGGCTGGGCGTGGCCTCGGACGCCGCCCTGGTGGTGGTCTTCGGCGGCTCGCTGGGGGCCCGCCGCATCAACGAGGCGGTCCTCGGCGCACTGCCGGCATGGAGCGGCCGAGCGAACCTCGTGATCCGTCATGTCATCGGCGACCGGGACCACGATTCGGTGGTCGCCCGTGCGCCCGCCGTCGACGCGTCGGGGCCCCGGTACGTGCCCGTCCGCTACGAGCACGACATGCCGACGCTCTACGCGGCCACCGATCTCGTCGTGTGTCGGGCTGGAGCGACGACCGTCGCGGAGCTGACGGCCATCGGGGTCCCCGCGGTGCTGGTGCCGCTCCCGGGGGCCCCCGGCGACCACCAGACGGCGAATGCACGGGCGCTCGCCGACGTCGGCGGCGCGGTGCTCGTGCCCGACGCCGAGCTCGACGGGCCGCGCCTGCACGACGTGGTCGAGACGCTGCTCGCCGACGCGCCCGCGCTGCGGGCCATGGCCGCCTCGGCCCGGTCGCTCGGGCGACGCGACGCGGCCGACCGCGTGGCTGCCCTCGTCGTGGCCCACGCGCGGCCAGGGTCTCCTGCACCGTCACCCGCAGGACCGGAAGGACGATGATGCAGCCCGTGCACGCCTCGGAACCGCTCGACCTCGCCACGCCCCGGCGGGTCCACATCGTCGGCGTCGGAGGCGCCGGGATGTCGGCCATCGCTCTCGTGCTGCACACGATGGGTCACCACGTCACCGGCTCGGACCTGAAGCCGTCGGTCGCCTTCGACCGGCTCGCCGCGCTGGGGCTCGACGTGCGGGTCGGCCACGACGCCGACAACCTGGGCGACGCGGAGCTCGTGGTCGTGTCCACCGCGGTGCCGGCCCACAACGCCGAGGTCCGCGCGGCGGGCGAGCGCGGCGTGCCGGTCCTGCGCCGGGCGGCGATGCTCGCCGCCATCACCCGGGTCCGGCCGACCATCGCCGTGGCGGGCACCCACGGCAAGACGACGACCTCGTCGATGCTGGCGCTCTGCCTGCTCGAGAGCGGTCTGCGTCCGTCGTTCGTCATCGGTGGCGACCTCAACGAGATCGGGACCGGCGCTGCATGGGACGAGGGCGACCGGTTCGTGGTGGAGGCCGACGAGTCCGACGGCACCTTCGTCGAGCTCGCCCGCTCCATCGCCGTCGTGACCAACGTGGAACCCGACCACCTCGACTTCTTCGGGACCGGCGCGGCGATGGAGGCGGCGTTCGACACGTTCGTCGACGGGACGACCGGGCCGGTCGTCGTCTGCGCCGACGACCGGGGCGCCGCCGCCCTCGCGGCGCGGCACCGCGGCCGGGACGGGGGGCTGTCCACGTATGGCACAGCGGCCGACGCCGACTACCGGATGGTGGACCTGGTGCGCGAGGGACTCGGCACCCGGTTCGACCTCGAGCACCGCGGGGCGCGGCTCGGGACGGTCAGCCTCGCGGTCCCCGGTCTCCACAACGCCCGCAATGCCACTGCAGCGCTCGTCGCCGCGCTGGCCGCCGGTGCGCCGTTCGACCTCGCCGTGCACGGGCTCGCCCGGTTCACCGGCGTCGCCCGCCGCTTCGAGTTCCGGGGCGACGTCGACGGCGTGACGTTCGTGGACGACTACGCCCACCTGCCCACGGAGGTCGCCGCCACGCTGGACGCGGCGAACGGCGGCGGCTGGCGGCGGATCGTGTGCGTGTTCCAGCCCCACCGCTACAGCCGGACGGCGGCGTTGGCCGCCGAGTTCGGCGTCGTCTTCGGCGCAGCCGACGTGCTCGCGGTGACCGACGTGTACGGCGCCGGGGAGTCGCCGCTGCCGGGCGTCTCCGGCAAGCTCGTCGTCGACGCAGTCCTCGACGCCGATCCCCGGGCCCGGGTGGCCTACCTCCCGCGTCGGGAGGACGTGCTGACCTTCCTCCAGCGCGAGCTGCGGCCCGGCGACCTGTGCCTGACCCTCGGCGCCGGCGACCTCACGAGCCTGCCGGACGAGCTCGGACCGGCGCTGGCCCGCGTCCGCAGCATCGCTGCGCCCATGGCGGGCCGGACGGCGTGACGCCGCACGACCGTCTCGTGGCTGCGGTGAACATCGCGGTCGGCGGCTCCGTCGAGGTGGATGCGCCCCTCGGCGTCCTCACGACCTACCGCGTCGGCGGTCCGGCGGCCGTGCTCGTGACCGTGGAGGACGTCCCGGCGCTCGTCCGCCTGGGTGCCGTGCTGGCTGCGGAGGACCCTGCGGGGCGTGTCCCGGTCCTGGTCCTGGGCCGCGGCTCCAACCTGCTCGTCGCCGATGCCGGTTTCCCCGGGATCGTCGTGCGGCTCGGCCCGGGCTTCGAGACGATCACCGTGGATCCCCCCGACCACGCCGGGATCCGCATCGTGCGCGCCGGGGGAGCGGCGAGCCTCCCCGTGGTCGCCCGACGAACGGTCGCAGCCGGTTGCACCGGCTTCGAGTGGGCGGTCGGGGTCCCGGGGTCCATCGGTGGAGCCGTCCGGATGAACGCCGGCGGTCACGGCTCGGACATGGCGGCCTCGCTCGTGTCGGCGACGATCGTGGATCTGCGGACCGGTGCGACGACCGAGCGGCCTTCCGCGGCGTTGGGCCTCGGCTACCGGCAGGCCGCCGTCCGCTCGGACGAGGTGGTGGCCGCGGCGACACTGCGGCTCGCCGTGGGCGATCGCACGGCGAGCGAGGCGGAGCTCGCCGCCATCGTCGCGTGGCGGCGCGAGCACCAGCCGGGGGGCCAGAACGCCGGCTCGGTGTTCACCAACCCACCCGGGGACTCAGCGGGGCGGCTCATCGAGGCCGCCGGCTGCAAGGGACTGCGGCTCGGGTCCGCCGAGGTCTCGACCAAGCACGCCAACTTCTTCCAGGCCGATCCGGGAGGATCCGCCGATGACGTCCTCGAGCTCATGCGCGAGGTGCAACGACGGGTCGAGGCGCACTTCGGCGTGCGGCTCGAGCCCGAGACCCGCCTGGCCGGCTTCGGGGAGCCGGACGGGCACGACATGACGGGGGTGCGGTGATGGCCGGGACGGCGGCGCGGGTGGCGATCGATCCGAGGTTGCGCGCGAGAAGGGTCGCGGTCAAGCGCTCGGCCGGGCGCCGCCGCCTGCGCCGCCTGGTCACTGCGGCGGTCGCCGCCGCCGTCGTGGTCGCGCTGATCGGTCTGACCCGGACCCCGCTGCTCGACGTCGACCGGGTCGTTGTGACCGGCTCGCCGAACACCCCGGCCGCCGACGTCGAGGCCGTGCTCGGCATCGAGCCCGGCGACCCCATGACCGACCTCGACCTCCGCGCTGCGTCGGCGCGGGTCCAGGAGCTGCCCTGGGTCGGGCGTGCCGAGGTCCTGCGGGACTGGCCGAACGGCGTCGCCGTCCGGATCGTCGAACGCCGGCCGGCCGCCGTGGTGCGTGCCGCCTCCGACCAGTGGTTCCTCCTCGACGCCGAGGGGCGGGTGCTCGCCGAGACCGTCAAGCCGCAGGGGCCGGGGGAGGTCCCCGCCCTGCTCGTGAACACGGTCGATCCCGCAGCGGTCGTCCCTGGTCGGACCCTGCCCGGGGTGGAGCGCCCCCTGCGCGTCGCCGCGGCCATGACCCCGGACCTCGCCGCATGGGTCGAGGGCGTCGTCCCGACCGACGACGGGGTGGACCTGGCGCTCGCCGGTGGGGCCACTGCGTTCCTCGGCGACGAGGCCGACTACGCCGAGGAGTTGCGGTCCCTGGCGACCGTCCTGCTCCGAGTCGACCTGTCCTGCCTGGCCACGATCGACGTCTCCGCCCATGCGAACCCGGTCGTCACCCGGCGGTGTTGACGATGAGGGCGTGATGTTGCTCGTGTTGCTGGAGTCAACTCCTGTCATTCCCCGTGTTGACCTGAGGTCACCACGGCCCGTAGCGTCTGGACCACGACGCGAGGTGTTCATCCGTCGGCCCATCGCGGCCGTCGGGGCCTACGCTCGAGTCGACGAAGCCTCCGAGGGAGCAGCGCAATGATCGCGAACCCGCAGAACTACCTGGCCGTCATCAAGGTGGTCGGCGTGGGCGGTGGCGGTGTCAACGCCGTCAACCGGATGATCGACGCCCACATGAAGGGGGTCGACTTCATCGCGGTCAACACCGACGCACAGGCCCTGCTCATGTCGGACGCGGATCTCAAGCTCGACATCGGGCGGGAACTGACGCGGGGCCTCGGCGCCGGCAGCGATCCCGAGGTCGGTCGGCAGGCTGCAGAGGACCACCGCGAGGACATCGAGCGGGCCCTCGAGGGCGCCGACATGGTCTTCATCACCGCCGGCAAGGGTGGCGGCACCGGTACCGGCGCCGCCCCGGTCATCGCCGAGATCGCGAAGGGCCTGGGTGCCCTCACCATCGGCGTGGTCACCCGGCCGTTCGCCTTCGAGGGCCGCCGCCGTGCGGTGCAGGCCGAGCAGGGCATCCAGCGCCTGAAGGAGAAGGTCGACACCCTCATCGTCATCCCGAACGACCGCCTCCTGACGGTCGCCAACGAGAAGACCTCGGTGCTGAACGCCTTCAAGATGGCCGACGAGATCCTGCTCCAGGGCGTCCAGGGCATCACCAACCTCATCACCACGCCCGGCCTGATCAACACCGACTTCGCCGACGTCCGCATGATCATGAAGGACGCCGGCTCGGCCCTGATGGGCATCGGCCAGGGCAACGGCGAGGGTCGTGCGATCCAGGCCGCCCGGGCGGCCATCTCGAGCCCCCTGCTCGAGGCCTCCATCGAGGGCGCCCGGGGCATCCTGCTCAACATCACCGGTGGCAGCGATCTCACCCTGTTCGAGGTCAACGAGGCGGCGGAGATCATCCACTCGGTCGCCCACCCCGACGCGAACATCATCTTCGGCACGGTCATCGACGAGGAGGCCGTCGACGGGGTGCGGGTCACCGTCATCGCCGCCGGCTTCGACCGCTGGGACGAGGACCGCCGCGGCCGCTCGGGCGGTGCGGGCCTGGCGGGTGCGCTCGGCTCGACCGGCGGCCCCCGCCCCGGTGCGCTCGTCGACGAGCCGCCCATCGCCGACGTCTTCGCGGACAGCGGCGCGGAGGGCGACGACGAGGGTGACGATTTCGACGTCCCCAGCTTCCTGCGCTGATCGCCGTGGGTCGAGCCGCCTGCTCGGCGCCGCGCTGAGGCGGGGACGATCGTGCGATCGCATCATGTCGCCCGCCCCGACGGGTCGAGGGTGGAGCTCCGGATGACCGGCGTCGCCGACGGCGACCTGGCCATCGGCGGCGCCCCCGGTCCGCTCGGCCTCCGGCGTCGGTCGGTGGTGGACGCCCCGTGGACCTGGCTCCGGCAGGTCCACGGCGACCGTGTCGTCGTTGTCGACGAGCCCGGGGGTGGCGCAGGTGAGGAGGCCGATGCCGCCGTCACCGCCGTGCCGGGTGTCGTCCTCGCGGTGCACACCGCCGACTGCGCCCCGCTCGCACTGGTCTCGGACGGCGCGCTCGGCCTCGTGCACGCGGGCTGGCGAGGGCTCGCCGCCGGCGTCGTGGCGCGGACGGTCGAGGCGGTCACCGCGCTCGGCGGGCCCGTGACCCACGCGGTCCTCGGCCCGTGCATCGGCCCCGAGTGCTACGAGTTCGGCGAGGACGACCTCGATGTGGTCGTCTCCGCCGTCGGCCCCTCCGCCCGAGCGCGCACCAGCGGTGGCGCTCCGGCCCTCGATCTGCCGGCCGCCGTGACGGCCTCCTTGGCTCGGGCGGGCGCACCCTCTCCGGTCCGACTCGGCGGGTGCACGGCGTGCGAGCCGGGTTGGTACTCCCACCGTGCCCGGTCCGACGCCGGCCGGCAGGCCCTGGTTGCTTGGCAGGAACCCGTCGTCCGGCAGGAACCGGCGGTCCTCGCGTGAGCGGGGTCACCGTCCCCGACGTCGCCACCGTGCGGGCACGCGTGGAGGTCGTCCGCGACCGCATCGCCGCCGCCGGCGGCGACCCCGACCGCGTCCGCATCGTCGCGGTCACGAAGGCCTTTCCGGCGTTTGCCGTCGAAGTCGCCCGCTCCGCCGGGCTCACCGACGTGGGCGAGAACTACACCCAGGAGCTCGTCGCCAAGCAGGACGAGCTCGGCGGCCGCGGCGACTGCGCCTGGCACTTCCTGGGCCGGCTGCAGCGCAACAAGGTGCGCCACCTCGTCGGACGCGTCGACCTCTGGCAGAGCGTCGACCGCCCCGAGCTGGTGGACGAGCTCGCTCGTCGGGCCCCGGGGGCCGCGCTGCTCGTCCAGGTCAACGTCGCGGACGAGCCGGCGAAGGGCGGCTGCGCCACGGGGGAGACGGCGTCGCTCGTCGCCCGGGCCCGCGACGCCGGCCTCGACGTCCGAGGGTTGATGGCGGTCGGCCCGGCCGGGGACCGACCGGGCACGGCCCGGGCGTTCGCCGCGCTGGCGCGGTTGGCCGACGGTCTGGACCTTCCCGAGCGGTCGATGGGCATGACCGACGATCTGGAGGACGCCGTCGCCGCCGGGGCGACGATGGTTCGTATGGGGCGCGCGCTGTTCGGCGTGCGCCCATCGAGTGAGACCGCCGGCGGGAGCGTCCCCGTCGTCGGGGGCGCGCCGGATAGCATCGGCGGAGGAGACGGCACATGACGGCGTGGAAGAAGGCACTGGTCTACCTCGGGCTGGGTCCCGACGAGGAGTACGACGACTACGGGCGGGAGCACCACGAGCCCGAGCCGCGTCGTGCGTCGGGCTCGGGCGCCCGACCAGAACCGCGCCGCCCGGAGCCGGTGCGGAGCTCGCCGCAGATCCCCGCCCGTCCCGAGCCGCGCCAGCCGTCGACGGTGCGCACCATCCGCCCGGTGCCGGCCAACCCGCCGGAGTCGAACGTCAGCGAGGGGGTGGTCGCCGTGCGGCCCGTCGAGTCGAGCACGGTCAAGCCTCTCGTCGCCGCCACCGCCCGACCGACTGCCATCGCGCCCCGGTCGTTCAACGACGCCCAGGAGGTGGCCGACCGCTACAAGGCCCACCAGCCGGTGATCGTGAACCTGCAGGGCGTGGACCGCGACCTCTCCCGTCGCATCATCGACTTTGCCAGCGGCCTCTGCTACGGCCTCGGTGGCCAGATGGAGAAGGTGGCGAACCACGTGTACATGCTCACGCCGTCGAACGTCGAGGTCTCGCCCGAGGAACGCCAGCGGCTCGAGGCCCGCGGCTACACCAACTGACCACCCCGTCACCGACCGACAATGGGGTCCCCGTCGGCCGGGGACCCGGAACCTAAGGTTTGGACATGGACGTCACCCCGCAGCTGCTCCGTGAGGTCGAGTTCCGCGAGAAGTTCCGCGGCTACGACCCGGACCAGGTCGATGAGCTCCTCGAGCGCGCCGGACAGCAGATCGCCCAGCTGCAGGGTCGCCTGCGGGAGGCGCTCGAGCGTGCCGAGCAGGCCGAGGCCCGAGCCGCCACCGGCGGGGGCGGGTACAGCGAGACCGAGGAGACCCTTCGGCGCACCCTGGTGCTTGCCCAGAAGACGGCGGACGCCGTCGTGGCCGAGGCGAACGAGGTGGCGACCAAGACGCGCTCCGAGGCCGACGCCCACGCCCGCCGGGTGACCGCCGACGCCGACGCCTACGCGCTCCGGATCCGCGCCGAGGTCGACGAGGAGCGCGCCACGGCGCTCGCGGAGGCGAGGGTCGAAGCACGACGCATGGTGGCCGAGGCCACCGCCCAGTCCGACGCCATCCGTGCCGAGGCCGCCGCCGAGGCCCGCCGGGTCATCGAGTCCACGCGGCTGCCGTTGCGCGAGGAGATCCGCGAGCTGGAACAGGTCCGCGACCAGCTGCAGGACGACATCGCCATGCTCAGCGGGCACGTCGAACAGCAGCGGGAACGGCTGGCGGCGTCCATCGCTGCGCTGCAGCTCACGGTGGCCGATCCGGAGGCGCTCCGTGTCGCTCCGGCGCCGGCAGCGTCTGCCGTCCAGCTCCCCGAGCCCCGCGAGTACGCCCTCGACGAGGTGGCCCCGTCCGCTGCCGCGGCAGCGGCGGACGCAGCGCTGCCGTTCGAGTTCGCAGGAGAGGGGTCCGGCACGGCGCTCGAGCTCGACGAGGAGCCGGACGAGCCCACCATGGCCTTCCGGCCGGTGCTCGCCGACGAGCGCGAGCCGGCCATCGCCCTCGACCTCACCGACCAGGACGGCTGGGACGACGACGAGGAAGCGTGGGACGACGAGGACGACTGGGCCGACCCGCCCTTCGGCATCGCCCCCGCGCCGGCCGTCGGCGCCGTGGATCCGCAGCGCTATGCGGAGCCCACGGTGTCGCCCACCGACATCGACGATGAGCCGGGTGGGCGGGATCCGTTCCTCGACCAGCTCCGTCAGGCGGTCGACGAGGCCGGCGACGACGATCACACCACGAAGGCGATGGAGGCCTTCTTCGAGCCCGACGCCGACGATCGGCGCTCGAGGTTCGGTCGCAAGCGCTAGAGGTCCGTGCGGGCGAGGTGCCCGGGTTCCTCTCGAAACCCTCTAGACTCCGCCAACCATTGCACACGGTGGGTGCAGGAGGGGAGACGGAGCATGGCGACCAAGAAGCAGGCCCCGAAGGCGGCTGCAGCTCCGAAGGAGACGAAGGCGCCGACGGCGAAGGCCACCAAGGCGGCAGGAAAGGCTGCGCCCGCCAAGGCCACGGCCAAGGCGGCGCCTGCGAAGGCTGCTCCTGCGAAGGTGGCTCCTGCCAAGGCGCCTGCGAAGGCTGCGCCTGCGAAGGCTGCGCCTGCGAAGGCTGCGCCTGCGAAGGCTGCGCCTGCGAAGGCTGTTCCCGCCAAGGCGGAGGCGAAGGCTGCTCCTGCGAAGGTGGCTCCGGCCAAGGCACCAGCGAAGGCTGCGCCTGCGAAGGCTGCTCCCGCCAAGGCCGCAGCAAAGGCGTCCCCTGCCAAGGCGGCGTCATCCGCCTCCCCGAAGGGTGACGAGGTGTCTGCGCCGAAGACCTCGGTGAAGACCACGACGACGAAGAGGAACGGGGAGGCGGGCGACACGGTGACGGGCAAGGCCGGAGCGAAGACGGCGGCGAAGGGCACTGCGGGGAAGGGCAAGGGCGCGTCCCCGACGGTCGCGACCCCGGCAGGCGCCGGTCTCGACGCCGCTTTCCTGGAGCAGCAGCGGCTTGCGCTGCTCGAGGAGCGGGAGCGCTACCTGCGCTCGGCGGTCCGCCTGCAGGCCGAGGCGGAGGCCCTCGTCGAGGGCCGTGAGCCCGGTGACGTCCAGTTCGACGAGGAGTCGGGTGAGGGCGACACCATCGCCGTGGAGCGCGAGCGCGACCTCGCCCTGTCGGCCCAGGCCCGCCAGGCGGTGATCGAGATCGACGCTGCGCTCGCTCGCATCGACGACGGCACCTACGGCGTTTGCCAGGTCTCCGGCCTCCCGATCCCGCCCGAGCGCCTCGAGGCGATCCCGTGGGCCCGGGAACGGGTCGAGTACAAGGCCGGAGGGATCGGGCGCCGCTGACGCGGCCGCCTTTCCGCCCGTGCGTCGCCTCGCCCCTGCCCTCGGCCTCGCGGCGGTCGTCCTCCTCGTCGACCAACTGACGAAGCACTGGGCGCTGCAGGAACTGCAGACCCGGAACATCGACCTGTTCTGGAGCCTGCGCCTCAACCTGGTCTTCAACGAAGGCACGGCGTTCTCCCTCGGCGGTGGCATGGGCTGGCTCTTCGGCCCGCTCGCCCTCGCCGTCTCGGTCGTGCTCCTCCGCTGGGCCATGCGGCTCCGCTCGCTCGGCGCCCGGCTCGCCATCGGCGCCATCGTCGGCGGCGCGCTCGGCAACCTCCTCGACCGTGCGTTCCGCGCCGGTGACGGGTTCCTCGGCGGTCGGGTCGTGGATTTCCTCGACCTCCAGTGGTGGCCCGTGTTCAACGTGGCCGACATCGGGATCGTGGTGGGCGCCATCGCGCTGGTGGTCATCGGCCTGGTGCGTGGCGATGACGCCTATGCCACCGTGGACGTTCCCGACGAGACCACCACCGACGACGCCATCGATGCCGGGACCGAGCCCTCGGCGGCCGACGCCACCGTGGGCGAGGACGGCGCGTGAGCGGAGCCGAGCCCGTCGAGAACCACCTCGACGAGCCCGACCTCGAGGAGGAGCTCCCTCTGGCACTCGACGGTGAGCGGCTCGATCGGGTGGTGTCCATGCTGGGCGAGGTCAGCCGGGCGCGCGCCGGCGAGCTCGTCGATGCCGGGGTGGTGACGCTCGACGATCAGGCGGTGACCCAACGCTCACGCCGGGTCCGAGCAGGGGAGCGGCTCGCCGTCCACGTGGCGTTGGCCCTTCCGAACCGCTTGCCGGTCGCCGACCCGGGCGTCGCCGTCCCGGTGATCCACGAGGACGCCCACCTGTTCGTGATCGACAAGCCACCGGGCCTCGTGGTGCACCCCGGTGCGGGCAACCCGACGGGAACGCTCGTCAACGGCCTGCTGGCCATCGATCCGGCGATCGCTTCCGTGGGCGACCCGGCCCGTCCCGGCATCGTGCACCGGCTCGACAAGGGCACGTCGGGTCTCCTCGTGGTCGCCCGGACCGAGGAGGCCTACGAGGGCCTCGTCGCAATGCTGTCGGCGCGGGAGATCGATCGTCGGTACACGGCGCTGGCGTGGGGCGAGCCCGCACCGGCGCGAGGGATGGTCGATGCGCCCATCGGACGCTCCCAACGGGATCCGACCCGGATGGCGGTGGTCCACGACGGGCGTGAGGCGCGGACGGGCTACGAGGTCGTGCGGACCTTCACGCAACCCGCCAGGGTGTCGCTGCTGACGTGTCGGTTGTACACGGGACGGACCCACCAGATCCGGGTGCACCTCGCCGCCATCGGGCACCCCGTCGTGGGCGACGAGCGCTACGGCGGGGTCCGGCCAGGCGTGTCGGTCGGGCGTCCGTTCCTGCACGCCGCGGCGCTCTCGTTCCGCCACCCGGTGACCGGCGAGCACCTGGAGCTCGCGTCCCCGCTGCCGGCCGATCTCGCTGCCGTGCTCGACACCCTCTCCTGAGCGGTAGCGGGCAGGGCCGGCTCAGGCCTCGGGCCAGTCCGCCTCGCCCCGCGACATGCGGGCGATGTCGGCGAGGGTGAACGAGTCGAGGTACCGGCGCATGTGGGCACCGGCCCCTGCCCAGATGGCGAGCAGCACGCACTGTCCCTCGTGGTCGCAGGCCCCGCCGGTGTGGGGCTCGCCGAAGTCGCCGGCCACGATCGGGCCGTCCACGGCGCTGACGATCTCCGACAGCATGATGCGGTCCGGCTCGCGGGCGAGCACGTACCCGCCGCCGACCCCCCGCTTGGAGCGGACCAACCCGGCGCCCTTCAGGGCCAGCAGGATCTGCTCGAGGTAGGGCTGGGGCAGGCCGGTGCGGTCGGCGATCTCCCGGACCGAGGTGGGTGAGGAGCCGTCGCCGTGCAGGGCGAGCGACAGGAGGGCCCGGCTCGCGTAGTCGCCGCGCGTCGAGACCTTCACGTCGGGATCCTCACGTCGGCACCGGGCACGTCGGCGATGTTAGTGGCGACCCGCGGGTCCGACCGGGAGTCGGCCGGATGCTCCTACCATCGATCGGGTACGAACGGACAGGAGCGTCGTGGACGACCGACCCCACATCCCCGATTACCGGGGGGCCTGCATCAGCAACGTGGTGCCCGCCCTGCTGTACCCGGGCGCGGCCGATCCCGCATGGTTGCCCGCTCCCGCCGCGACCGCACGGCGCCACGTCCTGCTGCTCCTCGACGGGCTCGGATGGTCGTTCCTCCAGGCCCACCGGGACGTCGCCCCCGTGCTGGCCGGGCTCGCGGGCGGACCGATCTCCACCGTGGCACCGTCCACCACGGCGGCGGCGTTGACGTCGCTCACCACGGGGGTGCCCCCGGGGGAGCACGGGCTCGTCGGCTACCGGGTGGACCTCGCCGGCGAGATCCTCAACGCCCTCCGGTGGACCGTCGCCGGATCGGACGTGCGCCGCCGTCATCCGCCCGACCGGGTGCAGCCGGTGCCGCCGTTCCTGGGTGAGCCGGTCCCGGTGGTGACCCGCTCGGAGTTCGCCGACTCGGGGTTCACCGCCGCCCACCTCGCCGGCGGCACCTTCACCGGCGTCGCCGCCACGTCGGGCCTCCTGGTGGAGGTGCCACGGTGCCTCGCCGCCGGCGCCGACCTCGTCTACGCCTACTACGACGGCCTCGATCGCGTCGGCCACGTGCACGGGGTCGGACCGCACCTCGTGGCCGAGCTCGCCGCCTCCGACGCCCTGGTCGCCGGGCTCCTCGCTGTGCTGCCCGACGACGTCGCCCTGGTGGTCACGGCGGACCACGGGATGGTCCACGCCCCACCGGGGGAGGACGGCTCGGGCGTCGTCGTGCTGCCCGCATCGGTGCTCGAGCACGTCCGCTACCAGAGCGGCGAGCCACGCTTCCGGTGGCTCCACACCGCGCCCGACCGGGCCGCCGAGGTGCTCGACGCTGCGGCCGAGGTGCTCGGCGAGCGGGCGTGGGTCGTCAGCCTCGAGCAGGTGCTCGACGAGGGGTGGCTCGGGCCCCGGGTCACGGTCGATGCCGCCGCTCGCCTCGGGACCGTCGCAATCGCCGCCCGCGCACCGATCGCGGTGGCGGACGCCGACGACGCATCCACGTGGGTGCTGGTCGGTCGGCACGGGTCGCTGACCGCCGACGAGATGACCGTTCCCCTGCTGGCCGGGACCCGGTGACGTCCTCTCGGCTGCCGGGGTAGCACAATCGTGGGCGTCGCCCGCGTCGAGGAGCATTGCATGACCGAGATCCCGTCCCAGCGCCAGATCGAGCACGGCGAGCTCCTGCTGCCCGACGATGGGATCGAGCCGGAGCCTGACGAGCATCGCGAGGCGATCGAACAGCCCGCCAAGGTGATGCGGGTGGGGACGATGATGCGCCAACTGCTCGAGGAGGTGCGCTCCACCACCCTCGACGAGGCCAGTCGGGAACGTCTCCGGGAGATCTACGAGACCTCGGTCGCCGAGCTCGGATCGGCCCTGTCGCCCGACCTGCGCGACGAGCTCGGGCGCCTCGCCCTGCCGTTCGGCGCCGACGAGAACCCCTCCGCCGCGGAGCTCCAGATCGCGCAGGCCCAGCTGGTGGGTTGGCTCGAGGGGCTGATCCAGGGCATCCAGGCCACCCTGTTCGCCCAGCAGATGGCGGCGCAGGCGCAGCTCGCCAACATGCGCCGGCAGGGGCAGCTCATGCCCGGTCAGCACCCCGGCCCGGACGGCGCCGGTCCCGACACCCGCCCAGGCACCTACCTGTAGCGGGCCGTCCGGCCCTCGTCAGCTTGCGGTGCCGGTGACGGGTGGGGTCTTGTCGCTGCGGTTGCCGGCGACGTCGACGGCTCGGATGTCGTAGGTGTACGTGCCGGGGGCGAGGCCGGTGTTGGTCCAGGTGGTCGCTGTGGTGAAGCCGACGTAGGCGCCGTTGCGGTAGAGCAGGTAGCCGGAGAGAGCCCGGTCGTCGACCACGGGGTTCCAGGTGAGCGTGACCTGACCCACGCCGCCCGTGGTGGTGAGGCCGGTCGGGACCGGCGGCGGTGTGGTGTCCGCGGTGCCCACCTGGACGGTGACCGGCGGGGTCTTGCCGCTCCGGTTGCCCGCCGCGTCCTCGGCGCGCACCTCGTAGGTCCAGGGCCCGTCGGGGACGGCGATGTCGGTGAAGGTGGTCCCGGCGGTCCAGCCTCGGTAGGCGCCGTTGCGGTAGACGAGGTAGGAGGTGACGCCCCGGTCGTCGGTCGAGGCGGTCCAGCCGAGCGTCACGGTGGTGCCGTCGACGTTCGCGGTGAGACCGGTGGGGACCGACGGCGGGGTGGTGTCGGGGGCCTCGGCGACGGTGACGTCGACCCCGGTGGTGAGGGGGCTGCGGTTGCCGGCGGCGTCCTCGGCCTGGACCTGGTAGCGGTAGGTGCCGATGGCGAGTGGGCTGTCGGTGTAGGTGGGCGTCGGCGAGCTGCCGAGGAACGCGCCGTCACGGAAGACCCGGTAGGCGGTGACGCCGCGGTCGTCGGTGGATGCCGTCCAGGTCAGGCTCACCGAGTCGGTGGAGCCGGTGCCGGCGAGGCCGGTCGGGGTGCTGGGTGGCGTGGTGTCCGGGGGCAGCACGGTCACGGTGACGGGGAGCGACTCCGGGCTGCGGTTGCCGGCGGCGTCGACGGCGCTGATGGTGAAGGTGTGGGTCCCGGGCAGGGCGGCGACGGTCGCGGTCGTCGTCGGTGCCACCACGTTGGCGACGTCGACGCCGTCCTCGCGGACCACGTAGCCCGTCACCGCCCGGTTGTCGGTGGCCGCGGTCCACGACAGTGCCACGGTGGCGGCTTGCGCCTGGGCGCTGACGTCGGTCGGCGCCGTCGGCGGGGTGACGTCCGCGACGGGCGCGCCGGCGCGGTGGTGGGCGGCGATCTGCTGGGGGCTGAGCACGGTGGGGTAGACGGCGACCACGTCGATCGCGCCGTTCAGCGCCTGGGCGCGCCCGGAGCTGCCGGCCCCGATGAGGAGCGGTTGGGTCTGGTTGGCGACGGTGATGGTGGTGGTGAGCACGGGCTTGCCGTCGAGGTAGACGGTGGTGCCGTTCGTGACGCCGGAGCGGAAGGTCATGGCCACGTGATGCCACTGGCCGTCGGCGATCGGGATGCCGGTGGTCCGATCGCCCGCTGCGCCGCCCCAGCTGTAGCTGCCGAGCATGCCGTTGCGGACGAACAGCCCGTACGCGTTCTGCTTGACGACGATGCCGCGGTAGTCGGTGCCGGGGTTCGTGGTGCGGACCCAGGCCTCGATGGAGCCTTCGGCGAGCTGGAGGGATGCGGGGTTGCTGGTCATGACGACACCCGAGGTCGTTCCGCTGAACGTGGCGGCGGTGTCGGTCGAGCCGGTGATCCCGCCGGGGGTGCCGAGGGTGGCCTGCGCGTAGGTGCCGACGGCGCCGCCGGTGATCGTGTTCGTGGCGGTGGTGCCGCTCGCCTCGCCGAGTCGCCAGTAGCCGACCGGTGCGTCAGCGAGCACGGCGGTGCGGTGGTCGAGCGGGGTCGCGGTGACGGGGGTGGACCATGCGGTGGTGCCGGCGATCGCAACGCGGAGCTCGTAGGTGGTGCCGTTGGTGAGGCCCTCGACGGTGGCCGTGGTGGCCGGGCTCACGAGATCGGAGACCGTGGACCAGGTCGTCGACCCTGCGGTGCGGATCTGGATCGTGTAGTCGGTGACGGGGGTCGGGGACGACGCTGCCTCCCAGGTCAGCATCACGTACCCGTTGCCGGTCTCGGCGCGGAGGACGCCGGGGACGCCGGGTGCGGTGGAGCCGGCGCGGTGGTGGGCGGCGATCCGCTGTGGTGTGAGGACCGCGGGGTGGACGCTGACCTCGTCGATGGTGCCGGCGAACCGGGCGGTGCCGTTCGGGCCGGAACCGATGTGCAGCGGCTGGGCCTGGTCGGCGACGGTGACGGTGGTGGTGAGCACGGGCTGGCCGTCGAGGTAGATGATGGTGCCGTTGGTGACGCCGGAGCGGAAGGTCACGGCGACGTGGTGCCAGCGTCCGTCGGCGATGTTCCTGCCCGAGTCGCGCACCGCGCCGGTGCCGTAGTCGCGCACGGCGAGGGTGCCGTCGTCGAGGTGCAGGTCCCACGCGCCCGGCTTCGCGACGAGGACGCGGGTCCCGGTCCCGGGTGCGGTGGTCCGCACCCACGCGGTGACGGTGCCATCGGTGAGCTGCAGGGCCGGGGCGTCGGCGGCGACGGCGATCGAGGTGGCGCCGTCGAAGCCGAACGCGGTGTCGGCCGATCCGGCCGGTGCGCCGGGCTGGCCGAGGGCCACCGACGTGAGCGCTGCCGCCGTGGCCGCTCCGGTGGTGCTGGCCGCCATGGTGCCGGACTGCTCGCCGAAGCGCCAGTGGGCGACCGGCGCGTCGACGGCGATCGCGGCGGGGAGATCGGCGGGGACGGCGGTCACGGCGGGCGACTGCGCGCCGGTCCCGGCGATGGTCACCCCGGCGACGCGGAACTCGTAGGTGCGACCGTTGTCGAGCCCCCGGACGGTCGCCGTGGTCGCCGCGGTGACGCCGTCGTCGGCGGTGGTCCAGGTGGAGGTGCCGGTGGCGCGGTAGCGGACGACGTAGTCGGTCACCGTGCCGGGGGTCGCGGACGCGGTCCAGGTCAGTGCGACGTCGCCGTTGCCGGGGATCGCCACGACATCGGTGGGGGCGGGGGGTGGCGGGGTGGCGCAGAAGCGGGCGAAGCCGCGGGCGAAGACCCGTCCGCCGGACTCGTAGAAGCCGCCGTCGACGATGTCGCCACCGGCCCAGACGCAGCCGCGGTCGTCGGTGGCCACGGAGAACGCCCCGTCGACACCGCCGCCGATGTCGGGGTTCCACGGCTCGAACAGCGCCCCGTTGTCGGCGCGGTAGGCCTGGATCACGATGTGGTCCGTGAACCGCTGGGTGGCCGACGACCAGTGGGCGTTCGGTTGCCGGCGGTTGCAGTGGCAGCCGGAGAAGATCCAGTCGCCGATCTTCTCGACGAACTGGAAGTCACCGCCGAGGCCGTTGCCGCTCCATTGGGCCGGATAGGTCCAGGGGTTGCCGTAGCCGGAGGTCTCCCAGCTCAGGATCGCTCGGGTCAACGGGTTCAGACGTGCGAGGACGTGCTCCGAGCCGGCGGTGTACAGCGCGCCGCCGGCGGCCTCCACGTCGTAGATGTCGATCTGGGAGCTGTTGCGGGCTGTCGGTGCCGTCGTGGCCAACGCCCCCGAGATGCGGTCGACGGTGGCGATCCGGGCGGTGTTGGCCGCCCCCTCGACGCTCGAGAACCAACCGCCCAGGTGGACGAGGTCGGCCGCGGTGTCCACGCCGATGCCCCACACGGATCCACCGTTCACCCGCGGGATCCAGGTGGGGTCGACCACGCCGGTTGCGGTGGTGAGGCGGGCGGCGTTGTAGAAGCGGGTCGCGGTCACGCCGTCGCCGATGTGGCTGAAGGCGCCGCCGAGGTAGACGGTGGGGCCGACGACTTCGAGCTCGCGCACGATGACCCGGTCGGTGGTGTTGCGTCGTTCGACCCGCACGGTGGTGGTCGGGTCCACGCCGCCGGTCGCGGGGTCGATCACGGCGAACGCCGTCGTGTTCGCCGCGCCGTTCACCGAGGTGAACTCGCCGCCGACCAGGAGCCGGCCCTGGTCGTCGACCTCGAGTGCGTGGACGTTGCCGTTCAGCACCGGCCGCCAACTGCTGTCCCAGACACCGTCGGCGACGCTGAAGCGGGCGAGGTACGCCTGGGCGTGGGTGGTGACCTCGTCCGGGGCGATCACCCGGTTGAACTCGCCGCCCACGTACATCCACTCGTCGATCTGCTGCATGTCCCAGACGGTGACGTCGAGCGATGTGGAGGAGTCGGTGGGGTTGCCGCCGCTGATCTTGGTGCTCGCGTTCGCGCCGATCACGCCCCACGACGCGGTGGGCCGGTTCGAGACCCGGGTCATGTCGACCGCGGGGTGCTCCGAGGGCACCCCCGCCGCCGGTCCGCCCGAGACCACCAGGACGAACTTGGCGGTGTGGGTGCGGCCGCTGCCGCCGGTGTCCGTGGCGGCGAGCGACGCCGTCCAACGGCCCGTCGTCGTGGTCGCACCGGTCAACCGACCGGTGGTCGGGTCGACCGTGAACCCGGCCGGCAGCCCCCGGACCTCCCAGGTCAGGCCGGCCGGGCCGTAGCCGGTCGGTTCGATGTCGACCTGCTCACCCGGCTCGACCGACTGGTCGCCGGGATCGGCCACGTACACGTGGGCGGGATCGGTCCGCAGTTCGATCTCCGCGACCGACACGCGGGTGCTGACCGGCCCCTGCACCCGCACGTAGCGCACGCCGAGATCGAGCGTGATCGTGACGCCCCCCGAGGTGACGCCGAGGGGCGTGACCGTCACGCCCGGCTGCCCCGTCGCCTGGGCGACCGTGGAGCCGGGGATGCCCCGATCGTCGCCGGTGATCAGGGTCAGGCCGGTGGAGCTCGACGTGACCCGCACCGTCCGGATGTGGGTCACGCTCTCCAGGTCGAGCAGGAGGTGCGGTTCCGTCCCGGTCTTGAGCCCGCTGGTGGCGATCGTGCCGAGGTTGTCGTCGATGGCGAACGCGGGCGCGGTGCTGCCCGAACCGGCGGGGTTGAACGACGGCACGGCGTAGCCGGACCAGTCGAGATCGTCGGCGACGCCGGCCGAGGCGCCGTCGCGCAACACCACCGAGGTCCCGACCGCCGCAGCGACGAGCAGCACCAGCGCCACGACCGTCCCGAGACGACCACGGGTCCCACGCCGACTGCGCAACGACCGCCTGATGCCAGCCACCGGAACTCCTTGCCGTTGTTCGACGGACCGCTGTTCGTCGGGTGCGCGCGGTCCGGCGCGCATCCCGACAGCGTGGCCCGGCGCAGCCCGGCGCCGCCTGAGTCGTCCGGATCCTTCGGAGGGGCCGTTCGGCCCGATCAGCCCGCGGTGCCGCTGACGGGCGGGGTCTTATCGCTGCGGTTGCCGGCGGCGTCCTGGGCTCGGACCTCGTAGCGGTAGGTGCCCGGCGCGAGACCGGTGTCGGTGAACGTGGTCGAGGTGCTCCAGCCCCGGTAGGCGCCGTCGCGGTAGACGAGGTAGCCGGTGACGGCACGGTCGTCCGTGGCCGCGGTCCAGGAGAGCGTGACCTGGCCGCCCCCGTCGGTCGCGACCAGATCGGTCGGGACGCCCGGTGGGGTGGTGTCCGCGGCGCCGACCTGGACGGTGACCGCCGGGGTCTTGTCGCTGCGGTTCTCGGCGGCATCGACCGCCCGGACCTCGAACGCGTAGGCGCCCGGAGTGAGTCCGGAACTGGTGAAGGTCGTCGACGGCGTGAAGCCCTGGTACGCACCGTTGCGGTAGACGAGGTAGCCGGTGACGGCACGGTCGTCCGTGGCCGGGGTCCAGGTGAGGGTGACCGAGTCCGGGCCCGCCGTGCCGGCGAGGTCGGTCGGGACGCTCGGTGGCGTGGTGTCGGCGGTCCCCACCTGGACCGTCACCGTGTCGGTCGGGTCACTCCGGTTCCCGGCCCCGTCCACCGCTCGGAGGGTGTACGAGAAGGCAGCCGGGGCGAGGCCGGTGTCGGTGTACGTGGTCGCCCTGGTCCAGCCGACGTAGGCGCCGTCGCGGTAGACGAGGTAGCTGTCCACCCCCCGGTCGTCGGTGGAGGCGGTCCAGACGAGCGTCACCGAGTCCGCTCCCGCGGTGCCTGTGAGCCCGGCGGGCACCGTGGGCGGCTCGAGGTCGGACCCGCCGACGGTCACGGTCACCGAGGGGTTGTTGAACGAGCTGCGGCCCCGGGTGTCCTCGGTCCGGACCTCGTACACGTGAACCATGCCCGCGGTGCGGCCGGTGTCGGTCCAGGTCGTGGTGCCGGAGGGGACCTCGGCGACGCGGATGCCGTCGCGGTACACGATGGTCGCCCGGAGGTCCGGCATCGACGGCTGGTTCCAGGAGAGGGTGACCGACGTCGCCACGCTGACGCCGGCGAGTTCCGTCGGCGCAGCCGGAGCGCTCGTCGCGCAGAACCGTGCGAACCCACGCGCGAAGACGCGGCCGCCGGGTTCGTGGAAGCCGCCGTCCACGATGTCGCCCCCGATCCAGAGACAGCCTCGGGTGTCGGTGGCCGCGGTCCAGCCGCCGTCGACGCCGCCACCGACGTCGGCGTTCCACGCCTCCTCCAGGCCGCCGTCGGCGACGCGGTAGGCGTTGACCGTGATGTGGTCGGTGTATCGGCGCGAGACGGAGGACCAGTGGGCGTTCGACACCGGACGGTTGCAGTGGCAGCCCGCGTACACGAAGTCGCCGATCTTCTCGGCGAACTGGAAGTCGCCGCCGAGCCCGTTCCCGCACCACCGGGTCACCGCCTGGTCCGGGCAGCCGTGCCCGGCGGCGTTCCAGGCGACGGCCTGGCGGGTGAGGGCGTTCCAGACCACGAGCACGTGCTCGGAGCCGGCCATCCACATCCGGCCCGGGGTGGCCTCCACGTCGTAGACGTCGATCTGGCTGCCGTTCCGGGTGATGGCCGTGGTGTTCGCGACCGCACCCGACTCCATCGTGACCGTCCCGAGCCGGGCCGTGCCGGGCTTGCTGTCGATGCTGCTGAACCAGCCGGCGAGGTGCACCAGGTTGGTGGTGGTGTCGACGCCGATGCCCCAGACGGAGCCACCGGTGACCTTGGGGAGCCAGGTCGGGTCGACCGTGCCGCTCCGGTTGGTCACCCGGGCCGCGCTGTAGACGCGGGTCGCGGCGCCACCGTGGCTGCTGACATGGCTGAACTTGCCGCCGATGTACAGGTGGGTGCCCACGACCTCGAGTTCCCGCACCACGGGCGCGAGGTTGGAGAGACGGCGCTCGACCCGTGTCGTGAAGAGGGTGGTGTCGACCCGCCCGGTGGCGGGATCGATGGCGGCGAGCGCTGCGGTGCCGGCGGTCCCGTCGATCGAGGTGAACTCGCCGCCGACGAG
>JBEIGA010000002.1:0-45499 GCA_040382135.1 Acidimicrobiales bacterium
AAACGCTTGACAAGAACGGCACAGACTTGCCGCTTCCGGTGACCGGAAGCGGCGGAAGCACCAACGAACCCGAGGCGCCGTGCGCACGGTGCCCCTTCGTGCTGCTCGATCACGCGCTCGCGGCCATGCCCCAACCGCCGCTCGACCACACCTCCTGGGCGGCCGTCCAGCGCTGGCTCACAGACGTCGAGCGGGGCCTGGTGTTCCGCCGGGAGCAGCGCATGGTGGCCCGCGCCGTGCACCGCGCGCTCGCCGCCGAGTTCCACAGCCGCCGCCACATCGAATCGATCCGCCGATCGATGCAGCGCGCCGCGGTGCGCGAAGCCGACAAGGACGCCGGCATCTACTGGACGATGCGTGAGGCCGGTCGCGCTGCGCAACGGCCCGTGCGCGTCGAGGTCGACCCACACGCCTGGGAGGCCTTCAAGCACCGAGCCGAGCGCGTCGGCACCACCGTGGGCGAGCACCTCGGGAGGCTGGCCACGGAGGCGCTGCGGCGTGACGTGATCGGTCCTCCGGTCGATGATGGTCGTGCTCGCCGCACGCTGTTCGTCCGCATCGCCATCGACGACGACCACTGGACCGAACTCCGCCACCTCACCCGCTCCAACGGATGGACCATCGGCCGCTACCTCGGCACCCTCGCCGAGCGCGAAGCCCACTGATCGGGGCGCCCGAGCGGCGCGTTCTGCACGCCCCCATCGCGCCGGCACAGGGCGCACACTTCGGGCAGTATGCGCTCATGGGACTATTCCGACGGAAGCGCATCGATGGTCCGGATGATGCTGAGTTCGAGACGTACCTCAAGGACCGAATTCGTGATGCTCTGGAGAACTTGAGCCCAGAGGACGCTGCTGATGCCTACGTCGTTTCGCTGTTCGTCTACGACGAAGAGGATGACCCGAAGTTCCCCACCGTGACCGTGAGCATCAACACGGAAGCGCAGGTACGACTTTCCACCAATCCGCCCGAGGACTTCGCGAAACCGAACGAGTGGTGGACTCCGACGGATGAGTCGGAGGCACGCTGGAACTTTGCGTTCTGGACCCAAACGCCCCTGGCGATCATCGCTGACAGCTCGTCTGATCCACGGGGTGCCCAGCTCCGCAGGGACTGGTTCGGGGACATGGGGTTGCCAGTCGACCTCGATTGGCGTGACGTTGGCGATGACGAGGCGGACGCGCTCGCGAGCCGCTTCACGAAGATGTTTGTCGACCTGATGGTCTCAACAGTGAAGTCACTTCACCAGGCCGGCGTGGTGGAGACCATCTTTGGACGGCCGATTCCTCTGGTGATTCACGAGTTGGAGTACTACGACGCGATCGCTGAGCAGAACGTACGAGCGAACGGCCGGGACCTGGCAGGTGGCCCCGTGGCGTGGATCTCGTCCTTCTAACTACGACGCTGCGGGAGCACGTCAGCCATGCCGATCTGCCGTTATGGGACGCCCTCCCGAGGACCGGTCCCGCACAGATCACGCACGCAGAAGTCGCCCACGACGCGAGGGCCCGGTGCCATGCTCATCACGCGATCCGTCGCTCCGACGACCCCGACGCGACGAGCGAGCGCCTTGCCGCCGACTCGGGCGAGCCGACGCCCGATGCGCGCGACCTGGCGTCGGTTCGACGCTCGCTCCGAGGCCGATTTCCAGGATCGCAACTCGTCGAAGAACTCATGCGGCAACGAATGCACGACAAGCGGAAGGGCTGATCCAACCGCACCGCGCGGCCGGTCGACCAAAGCTCGCGACCGTCTCGTCCTTGAACTGGGATGGGCCCTTCCCGTCGCGGTGGCACCGGCCTACGATGATCCGATGAACGGCGACAAGGTGTGGACTGCCGACGAGTTGGAGCGAATGGCTCCCGACGAACGCTCCCGGCTGTTCAACGAACGGGTCGTGACCGACCTGTCCACGTTGCCTCCCGAGTTCGTGGCGAGGATCCGGGCGAAGGGCCGAGCACTCCTGGCCGAGCGCGGCATCGTCGCCCCCGAAGCGTGAACCAGCCGCGCCGCAGCGTTCGAGTCACCGAATCGTTCTTCCAGGCCCTCGACAGCCAGCTCGGACCTGACCGCTCGCCCGGAGGCGCGCCTTCGGCGACGGACTTCCTCGTGCTCGAGCTCCCGCCGGTCGTCGAGCGGTTCGCCACCGACTTCGACGGCTTGCCCGAGGTGATCACGGGCTTCGCCGACGCTCGCGTCGTGATCGCCTCCGGCGTCCTCGTGCGCGGCATGGTGGTCTACGGGATCCTCGTCGCCGACCAGACGATCGAACTGGTGGACATCGACCTCGACATCGCGACCGACCACCCGGAGTGAGCCGCGGCCGCGTCGCACGGCGCGCGCTAACAACGAGCTAACCAACTTGGACGGACGGTGTCGCCCGTCGAGTCACGACCTCGGATGACCGGATCGCGAAGGCGCTGGTAGGTTCGGTCGCAACCACACCGGTGAGGGCGCAACGTCACCCGACGACACGACCGAACCGGGGCTACGGATCAGAAGGTTGGGGGTTCGAGTCCCTCCGAGCGCGCTGAACGAAGCTGCAGGCCAGGTGGGGTTTTCGCCCCGCCTGCTGTCGTTCTCGGGTGCGTTCGGAGCGCCGTTTGGGCTCGCGCGCCAACCGACTTCGTCCGCCGTCCCGTCGCGTCAGCCGCCTTCACCGCGCTTGTCGCTTCGGAGGACGACGCCAACCAGGTTCCGGACACGCCGGCACCGCCGGTGTCACCGACGCTCGAGGCGTCCCTGCTGGACTGGCTGGAACACTCGGCGTCCACCCGTAGGCCGACGACGTCAGTGCTCCACGACAAGCTCGTGCGCCAGCACATCGCCCCGCACCTGGACGCCATCACGCTCACCGCGCTCGCTCCAGCCGAGATCCGCGCCTGGCACGCCGAACTGCTGCAGAAGCCGAAGCGGTAGGGCGAGCAGGAGGTGCGTCGCCTCGCTGCCGAGACGGGCATCGCCAAGGACACGCTCACCGGGGTGGTCTCCACCCTCGGGAAGCGCGGTCTCGTGGCGCAGGTGGTGCACCCGAGCGACACCGGAGACGGTCGATGCGTCACCTTGGGATCAGGACCGTCCGCCGCCCTGCGCACGGAGTTCCAGGTCGAGGAGGAGCCGGGTGTCGGGGTCGTCGAGGTCGACGCCGGTCGCCTCCTTCATCCGACGGAGGCGGTACCGGAGCGTGTTCGGATGGACGAAGAGCCGCCGGGCGGCGTCGGCGACGATCCCGGTCGCGGTGATGTAGGCGCTCGCGGTCCGGACGTACTCGGTGTCGTGCTCTGCGTCGTGCCGGCGGAGCCGGTCGAGTAGATCGGTCCGGAGCTCGGCATCCGCGGCGATCACGTCGCAGAGCCTGAGGATCGCGACCTGTCGCCGCACGTCGTCGACGTGCACGACCGGCCCGAACCCGTCTCGCCGGACCACCCGCAGAGCGACATCGGCATCGCTCCGGGACGTGTGGAGCGCCGACGGGTCGCAGGTGGTCGAGCCGAGCGCAGCGATCGTCGTCGGCGAGACGGCGTGGCGGGCCCGGCGCACGATCTCCTCGACGACCTCCCGTCGACGTGCGGCGCCGGTGCCGGCGGGCTCGACGAGGATGAGGTACGCACGCGAGCCGAGCGCCACAGCGGCTGACGACCGGCGGTGCGATTCGGCGTGGAGCGCCACCATGTCGACGAGCCGGTCGACGGTCCGCTGCGCCTCGGCCTCGTCGTCGTCGAGGTCGGGCATCTCGAACCCGACGACGGTGCACTCCACTGCCTCGTCGTTCGTAAGCTCGCGCACGATCGTGGCGAACGGGACCCGGCCCTCGAGCACGGACCGGGCGAGCTCGCCGCGCCGTTGGCGCTCGACGTCGCTCGATGCCGCATGGCGCATCAGGTGGAGCGCCGCGAGGCGCGCCGCCTCGCCCAACGCGAGCTCGTCGGCCGGGCTGAACGGCGCGGTCCCTTCCAGCACCCAGATGGTGCCGAGCACCTCGGTGCCGGCCTTCACGGCGATCGCGAGGCGGGCCCGCGACTCGGTGGGCTCGTGGGCCGGCATCCGCACCGCACCCTCGCTCCGCCACACCATCCGGTAGAGCTCCGCCGTCTCCCGGCGGATGTCCACGGGCACCTTCCGCCCCACGATCGAGTCGAGCCGGATCCGGTCGACGGGCTGTCCGGCGAGGTTGGAGTGGGCGAGGACCTGGAGCTGCCGGTCCTCGATGGTGGTCGCGCCCCCGACCGTGGCCGCGATGGCGTTGGCGAGCGAGAACAGGTCACCGAGCGGGGCCGCCCGGACGCCGGGGGCGGACGGTGCGCTCGACGCCACCGTCGCCGTCCGCACGAGGGTGTAGAGCTGTCCCCAGTCGATGCGGCTCGCCCGGAGCAGCGCGATCCCGGCGTCGGCCGCTCGGCGTTCGATCGCCTGCGGGAGCGCGTCGTCGAACTTCAGCACCAACGCCGTCGCTCCCTGCCGGCCGAGGTCGTCGACGAGCGCGCCGATGGTCGGCGCCCTCGGGTCGATGCCCACGCCGAGGACGATGTCGCCACGGCCGACCGGCGAACCGGGTGTCCCGTCGTGGATCACCGCCGTGCCGATGAGGACCTCGAGGCCCGCCGGCGCGACCACCAGGTCGACGACCGCCTCGCTCAGCACGTCGAGGACGTGCCCGAGGGTGATCCCGGCGGCGCGATCGGCGTGGAGGTCCTGGGCCATCACGACCAGGCTACGAGTTGCTGATTGTGCAGATGGCCAAATCCTCGTCGTCTACGTTGCGCCGATGGCCGGGACCCCGGGAGCACCGGTCACGTTCGACGACGTGACCGCCGCTGCGGCGCGCATCGTTGGCGAGGTCGAACGCACACCGACGGCACGGGCGCGGACGCTGTCGGAGATCACCGGCGCCGAGGTGTTCGTCAAGTTCGAGAACCTCCAGTTCACCGCGTCCTACAAGGAACGTGGCGCCCCGAACCGCCTGCGCCTGCTCTCGCCCGGGGCCTCCGGCGTGGTCACCGCGTCGGCCGGCAACTTCGCGCAGGGCGTCGCCTACCACGCGGGCCGGTCGGGGATCCCGGCCGTGATCGTCATGCCGACGACCACGCCGGCGCTCAAGGTGTCGCGGACGGGCGCCCTCGGCGCGGAGGTGGTGCTGCGCGGGCGCGACTTCGACGAGTCCGCCGAGATCGCCCGCGGGATCGCCGAGGACACCTCCTACGAGCTGCTCTCACCGTTCGACGACGCGGAGGTGATCGCCGGGCAGGGCACCGTCGCCCTCGAGCTGTTCGAGGACGTGGCGGATCTCGACGTGGTCGTCGTGCCGGTCGGTGGCGGGGGGCTGCTCGCCGGCATGGCCGTGGCGACGCGGGCGCTCCATCCCTCCACCGAGGTCGTCGGGGTCCAGAGCGAGCGCTACCCCGCGGTGCACCGGCTGATCCACGGCGGATCCGCGGCAGGCCCGGCCGAGGTGGTGCCGGGTGGCGCCACCATCGCCGACGGCATCGCCGTCGCCCAGCCGGGGCGACGTTCGACCGCGATCATCCGGGCATTGGCCGACCGGATCGAGCTGGTCCCGGAGGACCGGATCGAGGAGGCGGTCGCGCTCTACCTCGAGATCGAGAAGACGGTCGCGGAGGGCGCCGGGGCGATCTCCCTCGCCGAGATCCTGACCCGCCCCGACCGCTACCGCGGGCGGCGGGTCGGCGTCGTGCTCAGCGGCGGCAACATCGACCTCCGCCAGCTCGCCTCGGTCACGCTGCGCAGCCTGGTCCGGACCGGGCGCCTCACCAGGATCCAGGTCGAGGTCGACGACCGTCCGGGCAGCCTGGGCCTCGTCACCACGCACGTCGGCGACCTCGGGGGCAACATCATCGAGGTGGCGCACCAACGCCTCGACCCCACCGTTCACACCCGCTCGACCGAGGTCGAGCTCAGCATCGAGACGTCGGACCGCCGGCACCTCGTCGCCGTGCTGGACGGCCTGCGCGACCGGGGACACCGGGTGCGCGCCGTCGACCGGCGCCGGGACGACGAGGAGTGGCGATGAACGCGACCGACCGGCTGGACGCGGCGCTCGACGCCTTCGTCGCGGCGGCCGGCGCCGCCCCGGGCCTCGTCATGCAGGTCCGTCACCCACGGTCGGCCCTGACGTGGACCGGGACACGCGGCGTCCGGGTGCTCGGCGGCGATCCCGTCGAGCCGGGCGACTGCTTCCGCGTCGCCAGCATCGGGAAGACCTTCACGGCAGCCACGGTGCTGGCGCTCGTCGAGGACGGGCGCATGGCGCTCGACCAGCCGGTCGCCGACTCCCTCGGTGGCCCGATGCGACGGTTGCTCGACGCCATCCCGGCCGACGTGCTCGGCGGGATCACCGTCGAGCGGTTCCTGAACCACACCAGCGGCCTGCACGACTTCGGGCGCGACCCCGAGTATCTGGGCCGCATCGGCCGGGAGCCGACCCACCGATGGACAGGTGTCGAGCTCGTCGAGCTGTCGATGCGGCAGGGACCCATGGTCGACGCGCCGGGCGCCCGGTTCCACTACAGCGACACGGGGTTCACGCTGCTGGCGGCGGCCGCCGAGGAGGTGCTCGGGCAGGAGCTTCCCGCGGCGTACCGGTGGATGCTCGCTCGGGGCGGGATCGAGCTGCCCGGGACGTGGCTGGAAGGCCGGGAGCCCGGACCGGCGAGCCCCCCGCCACGGCTGCACCAATACCTCGGGGGCATCGACACCTACGACCTCGACCCGTCCTGCGACACCTGGGGCGGTGGCGGTCTCGTCGCCACCTGCGACGACCTGGCTCGGTTCGTCGAGGCGCTCTTCGCCGGGGCGTTCGTGCGCGACGAGCGGCGCCTGGCGTGGATGCTGCGGTGCGACCAGCCGACCGACCTCGGGGCGCTCGGCGCCTTCGCCGGCCGCGGCGTGTTCCGGACACCGATCGGCGCGGTGCAGCGATACGGCCACGAGGGGTTCTGGGGCGTGTGGATGCACCACTACCCGGAGCTGGGGCTGACCGTGACCGGGGCCCACACCGGCGTGCCGATCCCCGACGAGGTCCGACGGGAGCTCCTCGAGGCCCCGGTCCGCGCCTTGCTCGGCGGCGATCCGTGACGGCGTTCGACCGCCGCGTCGCGCCGCCACCGCTCGCCTCGTCGATCCTCGAGGTGGTGGGCAACACGCCGCTCGTCGAGCTGCACCGTGTCGTCGCGCACGCCGGTGTCGACGGTCGGATCCTCGCGAAGCTCGAGCACCTCCAGCCGGGCCTGTCGAAGAAGACCCGTGTCGCGACGGAGATGGTGCTCGACGCCCGCACCGACGGCACGCTGCGACCGGGCCAGACGGTCGTCGAGCTGACCAGCGGCAACACCGGCACGGGCCTGGCGATCGCCTGCGGCGCCCTCGGCCATCCGTTCGTCGCCGTGATGTCGCAGGGGAACTCCGTCGAGCGGGCACGGATGATGGCTGCGCTCGGCGCCGAGGTGGTCCTGGTCGACCAGGCTCCCGGATCCGTGCACGGCGAGGTGTCGGGTGCCGACCTCGACCTCGTGGAAGCCCGCACCGATCGGATCGTCGCCGAGCGCGGGGCGTTCCGCGCCGACCAGTTCGCCCTGGCGTCGTCGGCGCTCGCCCACGAGCGCTGGACGGCCGAGGAGATCTGGCAGCAGACCCGCGGGCGGCTCGACGCGGTCGTGGACTTCGTCGGCAGCGGTGGCTCCTACGGCGGGATCGTCCGGGGCCTGCAGCGGCACGACCCGCGCATTCGCGGGTACGTCGTGGAGCCCACCGGGGCGGCCGTGCTCGCGGGCGAGGCGGTGGCGCGTCCCAACCACCCGATCCAGGGCGGCGGATACGCCCGGCCGGACCTCCCGCTGCTGGCCGGGGCGCCGGTCGCCGGCCACCTCACCGTCGACGGGGACGAGGCGCGGGAGGGTGCACGGCTGCTCGCCCGCACCGAGGGGATCTTCGGCGGGTTCTCGGCCGGGGCGAACCTCGCCGGCGCGCTGCGGATCCTCGGTGGTGTCGAACGGGGTTCGACCGTCGTGATCCTGGTCTGCGACTCCGGTCTCAAGTACCTGAGCACCGACCTGTACCCGCACGACCTGCCGCCGACCGACCCGGCCGGATCCGCAGGGGCCTGACGTGACCGACCTGGCGTGGATCTCCACGTTCGTCGCGGTCGCGGTCGCGATAGCCGCCGGCGCGACCTGGTTCGGGACACGGGCCGGCAGCGCCGTGCCGGTCGCGTTCGGGCAGCTGTTCGCCGCCGTGGAGGACCGGCGCACGTTCATGGGGCTACCCGTCATCCTCGCCGTCGCCCGCCGCAACCGATGGGTGCTGGTCATCGTCGTCTTCGCGAGCGCGCCGACGGTGGCGGCGCTGCTCGTCGCAGCCGCGGGTGCGCCGGTCGACCTGGGTGCGGCGGTGCGTCCGTGGAACGGCGACGTGGCCGGCGAGGCGCTGGTGACCTACGGCGTGATCGGCGCGGTCTTCGTCCTCGGGTGCCTCGGCTTCCTCCGGGTCGTCCGGACGGAGGTCGCCGCGGGCACGATCGAGACGCCGGCCGTGCTGCGCGGCCGCACCCGGCCGGACGTGGCCGCGCGGTTGGGCGCCGGTGCGTTCGTCGACGAGGGCGGGACCCTCGAGGAGCTGGGGTGGCGGGGTGTCCTGCTGCCGCTCCTGCTGCTCGAGCTGCACCGGGGCCCCGCCACGATCGTCGTCGCCCTGGTGTGGTGGGCGTGGCACCTGCCGCGGGAGGTCCCGGGATGGCGGCACCTGCCGTCGCGCCGGCGATGGGCGACGAACCAGGCGGTCTTCGTGGCCACGTGCGTCGGGTTGAGCGTGCTGTGCACCGAGGCGTTCCTGCGGACCGGGGGCAGCGCCTGGCCGGCGCTGCTGATCCACGGCGGCACCAACGTGTGGAGCAAGGCGCTGGGCGCCGGTCCCTCCGCCCGGTACGGCACGGACGTGCGCACCGTGGTCGTGTGCGTGCTGGCCGCGATCGTTGCGATCGGCTGGGTCTGGTGATCGGCACGCTGGGCCCCGTCCGGATTGTGCGATCGGCCAACGTGGCCCTGAGAAGTCTGTCGGTCCGTCCCATCGTCGGGGCTCAACGATGGCGCACCGGCCGACACCGTCCGCCGCCAACCGCGGAAAGGGGATGCTCGATGCGGGCGCTCGCTCTGCTCACCGCCGTCGTCGTCACGATCGCCGCCTGCGGCACGACCACCGACGACGCGGACCCGACCACACCGGCTCCCGAGACGACCGAGGCCGCCACGGGCGAACCGGCGACCACCGGACCCGCGACCACCGAACCGGCGGCGCCGATCCGGGGCGTCGACGGTGACATCGTCCGGGTCGGGTTCGTGGTGATCACGAACCAGGCCGCGGCGAGCGCCCAGGCGGGCGCCGAGGGCATCACGACCATCGCCCAGGACGCCGCGGTGGACCTCATCGTCGACGACCTCAACAGCCGCGGCGGCCTCGGCGGGCTCACCGTCGAGCCGGTGCTGTTCGAGATCGACGCCACGGCGGTGGTGGACCCCCAGACCGTCGTCCAGGCGTACTGTGCGACGTTCACCGAGGACAACGAGGTCTACGCCGTGCTCGCAGCCGGAGAGCCGTCGACCGAGCAGCGGGCGTGCCTCGACGAGGCGGGTGTACCCACCATCGTCGCCGGGGGCCCCATCACCTTCCTCGACGACGCCGCCTACGATTCCGCCCCGCTGCTCGTGAACGTCAGCGGCCTGTCCCTCGACGCGGTGGCGACGTCGCTCGTGGAGGGCCTCGACGGCATCGGCTGGTTCGAACCGGGAACGACGGTCGGCGTGCTCCGCCTGCAGGACGACGCGTTCGACGCGGCCACGGCCGGGTCGCTCCTCCCGGCGCTCGAGGCCGCCGGCGTCACCGTCGCATCCGAGGTCGCCATCGCCGCCATCGCCAGCCAGGACGACATCGGTCGGGTGTCGACCGAAGCGCAGAGCGCGGTGCTCGAGATGAAGGACGCAGGCGTCGACCGCCTGCTCTTCTTCGAGTCGGGCGGCGCACTCCCGCTCTTCTTCCTCACCGCCGCGCGGGCGCAGCAGTTCGAGCCTGCCCTGGCGTTCAGCTCGACGAGCGGTGGCCAGACGATGGTGGACAACGTCGGGACCGGCGGGACGGGGATCGGCTGGCTGCCCCTCGTCGACCTGCCCGCCGACGGCCAGCTGTCGCTGCCGCCGCGGGCGCAGGAGTGCTTCGACCTCCTCGACCCCACCGGTGCCGCGTTCGTGACCGCCACGGCACAGAGCCAGGCGCTGTCGTTCTGCGACGTGGTCTGGCTGCTCGAGGCGGCCACCACCGAGGCCGGTCTCGTCGACGGCGCCGGGGTGATCGCCGCGATCGAATCGCTCGGCGACGGCTACGTCTCGGCGTCGCTCGACACGGTCAGCTTCGGGCCCGGTAAGCGCTATGGCGTCGCCGAGTACTCGATCGTCGAGTTCGACCCGGCCTGCGTCTGCAACGTGTACCGGAGCGACACGCCGACGCCGGTGGGCTGAGGTGGATGAGCGGCGGCCACACCTCGGCGTGCGGTCGCTGCTCGCTCTCGTCGTGGTGTCGTTGACCAGTTCCTGCGCGGCGTTCTCGACCGACGGCCTCCAGCTCCGCCGGGACGACTCGATCGAGTTCGTCGCGCCGGACGACCAGGCCCGGGTCGAGACCCCGTTCGTGTTGCGTTGGACCGACGACGCCCGGCCGCCCGGCACCCGCTACGCCGTCGTGGTGAACCGGGTGCCGATGCCGCCGGGCGAAGGCCTCGACTGGTTCCTCGGCGACGACGCGGCGTGCGATCGCCGTGACGACTGCCCGACCGAGGACGAGCTGCGCCTCCTCGGGGTCATCCTCACCGAAGAGTCGTGGGCTGAGGTCGTCGTCGTCCCGGACGACATCGGTGGTCGTGATGGCGGCGACGACGAGCTCACGGTGATCCGCATCGATGCCGACGGTCGGCGGGTCTCCGAAGCGGCGTTCCTCCGACGGCTCCAGGTGCAGCGCGGGCCGGGGCTGTGACGACGCCCGGACCCGACGCCGAGCCGACCGGTCCGACCGCGGCGATCCGAGACCGCGCGCGGGAGGTCCTCGGCGTCACCGGCCGTTCCGACGCTGCGCCCCTCCGTGCCGTGATGCGAGAAGGCGCAGGGTGGTACCCGCTGGTCGCGATCAGCGCCCTCGTCGTCGCCACCGAGCTCTACGGCTTCGCCGTCGTCGTCCTCGGCCCGGACATCGCCCGCAGCCTCGGGATCTCGGCCTCGACCCTCGCGGCGCTGCTCTCGGCGAAGCTCCTCGCCGTCGCGGTGGCCACCCTGCCGATGGCGGCCCTCGTCCAGCACCGCGCCCGGCGGGCCGCCGTCTGCGTGGTGACCGCGTTCGTGTGGACCGCAGTCGCGGCGTTGACCGCGTTCGTGGTCGGGCCCTGGGGGCTGGCCCTGGTCCTCGTCGTCGACGGGCTCGCCACGGGCAGCGTGCGGGTGCTGCACCAACCGTTGCTGATGGACTCCTACCCGACCGAGGGCCGGATGCGTGTGCTGTCGGCGTACCAGGCGGCGGCGACCGGCGGCAGCGTGCTCGCCCCGCTCGTGGTGGCGGCCCTGAGCGGGTGGGCCGCCCTGACCTGGCGGGGCACGATGCTCGCCGTCGCGTTGCTCTCGTTGGCCGCGGCCCTCGTCGCAGTCCGCCTGCGCGACCCCGGCGTCGGGCGCTGGGACACCGACCGGGTCCGGGCCGCCGTCCGCCACGATCCCGGGGCCGGCGTCGACGACCCGGTGCCCGAGGAGCATCGCCTCGGCTTCGGCGAGGTGGTGCAGCGGCTGCTGCTGATCCCGACGGTCCGCAGGGCGCTGGTCGCCCAGGCCGTGTTCGGACTGCTCCTCGTGCCGTACACGACCTTCCTGCTGTTCTTCCTCGACGAGCGGTGGGACTTCGACGCCTCCCAACGAGCGGTGTTCTTCGCGTCGACGTCGGTCGGGGGGATCGTCGCCCTGCGGTGGTTCGCGCCCCGCGCCGAGCGGCGGTTCCGCCGCAATCCCGCCGACCTCGTACGGCTGGCGTCGTGGCTGCTCCTCGCGAGCGTCCTGCTCGTCGTCCCCGCCGCGCTCAGCCCCGCGCTCGTGCCGATGGTGCTCCTCTTCGCATCGTCGAGCGCACTGGGCGCCACCGTCGGTCCGGCCCTGGCGATGACGATGTTCTCGATCGTGCCTGCCCGGTTCCGCCCGCACCTTGCGGCACTCGGCGGCATCTACCTCGCCGGTGTCGGCGGGTTCGCCGGCGCCCTGCTGCTCGGCTCGCTGGACCGACGGTTCGGCGTCGCCGGCGCGCTCGTCGGCGTGGTGGCGCCCGGGGTCGTCGGCGCCCTCATCCTGCGCTCGGCGGCGAGCACCGTCGACGACGACCTCGACCGGATGATCGGGGAGCTGATCGAGGACGAGGCGGTCGCCGAGCGCCACCGGCGCGGTGCCGGCGACCGGCTGCTCGACTGCCGCAGGCTCGACTTCTCCTACGGCCAGGTGCAGGTGCTGTTCGGCGTCGACCTCCACGTCGAGGAGGGGGAGATCGTCGCCCTGCTCGGGACCAACGGCGCCGGCAAGTCCACCGTGCTCCGCGTGGTCAGCGGGCTCGGTCTGCCGAGCCGCGGCGCGGTCCGCTTCGACGGCCGCGACATCACGTGGATCGACGCCGAACGGCGCCTGGCGTTGGGGATCGTCCAGATCCCGGGCGGCCGGTCGGCGTTCGGGCCCATGACGGTGCTCGACAACCTCCTCATCCACGCCCACAGCCTCGGGCGGGGAGCGCGCGTCGATGCCCGACTGGAGCGCGCCTTCGAGGTGTTCCCGCGGCTGTACGAGCGGCGCCACCAGACGGCAGCGACCCTGTCGGGCGGCGAGCAGCAGATGCTCGCCCTGTCCAAGGCGGTGATCCTCGAACCGAGGTTGCTGCTCATCGACGAGCTGTCGCTCGGCCTCGCCCCGAAGGTCGTGGGGGAGCTGCTGGCATCGGTCCGGGAGATCCACCGTGCCGGCACGTCGATCGTCCTGGTCGAGCAGTCGGTGAACATCGCCCTCTCGGTCGCGACGCGCGCGTACTTCATGGAGCGCGGCACCGTCCGCTTCGACGGACCGACGGCCGATCTCGTCGGCCGCAGCGATCTGCTGCGCTCGGTGTTCCTCGGTGGCGCGGCGGGTGATGGGCCGTGATCGCCGTCGAGCTCCCGCTCGCCGTCACGGTGCAGGGCGCCCTGGTCGGAGCGATGTACGGCCTGCTCGGCGTCGGGCTCGTGCTCATCCACCGGTCGAACCGGGTGATCAACTTCGCGCAGGGTGAGCTGGGCGCGTTCGGGGCCGCGGTGTTCGCCCTCTTCGTGGCGCGGTGGCACCTCCCGTACTGGCTGATGCTGCCAGTAGCGATGGCGGTCGCCGGCGCCATCGGCGGTGTCGCCGAGGTCGGCGTCGTGCGGCGGCTGCGGTCCAGTCCGTCCATCCTCACCGTCGTCGCGACCCTCGGTCTCGGCCAGTTCCTCCTGCTCGCTGCGAGGACGGTCAACCCGGACGCCGCGGCCGGCACCGCGTACCCGATGCCGCCATGGATGCCGACGTTCGAGATCGGGTCGTTCCGCGTCGGGCCGGCGTACACGGCGATGGCGATCCTCGCGCCGGCGACGGTCGTCGGCCTGTCGCTGTTCCTCCGCCGCGGTCGGGTCGGGCGGGCGCTGCGGGCGTCGGCCGCGAACCCGGAGGCCGCCCGCCTCGACGGTGTGCGGGCCGCCCGCATGTCGACGTTGGCCTGGGTCCTCGCCGGAGCCCTCGCTGCCCTGACCGCGATCCTGGTGTCGCCGACGCGGGGGTTCGTCGCGGCCAGCGCGTTCGGGCCGTCGCTGCTCCTGCGGGCGCTCGTCGTCGCCGTGCTCGCCCGCATGGACCGGATCACGGTCTGCTTCTTCGCCGGTGTCGCTCTCGGGGTGGTGGAGCAGCAGGTCCTGTGGAACACGGACACGTCCGGTGTGGTCGAGGTCGTCCTGTTCCTGGCCGTCATGGCCGCGCTGCCCTGGATGCGGACGCTCGGCACCCGTCGCTCGGGGACCGCGAGCTGGCTGACCGTCCGGCCGTGGCGGGCGACGCCGCGGGCGATCCGGGAGACGACGATCGGGCGGTGCCTCGCGCCGGTCACGACGGTGGTCGCATCGATGCTCGCGATCGGCGCCGTCCAGGTGATGACCAACTCGGCGGCGTACACGGTCGTGGCCATCACTGCGTTTGCGCTCGTCGGGCTGTCGGTGGCGGTCACGTCAGGGCTGCTGGGCGAGTTGTCGCTGGGGATGTTCGCGGTCGGTGGGGTCGGCGCCGTCGTGTCGATCCCGGTGGCGAACGACACCGGGAACTTCCTCCTCGCGTTCGCGGCGGCCGCGCTCGCCGGCGCCGTCGCCACCACGGTGATCGGCATCCCGGCGATGCGCTCCCCGGGTTCGCTGCTGACGGTGACGACCCTGGCGTTCGCGCTTGCGGCCCAGTTGTGGGGGTTCGGTCAGACGTGGGCGTTCGGGGACGGTCGCCGGCCCGGCCAACCGGTGATCGGCCCGTGGTCGATCGACACGGGACGCACGTACGGCGTGTTCGCCATCGTGGTGTTCGTCGGCGCGCTTGCCGTCGCCTGGAACCTTCGACGGTCCGGGGTCGGCCGCCGGTACCGGGCGGTGCGCGACAACGCCGACGCGGCCCGCGCCTTCGCCCTCCCGGCGGTGCGCATCAAGGCCCACGGGTTGTTCGTCGGTGGTGCGTTCGCCGGCCTCGGCGGCGCCCTGTACGCGCACTCGTTGCCGACGGTCGGGGCGCAGAGCTTCCCGGTCGCCGCCAACGTCGACGTGGTTGCGATGGCGGCGCTCGGGGGCATCGGCACGATGGGCGGCCCGGTGCTCGGGGCGTTGTACGTGATCGGCGTGCCGCGATTCGTGACGCTCGACAACGCCGGGCTCGCGGCGACCGCGCTCGGCTGGCTCCTGTTGCTGCTCTACGTCCCGGGAGGACTCATCCGCCTCGTGGCGCCGCTCCGACGGGGCGCGCTCGGGATCGCCGCCCGTCGGGCGGGGCTGGACGCCGCAGTGCTCGACGAGGGCGCCCCCGTTGCGTCGCCGCCGGGCCCGCGGCCCGGCTCGCTGCGCCTGTCCCGAGCAGCCGGCCCGGAGCCCGGCTCGGTGGTGCTGGCGGCGCACGGGTTGACGAAGCGCTTCGGCGGGTTGGTGGCGGTCGACGGTGTCGACCTGATGGTCCGGTCCGGGTCGATCGTAGGGCTGATCGGCGCCAACGGGGCGGGCAAGACGACGGTGTTCGAGATGCTCGGCGGGTTCACCCGGCCCGACGGGGGCACCGTCGAGTTCCGCGGCGTCGACATCACCGCGCGGCGGCCGGAGCAGCGGGCGGCGGCCGGGTTGGTGCGCAGCTTCCAGGACGCGGCGCTGTTCCCGTCGTTGACGGTCACGGAGACGATCACCCTGGCGCTCGAGCGCAGTCTCCCGACGGCGACGCTCGGCGCCGCGGTGGGGGTCGACCGGCGACGCGGGATGCGCGACTCGACCGCTCGCGAGCTCGTCGCGGTGATGGGGCTCGAACCGTGGCAGGACATCGCCGTCGGTGAGCTGTCGACGGGGACGCGGCGCATCACGGAGCTGGCGTGCCTGATCGCGCTCGAGCCGACGGTGCTCCTGCTGGACGAGCCCGCGGCCGGGCTGGCCCAGCGGGAGGTCGAGGCCCTCGGGGACCTCCTGCGGCGCATCCGCGACGATGCCGGCACGACGCTGGTCGTCATCGAGCACGACATCCCGCTCATCATGGGGATCGCCGACGAGGTGGTGGCGATGGGTGCGGGGCGGGTGATCGCCACGGGTGATCCCGAGGCTGTCCGCGCGCACCCCGACGTCGTCTCGTCCTACCTCGGCGACGACACCGCGGCGGTCGAGCGGTCGGGGACGACGTGACGGGTCGGGCCTTCGTCGGCGTCGACCTCGACGCCGTGGATCTCGACGCCGTGGATCTCGAGGGGCTGGCCCGAGCGCACGGCGTCGTCGGCGCCGCGCTCGGGGTCGGCGTGCGCGGCGAGCGACGGATCCGCAGCGTGGGGTCCACCCGGAGCACCGGTGGCGTTCCCGTCACCGCCGACACCCGGTTCCTGCTCGGTTCGCTGACGAAGGCACTCGTCGCCACCGCGGTCGTCGCGAGTGCAGTCGACGGAGCGCTCGACCTCGACGCCCCCGTCGTCGAGCACGTCGGGGGCGTCCCCCCGGGGATCACCACCCGGCACCTGCTCGACCACACCTCGGGCCTGCCCGACGCGTGGCCGGCCGACGGCGACGAGTCCGACGAGGCGCTCGCCCGGTTCGTCGGTGCGCTGCCGCCGCTGCACGCCCTGCCAGGAGCTCGCTTCGGGTACAGCAACGCCGGGTACGCCGTGCTCGGTCGCCTCCTGGAGGTCGTCGAACGGGCGCCGTTCAAGACCGTGCTGGGCGCGCAGGTGCTGGAGCCGCTCGGTCTGACCGGTGCATCGTTCGACCTCGCCGCCGTCGTCTGCGCCCGCTTCGCGGTCGGCCACGAGCGGATCGGTGACGGCAGGAACGTGCCCGTGGAGCGCATCTGGGGTGCACGGTCGATGGCGGCCGCCGGGTCGCGGCTGTGGGCGACCGTCGACGACCTGCTCCGCTTCGGGGAGGCCCACGCCGGTCTCGGGCCGGCCGTACCGGCGGATGTCCGCGCGACCATGCACCGCCCGTCCCGGGTGATCCCCGACCACCGCCACGGCCGGTCCATGGGCCTCGGGGTCGTGCTCGACGACCGGTGGGGCCATCCGGTGGTGCTGCACGACGGGGGCGCGCTCGGTCAGAGCGCCTACCTGCGCATCGCGCCCGACCCTGGTGTGGTGCTCGCCCTGGTGTGCACCGGTGGGGTGCCCCAGCGCTTCCACCGCGCCGTCTTCACCGCGGTCACGAGCCGGCTCGACGGCCTGGAGCAGCCGCCGGACGTCGTGCCCGATCCGCATCGGCGCGTCGACCAGGCTCGCTACGAAGGCCGGTACGGCTCGGCGCTGTTCGACGTGGAGGTGCGCCGCGGCCCGCACGGGCTCGAGGTCTCGCTGCTCGCTGCGAACGGACCGGCGACGGCGTGGTCCGAGCTCCAGCCGGTGGACGACGAGCTGTTCCTCGTGGAGCTGGGTGGCCGGCCCTACAGCATCGTGTTCGGCTTCGGCCCGGACGGTCGGGCCGACCGCATCCTCGCCGGCATGCGCCTCCTCGGGCGGGTCGGCCCGGTTGGTGCGACATGACAGCGCCCGGCGCCGACGATTGGCCGAACCGCCGACGGCGGCCACGGCAATGTGGGACCGACCACCCGGTCGGTCCGGATCGAGAGGACACGGGGACCCGGCATGCATGATCTGGTGATACGCGGAGGCTCGGTCGTCGACGGCACCGGATCGCCGGCCCGGCCCGCCGAGGTCGCCGTCCGGGGCGGGCGCATCGTGGAGGTCGGCGAGGTCTCGGGGCGCGGGGCGCGCGAGATCGACGCCGACGGCGCGATCGTCGCCCCCGGGTGGGTCGACATCCACACGCACTACGACGGGCAGGTCACGTGGGACCCGATCGTCGCGCCGTCGTCGGTCAACGGTGTCACGTCGATCGCCATGGGCAACTGCGGCGTCGGATTCGCGCCGGCCCGCCCGGACCGCCACGACTGGCTGATCACCCTGCTCGAGGGTGTCGAGGACATCCCCGGGTCCGCGCTGGCCGAGGGGCTGCCCTGGGACTGGGAGACCTTCCCCGAGTTCCTCGACGCCGTGGACCGGCGGCCGCACGCGGTCGACATCGGCGCGCACGTCCCCCACGCCGCGCTACGCACCTACGTGATGAGCGATCGTGGGGCCGACCACGAAGCGGTGCCCACGGACGACGAGATCGCATCGATGCGGTCCGCGCTGGCGGAGGCGCTCGACGCCGGGGCGCTCGGGTTCGCGACGTCGCGCACCGAGGTGCACCGCACCCGCGGCGGCGACTTCGTCGGGACGATGACGGCGACGGCCGCCGAGCTGCTCGGGGTCACGGCGGCGCTCACGGCGGCGGGGCGCGGCGTCGTGCAACTCGTCAGCGACCTCTACCTGACGACGGACCCGGCGCAGGTCGAGCGCGAGATGGCGCTGCTCCGACGGCTAGCGCGTGAGCTCCGGCGCCCGCTGAGCTTCACGATCGAACAGGTCGACGCCGCCCCGGACCGGTGGCGGGAGATGATGGCGCTCGTCGACGACCTCAACGCCGAGGGGCTCGACGTGAAGGGACAGGTCGCGAGCCGTCCGATCGGCCTGGTGCTCGGGTTGTCCGCGTCGGCCAACCCGTTCCAGCAGACGCCGACCTACCGGGGGATCGCGCACCTCCCGCTCGCTGCCCGCGTGCACGAGATGCGGACCGATGCGGTCCGGGCGCAGATCCTGACGGAGTTCCGGGCGACGTCGGCGAGGGGTTTCGCCCAGGTGGTCGCCACCCGGTTCGATCGGCTCTTCCCGATGGCGGAGGTGCCCGACTACGAGCCGCGGGCGGAGACATCGCTTGCGGCGCGTGCCGCCCAGGCCGGCCGGCCCGCCGACGAGTTCGCCTACGACGCGCTGATCGCCGGCGGCGGGGAGGAGCTCTTCTACTTCGCGCTCAACAACTTCGCCGCTGGGAACCTCGATGCGGTCCGGGAGATGCTCACCGCGCCGAACGCCCTGTTCGGGTTGTCCGACGGCGGCGCGCACTGCAACTTCATCTGCGACGGAACCTTCCCGACCACGAGCATCACGCTGTGGGCCCGCGACCGCGACCGCGGCCCGAAGCTCCCGCTCGAGCACCTGGTGCACCACCAGACCATGCGGCCGGCGGCCCACGTCGGCTGGCACGATCGCGGCGTCGTCGCACCCGGCTACCTCGCCGACCTGAACGTGATCGACCTCGACAACCTCCGCCTCCACCGTCCCTACCTCGCGGCGGACCTCCCCGCCGGCGGGACCCGACTCCTCCAGACGGCCACGGGGTACCGCGTGACGGTGAAGTCCGGCGTGGTGACGTTCGTCGACGGCGAGAGCACGGGCGCGTTCCCCGGGCGTGTCGTCCGCGGGGAGCAGGCGGGGCCGGCACGATGAGGGTGTTCCTGTCCGCGGACATGGAGGGCGTCACCGGGGTCGTGCACGCGGACGAGCTCACCAAGGGCCATCCGGACTGGGAGCGGGCCCGGCGGTGGATGACCCACGACGTGATCGCGGCGGCGGAGGGGGCGATGGCAGCCGGAGCGACCGAGGTCCTCGTCACCGACGGCCACGCGGGGATGCGGAACCTGCTCGTCGAGGACCTCCCGGTCGGGACGATCGCCCATCGCGGTCCGGCGTCGGGGCGGACGATGTGCCAGGTCGAGGGGCTCGACGCGTCCTTCGACTGCGTGCTGCTCGTGGGCTACCACGCGATGGCCGGCTCCGAGGGACTGCTGTCGCACACCTGGCACGGCGGGATGATCAACCAGTTCCGGATCAACGGGGTCCCGGTCGGTGAGACCGCGATCACCGCCGCTGTCGCGGGCCACCACGGGGTCCCCGTGGTGCTGGCCGTCGGCGACCAGCACCTCGCGGCCGAGGCCGAGCGGTTCGTCCCGGGCATCGCGACCGTGACGGTCAAGGAGACGACCGGGGTGCAGAACGCCCGCTGCCGACCGGCGGCGGCGACGCTCCCGGAGATCCGCGCCGCGGCCGAACGCGCGGTGGGCGGGCGCCACGCCGTCGCGCCGGTGGTCACCGCGACGCCGGTCCGGATCGAGCTCGACCTGGTCACCTTCCGTCAGGCCCGGCAGATGGAGCGGTTCCGGGGCGCCGACGTCGAGCGCATCGGGCCGAGCACGGTGGCGTTCGGAGGGGCCGACGTCGTCGAGGCGCTGGCCCTGGCCTGGCTGCTCGTCGAGCTGGCCGACATGGAGCTGGGCGCGTGGAACCGATGAGCGACCGGGCCGGCCCGTCGCAGACGACGGACGTGGTGGTCGTCGGCTGCGGCGCGGCCGGAACCGCAGCCGCAGCCGAGCTGGCCCGGCGGGGGCGCCGGGTCGTGGGGCTCGAGCGCTTCGCGCACGGCCACGATCGCGGGTCCTCGCACGGCACCGAGCGCATCGTGCGGGTGCCCTACACCGACGCCGTGCACGTGGAGCTGGCGATGGCCTCGCTCGAGGGTTGGGCTGCGTTGGAGGAGCGCACCGCGACGCCCCTGCTGACGAGGACCGGCGGGATCGACACGGGTGCGGCGGACGAGCTCGACGCCCTCGCCCTGCAGTGCCGTCGTGTGGGCGCCGCGACGCAGCGCCTCGACGCCGGCGAGGCCGGGGCCCGTTTCCCCGGCTTCCGGTTCGAGCACGACGTGCTGTTCAGCCCCCTCGCGGCGACGGTCCACGCCGACCGGACGCTCGCGGCGTTGCGCCGGCTCGCCGAGCACCACGGAGCCGAGCTGCGCGCCCGTGATCCCGTGGAGCGGATCGAGCGGTTGCCCGACGGCCGCGTCGCGGTCCGTCATGCGAGCGGGACGACCGTCGCCGAGGTGTGCATCGTCACGAGCGGGGCATGGGGGGGCGCTGGCTGGTTGGCGGAGGCCCTCGACGCCCCGGTCCCCCTGCCGCCGATGCGGGTGACGCAGGAGCAGGTCGCCTTCTTCCGGCCGGTCGGCCCGATGCCGTCGTGGCCGACGTTCATCTTCCGCGAGCACCCCAGCGTCTACGGACTCCCGACACCCGACGGCCTCGTCAAGATCGGCGAGCACCACACCGGACCGGAGGTCGACGCCGACACCCGGACGGGGCAGCTCGACGAAGCGACCTGGGACCGTCTCGTCGAGTGGGTCGCTCGCAACGTGCCGGGCGTGGAACCCGAACCGATCCGGTCGGCGACGTGCCTGTACGCGTCCTACCCGGGTGACACCTTCCTGCTCGACCGAGCCGGTCCGATCGTCGTCGGGCTCGGCCTGAGCGGCCACGGGTTCAAGTTCGTGCCCGAGATCGGCCGGCGCCTCGCCGACCTCGCCGACGGGGTCCCCACGGCCGACAACCCCTTCGGCTTCGACCGGCCCGGGCTCGACGTCGGCGCGTCGGGCCATCGATGAGCCCGGGTGACCGGTCCCCGGGCGATCTCCGGGGGACCGCCCGGTGGGCCGTCGTCGAGGCGCACCTCGCCGCAGTCGCCGCCGGTGACGACCCGATGGAGCCCCGCGAGCCGGCGATCAGCGCCGACGGTCGCCGGGTCGCGTGCACCGTGACCCTCCGGACCGACCTGGCCGCACCCGCCCGGACCGCGGTGGCGCTCCTGACGGTCGACGATGGGGACGTTCCGGGGTCGATGACGCTGGTGGAGGTGGACGGCCGCGACGTCTCGGGCCCCCGCTACGCGCCGGCCGGTCCCGTCCTGGCCGTACGGGTCGGCAGGGACGTCGCCCTCGTCGTCGACGGCGCGCTCCGGTACCTGCCGCCGGTCACGGGCACGGTGGAGCACCTGGCGTGGTCGCCCGACGGCGTGCACCTCCTCGCCGTGGTGGCCGAGCCGGGTGCCGACGCCGCGGGGGCGCAGGGATCAGGACGCCTGTCGGGCCGCGGGCCGGCATGGTTCCCCCACGTCATGGCCGACGAGCCGCTCGGCGGGTGGCGCTCGGTCCAGGTGGTCCGTGTCGACGAGCAGGGTGCGGCGAACGGATGGGTCGTCGTGTCCGCCCCCGGCTCGACCACCTGGGAGGCGGCCTGGTGCGGGCCGGGTCGCATCGTCACGGTGCAGTCCACGCGCCCCGATGAGGCGGCGTGGTTCGACGCCACGGTCGGTCTCGTCGACCTCGCCGCACCGTCGGACGACACGACGGTGTTCCGACCGCCGCCGGGTCGCTGTGTCGGCCTCCCGGCGGGGCATCCCGACGGGCACCGGTTCGCGGTGGTGACGGCGACGTGCTCCGATCGCACGGTCGTGGCCGGCGACGTCACTGTCGTGGAGGTCGCCACCGGTCGGGCCGGCGAACTCGACGTCGGGTTCGACGTCACCGGCCTGCAATGGCACCCGGTCGACGCCGACGTGCTGGTCGTCGTCGGCCAACGTGGGCTCGAGACCGTCGTCGCCGAGGTCGACGCCGGCTCCGGCGCAGTGACCGAGGCGTGGGCGTCGACGGAGTTGACCTGCGGGCAGCGGTACCCGGAGATCGCGCTCGGCACCGGCGGTTCGTGCGCGATGGTCGTCGAGGGGTACCGCACGCCACCGGCGCCGGCGGTGCTCGACCGGCACGACGGCACCCCCCGGGCCCTCGCCGGGTGGTCCCCATCCGGCACCCCGGTCGACGCGCTGGGACGTTCCACGGTCGCACGCTGGCACGCGTCGGACGGCGTCGAGATCGAGGGGCTCCTCGCCGCCCCGGACCGCCCGGGTCCGCACCCCGTCGTGACCTACGTGCACGGCGGCCCGATCTGGGCGTGGCGCAACCGGTGGTCGATGGGCTACCCCTACACGCACCTGCTGGTCGCCGCGGGGTACGCGGTGTTCCACCCCAACCCGCGAGGGAGCACGGGACGTGGCGAGCACTTCCGGTCCATGGTCATCGGCGACCTCGGCGGTGCGGAGAGCGAGGACGTCCTCTCCGGCCTCGACCACCTCGTCGACGCCGGGCTGGCGGACCCGGCTCGGCTCGGGGTCCTCGGGGGCAGCCACGGAGGGTTCATGGCCGCCCACCTGGTCACGATCACCGCCCGCTTCGCAGCGGCCGTGTCGTACTGCCCCGTCACCCATTGGCCGTCGATGCGGTTGACCACGAACGACATCGCCGCCCAGGACCGCCTGATCGGTGGTGGGGCACCGAGCCCGCTCGATGCTGCCGACCGGGTGACGACGCCGACCCTCGTGCTGACCGGGAGCCGGGACCTGATCACGCCCTCGTCGCAGGGCCTGATGTTCCATCGCGCCCTGTCGTTGCAGGGCATCCCCACGCAGTACGTGGAGTACCCCCTGGAGGGGCATGGCGTGCGGTCGTACCCGGCGCAGATCGACTTCGCCGCGCGGGTGCTCGCCTGGTTCGACCGGTGGATGGGACCGGAGCGGAGGGCATGACGCGGGAGGAGGCGCTCGCCGTCGTGCAGCGGCAGGTCGACGCGTACAACGCGCGCAACCTCGAGGCCTTCGTCGCCACGTACGCGCCCGACGCGACGATCGCGGACAGCAGCGGCGTCCGCGGCGCCGGGCACGACTGGATCCGCTCGCAGTACGGGCCCCTCTTCGCCGGCGGGTCGGCGCCGGTCGAGATCCGCGGTCGGGTGGCGGCCGGCGCCTGGGTCGTCGACGAGGAGCTGGTCCGCCGTCCGCACGGCGACATCCACGTCCTCGCGACCTACCGCCTGGCCGGCGGCGCCATCGCCGAGGTGCTGCTCCTCACCGGACCGGAGGTCGTCGACGGTGGATGAGCCTCACGTGCCGGACCTCGACGTGCCGGACCTCGACGTGCTGCAGGAGATCGAGCAGCGGGTGCTCTGGCTCGCGACCCGCATCATCGACCACGCCAACCGGCGGGGCGACAGCGACCTCAAGGTGGGGGGTCATCAGGCGTCGTGCGCCTCGATGGTCTCGGTGATGACTGCGCTGTGGTTCGCCCACCTGCGGGGCGAGGACAAGGTCGCGGTGAAGCCCCACGCCGCCCCCGTCTACCACGCCATCAAGTACCTGACCGGCGAGCTCGACCGTTCCTACCTGACGACGCTGCGCCAGCTCGGCGGGCTCCAGGCGTACCCGTCGCGCACCAAGGATCCCGACGTCGCCGACTTCTCGACCGGATCCGTCGGGCTCGGCGCCGTCGCCCCGCTGTTCTCGGCACTCACCCGCCGGTACGTGGACGTCCACTTCGGTCCGCGGCCCATGGCGCGGTTCTTCGCGCTCGTCGGCGACGCCGAACTCGACGAGGGACACGTGTGGGAGGCGATCGCCGACCCGGCCACCCAGGAACTCGGCACCTTCACGATGGTGATCGACCTCAACCGCCAGTCGCTCGACCGGGTGATCCCCGACATCGCAGCGACCCGGCTGAAGCGGTTCTTCGCCGACGCCGGTTGGCACGTCGCCGAAGCGAAGTACGGGCGTCGACTTCAGGCGGCGCTCGCCGCGCCGGGCGGGGACGCGCTCCGGACCCACATCGACGCGTTGTCCAACGAGGCGTACCAGGAACTCTTCACGCTGGACCCTCGGGATGTCCGCACCACGCTGTCCGACGGGGCCGATCCGGCGGTGGTGCGGGTCCTCGACGGCTACGACGACGACGAGCTGCGACGGCTGGTGACCGATCTGGGCGGCCACGACCTCGGCCTGCTCGTGGACACCTTCCGGTCGTGCGACGCTGCGGTCGACCAGCCATCGGTCGTGTTCGCCTACACGATCAAGGGCTACGGGCTGCCCATCGCCGGGGACCCGTTGAACCACGCGGCGTTGCTGACCCCGACGCAGATCGACGAGCTGCGGTCGGCCGTCGGCTTGTCCGAAGCGACCGAGTGGGACCGGTTCCACGCCGGGTCGCCGGCAGGGCGACGCTGTCTCGCGGTGGGTCGGGCGATCAACAACGAGCCACCCGTCCCCCGGTCGGCGGTGCCGGTGCCGGCGGCCGCCCGGCCCGTGGTCCTGCACGGGGCGACCTCCACCCAGGAGTCGTTCGGGCGGGTGCTCGCCGGGCTGGCCGACGTCCCGGGCGTCGGCGAGCTGCTCGTCACCACGTCGCCGGACGTCTCGATCTCGACGAACCTCGGGGGGTTCATCAACAAGGCCGGGGTGTTCTCGCACCGGGAGCGGGACGACCACGGCGGCGCCGGGCGGCTCCTCCGGTGGGCGCCAGGGCCGACCGGGCGCCACATCGAGCTGGGGATCAGCGAGATGAACCTGTTCATGCTGCTCGGTCAGCTCGGCCTGAGCCACGAGCACCACGGCCGGCACCTCCTACCTGTCGGGACCGTCTACGACCCGTTCGTCCTGCGCGGGCTCGACGCGCTCGTCTACGGGCTCTACAACGACGCCCGCTTCGTCTTCGTGGGCACACCGGCCGGCGTGACGCTGGCGCCGGAAGGCGGCGCGCACCAGTCCACGATCACCCCGTCGATCGGGGTGGAGTTGCCGGGGCTCACCGCGGTCGAACCCGCATACGCGACCGAGGTCGACTGGTTGCTCTGCGACGCGCTCGCTCGCCTGTCCGAGCCGGACGGCTCGAGCACGTACCTGCGCCTTTCGACGCGGCCCGTCGACCAGGCGCCGTTCGCCGCGGCGTACGCCCGGCTGGGGGAGGAGGAGCTGCGACGCCAGGTCCTCGCGGGCGGCTATCGCCTCGTCGACGGCGCGGAGGACGGGCGACCCGGCGTCACCATCGTGACCACCGGGGCGACCGCGCCCGAGGCGATCGCCGCCGCCGCGCTGCTCGACGACGAGGGCGTCCAGGCGACGGTCATCCACCTGACCTCGCCCGACCAGGTCTACCGCAGCTGGCGGTCCGGCTTCGTCAGGTCCGCGGCGGCGGCCCGGCTGGTGCGCGCCCCCAGCCACTTGCACCACCTGCTCCCGCCCGGTGAGCGGTCGCGGCCGGTCGTGAGCGTGCACGACGCCGCGAGCCACAGCCTCGCGTGGCTCGGATCGGCGATCGGCGTGCGCCAGTTCCCGCTCGGGGTCGATCGCTTCGGCGAGTCGGGCACCGTCGCCGATCTCCACGCGCTGACGGGCATCGCTGCCGGCAGCGTGGTCAACGCCGCGTTGATCGCCGTGGCCGCCTTCGACGCCGGCGACCTCCCGCCCGCGGAGTCCTGACCTGCCCCGATCCGTCCTGCGTTGGGGCAGGGCCGGCTCGATCCTCATCGAGTGCGGCGGCCTCGTCCTCGGTACGGCCGAAGGCGGGTACGTGACCACCACACCGAGGGCCGTCACCGCCGAAGAGCTCCGCGTCGCCTCCACCGAGTGACGGCGCGCCGAACCGGGGTCGGGGGGTTCGAGGCACAGCAGTCCGGTCAGGCGTTGCACGGGTACCTGTCTCGGCCACCGCTGCTACCGTCCGCCGGGATGGCCGACTCGACGTTCATCCGCGTGGTCCAGGTGACCGACACCCACGTCACCGCCGCCGCCGGTGCGCCGACCGTCCTCGGTCTCCTCGCCGACATCGACGCGGGTGACCCGATGGTCCACCTCGATCTGGTGCTCGACCACATCGCCGGTCTCGAGCCGGCACCCGACGTCCTCGTGGGCACGGGCGATCTGGCCGACACCGGCGACCCGGCGGCGTACCAGCGGTGGCGCGAGCGCTTCCTCCCGCTGGGGGTCCCGGTGTGGGTCCTCCCCGGCAACCACGACCTCGCGGATGCGTTCGACACCCACCTGGTCGGGACCGGTGTCCACGCCGCGACGAGCAGCCGCCACGGCGCGTGGGAGTTCCTCTACGTCCGAACGGGCAACACCGAATGGGGCGAGATCGAACCCACCGACGCGGCGGAACTGCGCGCCGTGCTCGCCGCCAGCGACGCCGCCCACGTCTTCGTGTGGATCCACCATCCTCCGGTCGGGCAGCGCCTCGAAGCGCACGAGACGCTCGTGCGTGCCGACCTCCGTGCCGTGCTCGCAGGCGACGACCGGGTCCGTGCGATCGCCGCCGGGCACGTGCACGTCGCCGCCGAACACGACCTCGACGGGGTTCCCGTGTACCTCGCGCCGTCGACCTACACCGGCAGGCCCGCGCCGGGTTATCGGACGTTCGACCTCCACCACGACGGCACCGTGGTCGCCGAGGTCCACCACATCGAGCGTCGGTTCACGTTCGACGCGACGCAGGTGGCACGGCTCGTCGCCATGGCGCACGAGCGGTACGCCGCGGAGCCCGAGGCACGGCGCGGCGCCGCGCAGCACGCTCGTGCCGAGGTCGAGGCCTGGCGCGACGCGGTGTCGGCGCGACTCGGGCCCGACGACTGAGGCAGACGAAGGCGCACAGCAGAGGGAGGGTGGGCGATGCACGATCTCGTGATCCGGGGCGGACTCGTCGTCGACGGCACGGGGACCGAACCCGTCGAAGCGGACGTTGCGGTCGACGCCGGGCGCATCAGCCGTGTCGGGGGGGTCCACGCCCCAGGCCGGGAGGAGATCGACGCCGCCGGGCTCGTGGTGACGCCGGGCTTCATCGATCCCCACACGCACTACGACGGTCAGGTGACCTGGGACGACCTCGTGACCCCGTCGGTGTGGCACGGCGTCACGACGGTGGTCATGGGCAACTGCGGGGTGGGGTTCGCCCCCGTGGCCCCGGACCGGCGGGACTGGCTCATCAGCCTGATGGAGGGCGTCGAGGACATCCCCGGTGCGTCGCTGCGCGCCGCCATGCGCTGGGACTGGGAGAGCGTCGAGGAGTACCTCGACGCGCTCGACCGCGTGCCGCGCGCCATCGACGTGGGGGTCCAGATCGCCCACGGACCCCTGCGGGCCTACGTCATGGGCGACCGTGGCGCGGACAACGAGCCGGCCACGGCGGACGACCTGCACCGGATGGCATCGCTGGTGCGACGCGGGATCGAGGGAGGCGCGATCGGGATCTCCACCAACCGTCTGCCCTTGCACACGGCCGCCGACCGACGGCCGGTCCCGGGCACCTTCGCCGATGAGGACGAGCTCTTCGCGCTGGGACGTGCGGCCCGGGAGGGGTCACCGGACACCGTCTTCGCGCTGATCCTGCCCACCGCGATGGGGTACGCCCCGGAATCCTGGGGCGACGAGATCGCGTGGATGTCGAGGCTCTCCCGGGAGACCGGGTTGCCCTTCACCTTCGGGTTCGGTGCCGCCACCGTCGAAGGCGGGTGGAGCTCCTACGCCCGCGACGTCGAGCGCGAGAACGCCGCGGGGGCCCGCCTGCACCCGATGGTCGGCTGTCGACGGCAGGGCATGTTGCTCGGGCTGGACACGATCCACCCCTTCGCCTCCCGCCCCGCCTACCGCGAGATCGGCCACCTGCCTCCGGCCGAGCGGGCGCGGCGGATGGCCGACCCCGAGGTGCGCCGACGGATCCTCCTCGACGGAGCCGCCATCGCACCCGAGGTCGCATCGCACTGGCTGTTCACGCGGGCCGATTCGCTGTTCCCGCTGACCACCCCCGACCGGATGGAGCCCGATCCCGCCGAGAGCCTGGCGTCGACGGCGGAGCGGACGGGGACGCCCGTCGCCGAGCTCTTCTACGACGCCGTGCTCGCCCGCGACGGCTCCGGCCTCGTGCACTTCATCATGAGCGGGTACACGGAGGGGAACCTCGACTCGAGCCTCGAGATGATGCAGACCCCGGGAACGATCCTCGGGCTGGGCGACGGCGGCGCGCACGTCTCGTTCATCTGCGACGCCGGGTACCCCTCCTTCCTCCTCGGCTACTGGGCACGCGACCGTCGCCGGGCCCGGATCCCCTTGGCCGGCGCGGTCAGGATGCTCACCGGGGACATCGCCGACCTGTACGGCCTCACCGACCGCGGCCGCGTTGCGGAGGGGCGACGGGCGGACCTCAACGTGATCGACGTCGATCGGGTCGGCCCGTGCTACCCGACGGTCGTCGCGGACCTTCCGGCGGGAGCGAAGCGGATCATCCAACGCGCCGACGGCTTCGTGGCGACCGTCGTCGCCGGTGAGGTGATCCAGCGCGACGGCGAGGACACGGGAGCGCGCCCCGGCCGGGCCGTCCGCCGTGGTGCCCTCGGGAACCCCCCGGTCGGTGGCGGCCGGACGCAGCGCCCCCGGTGACCACCTAACATCCGCGTCCGACGACGACGGACGGCCGAACGGGGTCGGTGCGTCGTCGTGGAACGCCGCACCCACCGAGGTGCGGCCCGAGCGGATTGCGGGCGTCGGATGAGCCAACTCGACCTGTCGATCGTCGACGACTCCACCACCGGGCTCTGGGCCGGCCTGGTCCCGATCCTGTCGGAGTACATCGCGATCCCGGCCCTCTCCCCCGCCTTCGACGCCGACTGGGCGGCCAACGGCCACATGGACCGCGCCGTCGACCTGGTGGTGGCGTGGTGCCGGGAGCGGCCGATCCCCGGCATGACGGTCGCGGTCCACCGCCTCGAGGGCCGCACGCCGGTGGTGGTGTGCGAGATCCCCGCCACACCCGGCGCCGAGGCCGCCGCGCCGGTGCTGCTGTACGGGCACATCGACAAGCAGCCCGAGATGGAGGGCTGGCGGCACGACCTCGGGCCGTGGAAGCCCGTGCTCGAGGGCGACCTGCTGTACGGCCGAGGTGGGGCCGACGACGGCTACTCGCCGTTCGCCGCGCTCGGTGCGATCGAAGCCGTGCAGGCCGCCGGCGGAGCACACCCGCGGTGCGTGGTGCTGATCGAGGCGAGCGAGGAGTCGGGCAGCCCGGACCTCCCGGCCTACGTCGACGAGCTCGCCGGCGTGCTCGGGACCCCGCAGCTCATCGTGTGCCTGGATTCGGGGGCGGCGGACTACGAGCACCTGTGGATCACCACGTCCCTGCGGGGCATGGCGGCGGGGAACCTCACGGTCCGGGTGGTCGAGGAGGGCCTGCACTCCGGCGGCTACGGCGGCTTCGTGCCCGACGGGTTCCGCATCCTGCGCCGGCTGCTCGAGCGGATCGAGGACAGCGCCGACGGGCGGGTGCTGCTCCCCGAGGCGTGGACGGAGGTGCCCGCCGAGACGCACGCCGCGCTCGCGAATGCCGCGGCGCGGGTCGGCGCCGGACGTGTGGCCGAGGCGCCGCTGACCCCGGGCGTCGATCCGGTCACCGGGGACGACCCGCTCGAGGCGCTGCTCGCCACCACCTGGCGGCCCCAGCTGACCGTGGTGGGCCAGGACGGCCTGCCCCCCACCGCCCGGGCCGGCAACGTCCTCCGACCGGAGACGACCCTCCGGCTGTCGCTGCGCATCCCGCCCCACGTCGACCCCGACGTCGTGCTCCCGGCGCTCGAACGGGCACTCACCACCGATCCGCCCCACGGCGCGCAGGTCACCTTCAGCGGCGGAGCCGGCGCGTGGGGGTGGGCGGCGCCACCCACCGCGCCGTGGTTGGAGGACGCGCTGCAGGCCGCGTCGGACCGCTACTTCGGCGCCCCGGCGCTGCAGTTCGGCGAGGGCGGCACCATCCCGTTCATGGCGATGCTCGGCCAACGGTTCCCCGGCACCCAGTTCCTCGTGACCGGCGTGCTCGGCCCGAACAGCAACGCGCACGGCCCCAACGAGTTCCTCCACCTCCCCACGGGCCGCAAGGTCACTGCGGCGGTGGCCGCCGTCCTCCACGCAGCCGCAGAGGCAGGTACCCGATGAGCGCGACCGAGACCACCCCCGACACGGGCGGAGACGCCGAAGGCGCACAGGGCGGCGGTGCACTCCAGCGCGTCCTCGACGTCATCGAGCGGGTGGGGAACAAGGTGCCGCATCCAGCGGTGTTGTTCCTCGGGCTCTGCGTCGGCCTGATCCTGCTCTCGCAGGTGCTCGCCTGGGTGGGGTGGAGCGCCACCTACCAGGTGGTGGAACCGCCGGCCCAGGGCGTGGAGGAGCTCGACATCGGCTCGGTGCTGCCGGGCGAGACGCTCCCGACTGAGCGGGTCGACGCCGAGGAGTACGAGCTCACCCAGAACACCGCCGAGGTCGAGAGCCTGCTGTCCGCCGACGGGGTCCGATTCCTGTTCACGTCGTTCGTGCGGAACTTCATGGGCTTCACCGCCATGGGGATCATCCTGATCGTGATGATCGGCGTGGGCGTCTCGGAACGCTCCGGCCTCATCAGCTCCCTGATCCGGAAGCTCGTCGAGGTCTCCTCCCCCGCCTCACTCACCTACATCATCGTCGGGCTGGGGGTCGTCTCGAGCATCGCCTCGGACGCCGGCTACCTCGTGCTCATCCCGCTCGGCGCCGCTGCGTTCCACAGCGTCGGACGCCATCCGCTCGCCGGGATGGCCGCGGCGTTCGCCGGAGTGGCCGGCGGGTTCGGCGGCAACTTCCTCATCACCCCCCCCGACGCCGTGCTCACCGAGATCACCAACGAGGCCATCGCCCTGGTGGAGCCGGGCCGGACCATCGGCATCACCGACAACCTCTACTTCGGGATCGGCTCCACGATCGTGCTCACGATCCTGCTGGCCGTGGTGAGCGCACGCCTGGTGGAGCCCCGCCTCGGCGCCTACGACGCCGGCTTCGCCCCCAGCGGTGACGAGCTCCGCGACCAGCCGAACACCTTCGAGGGCATCACCCCCGAACAGGACGCCAAGGGGCTCCGCTGGGCCGGCATCGGCCTCCTCGGCGCCCTCGCCGTCATCCTCGCCCTCACCATCCCGTCCGGGGCACCGCTGCGCCACCCGGACACCGGCAGCATCATCGGCACGTCCCCGTTCATGGACAGCCTCATCGTGATCATCGCCGTGCTGTTCCTCGCCGCCGGCCTCGGCTACGGGCGGGGCGCCGGCACCCTGCGCACCAGCGACGAGATCATCGGCGCGATCACCGCGGCGTGGGCGGGCATGGCAGGGCTCCTGTTCCTGTTCCTGCTCATCGCCCAGTTCATCGCCTACTTCAACTACTCGAACATCCCGCAGATCGCTGCGGTGAAGCTGGGCGACCTGATCGCGGGGTCCACCATCGCCGACGTCTGGCTGCTGCTCATCGCCATGGCGATCACGCTCGTGATCGGCATCATCATGCCGCAGGCGATCGCCAAGTGGGCCCTGCTCGCGCCGATCTTCATCCCGCTGTTCCTGCGCCTCGGGATCGAGCCCCAGACCGTGCTCGCCGCCTACCGCGTGGCCGACTCGCCGATCAACATCGTCACGCCGATCATGGCCTACTTCCCGCTGATCGTGGTCTTCGCCGCCCGGTACGACAAGCGCTCCGGCATCGGGACCGTCATCGCGCTGATGCTCCCGTACTTCGTCGCCCTGACCATCGTCTGGACGCTGTTCTTCGTGCTCTGGTTCCTCGCCGGCATCCCCCTCGGTCCCGGAGCCCCCGTGTGAGCCACACCCCCGACGCAGGCGAGCCGCACGCCCACGTCTCCACCGACGACCCCGTCGCAACGACCGACTTCGTCTCCACCGGCAACCTCCCCCCGCCCGGCACCGTCGCCCGGTGGGTCGACGCCGCCTACGAGGAGCTCCGCGACCTCGACGCCGGCACGGTGTCCGAGGTGTACCCGGCGCTCGCCCAGGCCGACCCGAACCTGTTCGGCATCGCCGTGGTCGGGGTCGACGGGCGCTCGGCATCCGCCGGCGACACCGAGGCGCAGGTGACGATCATGAGCGTCGCGAAGCCCTTCGTGTACGCGTTGGTGTGCGAAGCCCTCGGCGTCGACGCGGCCCGGGCGAGGATCGGAGCCAACCCCACCGGGCTGCCCTTCAACGCCACCGAGGCGGTCGAGCGCAGCCCCGACGGGCGCACCAACCCGATGGTCAACCCCGGCGCCATCGCGACGACGAGCCTCGTCCCCGGCCGCACCCCCGAGGAACGGTGGCGTCACATCGCCGACGGGCTCGCCCGGTTCGCCGGCCGCGACCTCGCGGTCGACGAGGGGACCTACGAGTCCGCGTCGGCGAGCAACCTCCGGAACCGGGAGCTCGTGGCGCTCCTCGCCGAACGCGGAGCGATCCACGGCGACCCCGCCGCCGCCCTCGACACCTACACCCGACAGTGCTGCCTCGCCGTCAGCGCCTTCGACCTCGCCGTGATGGGGGCCACCCTCGCGGACGGCGGCGTGAACCCGATCACCGGGGACCGCGTGGTCGGTCAGGACGTGTGCCACGCCGTGCTCGCGGCCATGATCACCGCCGGCCTCTACGAGACCTCGGGTGACTGGCTCCACGACGTCGGCCTGCCGGCCAAAAGCGGCATCAGCGGCGGCATCGTCACCGTGTCCCCCGGCAAGGGCGGCCTCGGCACCGTCTCGCCGCCGCTGGACGCCGCCGGCAACAGTGTGCGCGGCGGGCTCGTGGCGCGCACGCTCTCCCGGCGGCTCGGCCTCGACCTCCTCGCCTCGGCCCCGTTCGTCGGCCGGACCCCATGACGGGCGAGGAGACGGACCTGGCCCTGCTGCGGCGGTTCGAGCCGATCCTTCGCTTCAACAAGGGCGAACTGTTCCTGCCTGCGGCGGTGGACGAGTACGTGCGCTGCTGCGAACTGCTGAAGAGCGGTCCGAACCGCCGGCGGGCGGTGATCGCACCGAAGGGTTCGCTCACCATCGATCGGCTCGCCGAGCTCGGCGCCGACCACCCGCGGCCAGGGCAGTTCCTGCGGTTCGTCGACGCACCGTTCACCCGGGTCCAGGTCGCGAAGTGGCGGCTCCGCAGCGACCGACCGCGCTTCCACGACGCGAGCCGGCTCGCCCGTGTGGGGGTCTTCAGTCGGGGGCTCGACGCGCTCAGCCGCGCCAGCCTGATGTTCCGGGGGAAGAACGCGTCGGGCACGGAGGCGGCGGCCGAGACGCAGTACCGGACCCTGATGCGCCCGGACCACCACCCCTATTACGGACGAGTGGTCCGCGACGGCGGCTACACGGTCCTGCAGTACTGGTTCTTCTACGTGTTCAACGACTGGCGGAGCCGCGTCTTCGGCGTGAACGACCACGAGGCGGACTGGGAGCAGGTCACCATCTACCTCGTCGGCGAGGACCACGACCTCCGTCCGGCCTGGGTGGTCTCGTCGGCGCACGACGAGGTCGGCGACGACCTCCGCCGCCGGTGGGACGACCCCGACGTGACCGTCGACGGTGAGCACGTGGTCATCCACCCCGGGCTCGGCTCCCACAGCGGCGCCTACCTCGCAGGCGAGTACCTCACCACCCACGACGCGCCGGCGTTCGCCCCTCTGCTCACGGCGACGCGTCGTATCTCGCGCGTCCTGCTCCCCTGGACCCGCGAGCAGGAGCAGGCGGGGCTGTCGATCCCCTACGTCGACTACTCGCGCGGCGACGGCACGGCGCTGGGGCCAGGGCAGGACCGACCGTGGGAGCCGGTGCTCATCGACGACACCACCCCCTGGGTGCTCCACTACCGCGGCCTCTGGGGCAACGACACCCAGGACCCCTTCGGCGGCGAGCGGGGGCCCGCCGGCCCGCGCTACGAACGGTCCACCCGGGTCCGGGCATCCTGGGGTGACCCGGTCGGCTGGGCGGGGTTGCGAAAGATCCCACCGGACGCCGCCTCGGCCGCCGCCGCTCTGGTGGGACGGCTGGCGGAGATCGAGCAGGAGGTCGAACAGCTCGACACCAGGATCGATGCGCACCAGGACCGCCTCCGTGCCACGGTGGCGAGCGGAGAGACCGTGCCCGCCGCCGAGGACGCCGCACTCGCCGCACTCGCCGTCGAGCGAGTCGCCCTCCACGACGAGCGACTCGTCCTGACCCGACGGGTGGACCGGCCCCTACCCGTCACCGGCCCCCACGACCACCTCCGGCACCGCAGGGTGCCACTGCCCGCCGAGACGAAGGGCCGACGGCGCGTGCTGGCCATCTGGTCGGCGGTGAGCAGCTCGTTCGTCCTGTGCGTGGCCGTCGCGATGGTGCTCCAGCCCAGATGGACGGTGGCGACCACCGGTGCCGAAGCGGTCCTCCTGCTCTTCGCCCTCGAGGCACTGGCACGCAAGCAGTTCGTGCGGTTCACGCTCCTGGCCGGAGCGTTCGTCCTGGTCCTCGTCGTGGCGCTCGCCATCGCCACGGCACTCATCCGGGACTGGCGACTCGCCGTCGCCGTGCCGCTCGCCGTTGCTGCGGCTGCGCTGTTGCTCATCAACCTCCGCGAGCTGCTCCGTGACTGATCGACCCGGCCCGAGGGCGGATCACCCGGATCGGATGAGCCGGACAGGGCCGCGGCACGCCAGTCTTCGGACGAGGACCGAAGGGAGGCATCGATGATCCGAGCGCAGCCGGCCGTCGATGCGGTCACCCCCGGGAACGAGAAGGCCGGCTGACGGTGCGTCGGCTCCCGCCCGGCCTCACCCGCTTCCCGGTCTTCCGGCCGCGCTCGCTCGCGCGCCGCGACACGGTCAAGGACGACGCCATGGCGGGCCTCGTCCTCGGCGTCGAGAGCGTCCCCGACGGGCTGGCCAGCGGGCTGCTCGCCGGCGTCAACCCGGTCTGGGGCCTCTACGCCTACCTCTACGGGATGGTGGGCGGCGCCCTCTTCACCAGCACCACCTTCATGACCGTGCAGGCGACCGGGGCGATGTCGATCATCGTCGCCGACGTCGATCTCGCGGGCCGACCCGATCCCGGACGGACCCTGTTCACCCTGTCGATCGCCACCGGTCTCGTGATGATCGTGGCCGGGGTCCTCCGTCTGGGCAGCTTCCTGCGGTTCGTCTCCAACTCGGTCATGACCGGCTTCATCACCGCGGTCGGCGTGAACATCGTGCTCGGCCAGCTCCGGGACTTCACCGGCTACGCCGCCGACGGCTCCAACCGCCTGGTCCGTGCCGTCAACACCCTCCTCAACTTCTGGAAGATCGACCTCCCCACGCTCACCGTCGGCGTCGTCACGATCGTCCTCATCGTCCTGCTCCTGAACACCCGGGTCGGAGCGCTCGGGTTCGTGGTCGCCGTTGTGGCGGGCTCGGCGCTCGCCGCGGTCTTCGAGGCCGTCGGGTGGGAGGTCGAGATCATCGGTGACATCGTCGACGTCCCCAGGGCGCTCCCGTTCATCACGGCTCCGGTGCTGCGGGACATCCCCGCCCTCATCGTCCCCGCGGCATCGCTCGCCTTCGTGGGTCTGGTCCAGGGAGCCGGCGTCTCGGCAGGCTTCCCGAACGAGGACGGAACGCCGTCGGACACGTCGCAGGACTTCATCGGCCAGGGCGCCGGGAACATCCTGTCGGGACTGTTCCAGGGCATCCCGGTCGGCGGCTCCATGTCGGCGAGCTCGCTCGCCGTCAGCGCAGGGGCACGGTCCCGCGCCGCGCTGCTCATCGGCGGCGGCGTGATGGCCGCCATCATCCTGCTGCTCGCCGACGTGGTCCGGTACGTGGCCATGCCCTCGCTGGCCGGCCTGCTGATCGTCATCGGCTACTCGATCATCAAGCCCGCCCGGGTGCTCTCCGTCGCCCGGACCGGCCGGGTGCCCCTCACGGTCATGAGCATCACGCTCCTGCTCACGATGGTCATCCCCCTGCAGTACTCCGTGCTCGTGGGCGTGGGGATCTCCGTCATCCTCTTCGTCGCCGGGCAGTCGAGCCGGCTGGTCACGAAGCGCCTCTTCATCCACGACGACGGCCGCGTCGAGCTCATGGATCCCCCCGAGAACGTCCCGCCCGGGGAGGTGATCGTGCTCCAGCCCTTCGGGTCGATCTTCTTCGCGTCCGCCCATGCGCTGCGCGACCAGCTCCCGAACGTCACCCCCGAGTCCCGCAACGCCGTCGTGGTCCTGCGGATCCGCGGGGCGGACGACGCGGGCTCCACGATCATGAACGTGCTCGGCGAGTACGCCGGATCCCTGCGAGAGGTCGACAGCAGGTTGGCGGTGGTCACCGACAGCGACCGCGTGGAACGGCAGCTGGTCCTCACGGGCACGGTCGACATGATCGGGCCCGAGCGGTTGTACCGCAGCACCGTGTTCCTCGGCGAGACGACGCGCCGCGCCTTCGACGACGCGCGGCGGTGGATCGAGCTGCGACGGACCGGCGGGGAGGGTGTCGGCGACCCGCACGGCTCCGACCGTGAGCACGAGGAGGAGGGGGACGATGGAAGGACCGACCGTGCGACCCCGGTCTGAGCCGACGCGACGACGCGGTGCCGCCTCGCGTGGGCGGACGATCGCAGTGCTCGTGGCGTTGCTGACGCTCGCCGGTCTCGGCACGCCCGCCGTCGCCGCGGCCCAGGGGCAGCAGCCCGACCCGGGCGCCTCCTCGAGCAGCGTCCCACCGCCGGAGGAACCGCCCGAGACCACCGTCCCGGAGGATCCGACCACGACCACGACCACGACCACGACCACGGAGCCGGAGGAGCCCGCGGACACGACCGTTCCCGAGGATGCCGGCGACGACGGCGTTCCCGACGAGTCGACCGGGTCCGAGGAGCCCACTGCGGTGGATGCGTCCGGCGACGACGACGGGACCGACCCCGCGGATGCCCTCACCTGGGCGGCGATCGGCCTCACCCTGCTCCTGTTGGGCGTCGGCGTGGGCTGGATGCTGCGCCGGCCCGCTGGGCCATCGGGACCGCCGTCCGACACCGACTGGCCGGGGAGAGGCGACCTCGTCTGAGCGCCCGGCTCAGCCGTCCGTCCGGACCGCCGCCTCGATCGAGCGGTGCCGGACGAGCAGCATGACGCTCGAGAGCCCGACCCAGCTCGGGAAGACCCAGGCGACCGTCTCGGACGGGAGCGGCGCGAGCATGAGGACCAACCCGGCCACGTACCCCGCCACCACCAGGAAGCGCGGCATCACCGACGACAGCCGCGCGACGGTCGCTCCCGAGATGAGGAACACCGCCTGGAAGCGCACGGCGACGACGGTGAACGCCGCGTGGCCGACGGCCTGCCAGGTGGAGGCACTCGCAGCGGTGGGCGACGCGCCGTTGAGGTAGGCGTCGAGCGCCGGTGCCGCGAACAGGAGCCCTCCGACGGACCACAGGCCCGTGGTCACCAGGGCGCTCCCGAGGAACACCGTCCCGAAGAAGGGGTTCTCCCGGCTCCCGACCCGCCGCCGGATCACCGCGACGAACCAGAGGAACGCCACGCAGCCGACGGACAGGAAGTTCAACGCCGTCAGCGTGAGCCGCTGGTTCGCCGGATCCTCGTACCAGGCGGCCAGCCCGGGATCGTCCCCCGCAGGGGTTCGCAGGAGCAGCGACCGCGCCACGATCCAGCAGACCGTGTACACCAGCCCGGCCAGCGCCGCCGCCTCCACCGAACGGGAGGCCGCGGCGAGACTGCGGAACCGGCTCGACGCCACCTCGGGATCGGGTGCCGCAGTCACGACGGACCCGGGTCGGGGGTCGGCGGGGCGATGCGGAGGCGCAGCCGCGTGGTGGTCACCACCGAGTGCAGGCCGGCGGCCGAGGAGCGCACCCACTCCGCCGCTTCAGGTGTGGGACCGGCCGGCATCAGTGCCACTGCGTCGACGGCGGCGTACAACTGGCTGAGCGGCCCCTGGAGCTGCCCGAGCGCCTGCTCGGACTCCGGATCCGGCGCCGACGCGAGCAGCTCGTCGAGCGCGACCGTCTGCTCGGCCAGGCGAGCGGCGTGCACCGGCGCAGCGACCCGGAGCCCCTCCGGTGTCAAGGCGGCGATCTGGACCGATTGGAGGTCGGCGTCCTCGACGAGGCGGCCGGCCCGGTCCGGCCACGGCGGTGTGGGAACGGCGGTCGGCTTCAGACGACGGGCCAGCAGGGCCATGCCGCCGATGGCCAGCACGGCGAACGCCAGCACCCACGGCAGCCACCCCGTCCCACCGTCGTCCTCCTCCTCGGCCGGAGGCTGGGTCACCGGAGGCTCCACCACGGGTGGCTCGGTCTCCGGAGGCGCCGTGGCGGAAGGCTCCGTCGCGGGAGGTGCCGTCTCCGGCGGCGCGGTCTCCGGCGGTGCCGTCTCCGGAGGTGCCGTCTCCGGAGGCGCGGTCTCCGGAGGCGCGGTCTCCGGCGGAGCGGTCGCAGGAGGCTCCGTCTCCGGCGGTGCGACCTCCGGCGGCTGGGTCGCGCCCGGACGCGTGATCGAGGGAAGGCTGATCCCGCCTTCGTCGTCCGCGCACGCACCCACCGTCGCACCGAGGACCACCAACAGGACGAGAAGGTTCCGACCGCGCATCGGGCCGATGCTGGTACGCCGACGAGTCCGTCGCACCACCCCATCCGGGCGAGATCTGCGGCTCATGCGGGGAACACCGTCGCCCAGTCGTCGCGGATGCTCGCCACGGTCCAGCCCTCACGCCGGGCGAGCTCGCGCATCGCGACCCGTCGACCGGTGGAGGCCTCGCTCCCCTCGTACGCGAACTCCCGCTCGGCGTCGTCGTGCTCCACGACGAGCGACAGCGACGGTCGGGCGCCGGTCGACGTCCAGACGAGCATCTCCGCGTCGCCGGCGGAGTTCCCGGCGGCGAACACCGGCCGACGGCCGACGTGCTGTTGGATCAGCCGGACCTTGGCCGCACCCTCGTTGACCTCCCCGGAGAGCGTCGCCGTCCGGACGAGCGTGGGTCCACCCTCCCCGACCAGGTACTCGTACCCGATGTGGGTGCCGATGACCCGTTCGGCGGGCACCCGGTAGAGGTCCCAGCTGATCGCACGGACGAACTCGGTCCCGCCGCCGGTGACGATGAAGCTCGAGAACCCGTGGGCGTCGAGCGCCTCCAGGAGCTCGAGCATCGGCTGGTACACGGCGTCGCGCCACCGGCGGGCCAGCGTCGGGTGCTGCGCCGCCCCGACGTACGCCCGGACCCGTCCGGCGAAGACCTCCGGGGTCTGTCCGCCGAAGAGCTCCGCGAGGGCGAGACCGACGCGCTCCAGACCGAGCGCACCCAGCGCCCGGGTGTCCCACGCCAGTGCCGCGGCGTACTCGGGTCGCTCGCCGAGCGTCGGATCCTGCGCCACCGCGGTCGCCAGTTCGTGGAGGAAGAAGCCGAGCTGGACGTACTGGGGCTCTTCACACCAGAGCGTCCCGTCGTTGTCGAGGACGGCGACCCGGTCCTCCTCGGGGATGTCCGCGCTGGACGCCAGGAACGCGAGGACGGCGTCCCGGGTCGGGCCCGGTCGCCAGGACGGGAGAACGTGCGGTCTTGCCGGGGCCGCCATCGCCCCTCCTTCAGTCGGTTCACCGGTGCGCCGGCCGAACGGGGACATCCTGCCGATCGGCGGGTGCCGGCGGCTCGCCCGAGCCGGGTGAACCCTGGAGATCACCCGTCAAGGGTGAGGTGGCGGAGGTCGGTGGACGGTTGACTGACCCCCGCAGACGTCGCAGGAGGACTGCAGTGCGAATTGGCGCCCAGATCATCGGAGGCGGGCTCGCGCTCGCCCTGCTCGCCGGCGCGTGCGGGGACGACGACACGGCCGCAGCGCCGTCCGTCGAGGAGGCACGGGTCGCCTTCTGCGAGGCGAGCAGCGAGTACGTGGCGGCGCTCGACCAGTACGGCCGCCTCTTCGAGGACACCGGCGTGACCGTGGGCGACGTCCGCACCGACGGCGAGGCGCTGACCGAAGGCCGGGCGGAGGTCGAGGCGGCGGCGGAGGACCTGCGCGCGGCCATCGCCGCCGCCGAGGAGGCGGAGGAGACCGTCGATCCGGAGCTCGAGGTCGCGGTGTCCGCCGAGGCGATCGAGCGGCTCGAGACGTCCGAGGAGCGGTTCGCCGACACCCTCGCCTCGGTGGCCGACGACACCCCGCTCGACCAGGCGGTGATCGAGGTGTCGTCCGCGGCGTACGAGCTCCAGATCTCGTGGCTGATCGTGCTCGCACAGGCCGGCTGCGTCGAGGACCTCGAGAACGTCATCCCGCAGATCGTCGAGTACGTCGCCGCGCTCCAGACCGATCTCCAGACGGCCGGCTTCTACGACGGTCCCATCGACGGCATCTACGGCCCCGAGACGGTCGCCGCGGTGAAGGCGCTCCAGGAACAGGCCGGGCTCCCGGTCACCGGGCTGATGGACCGGGCGAGCCAGGCGGCGCTCGCCGAACTGCTCACCGGTCAGTCGGCCTCGCAGGTGAAGGCACTCCAGGGTCTCCTCACCGGCCTGGGCTACTGGTCCGGACCGATCGACGGGGTGTGGACCGACGAGCTCGGCGTGGCCCTCGCCCGTCTCCAGTCCGACCTCGGCCTCGAGCCCACCGGCACGATCGACATCGCCACCCTCATCGCCATCCAGGAGGCGCTCGCCGCCGGCATGGGCGGCACCGAGAGCACGACGACCACGACGACGGCCACGTCGACGACGGCGACGACCGCCCCGGGGAGCTCCACGTCCACGACGTCGGCGCCCGCCCCGACCACCCCGACCACGCCGCCGGCACCGCCCACCACCGCCCCCCCGCAGGGCTCCGGCACCGTGGTCGACGTGCTCACCGCTGACGGTCGGTTCACCACGCTGCTCGCAGCGGTCGAGGCGGCCGGTCTCGCCGACGATCTCGCCGCGGCGGAGAACCTCACGGTCTTCGCCCCCACCGACGAGGCCTTCGCCGCCGTCCCGGAGGATCAGCTCGACGAGCTGCTCGCCGACCGGGCTGCGCTCACCGACCTCCTCCTCGGGCACGTGGTCCTCGGCGCACGGCTCTCCTCGGACTACCTGGCCGTTGCGGAGAGCGTGGTCACTGGTGCCGAACGTCCGATCACGGTCGAGGTGGACGGCGCCGACCTCACGCTCGACGGCTCGGCCCGCGTGGTCGAGGCCGACATCGAGGCGGACAACGGGCTCATCCACGCCATCGACGCGGTGCTCGCCGGCTGAACCCCCGGCCGGGCCGTGAGGTCCGGCTCAGGGGGCCCGCGTCACCGCGACCGGCACCCCGGACTGCTGCACCATGCCGGTGAACGGGTCCGCTCCGGACCCGGAGAGCAGCGCCCCCACCCGGGTGGCGACGAACCCGTGCGGCAGGGAGACGACGCCCTGCAGCATGCCCTCGTCCACCCGGGCGACGCCGGAGGTGGCGCCGTGTGCGGAGCGGACGACCACGGCGTCCCCGTCGGCGATGCCGTACTGCGCTGCGTCGTCCGGGTTGAGGAGCACCAGCGGCTGCTCGGGGCGACCACCGGGCGCCGCGACGCCGCGCAGTTGGGAGTTCATGGTCCGCATCAGCCGACGCGGCACGAGCACGAGGGGCAGGTCGGCCGCAGCGGGCGACCCGCCGACCGGGGTCGAGAGCCGTTCCAGCTCGGCGACCAACTCGGTCGGGGCGACGCGCCACCGGCCTTCGGGCAGCACGCGCTCGTGCACCCAGCCCCGCACCACCCGTTCGGCCTCGACGGCCGTGGGCGCAGCACGCAGCTCGTCGAACGACATGCGTCCACGGCTGCAGAACGACGCGAGCAGGTCGTCCTCCCCGACGGCGTCCGGGTCCGCACCGCCGGGGAGCACCTCGGTGCCGAGGCGACGGGCGATCTGCGCGCAGATCCACCAGACCGGCTTGCGGTCGGCGCCGGGCGCCAGGACCGCCGGCGTGTACTGGCTCGCCACCCCCGGGTAGTACTGCTCGACGTAGTCGGGCACGTCGGCGCGCTCGAGCTGGCCGGTGCTGGGCAACACGTGGGTCGCGAGCGCCGTGGTGTCGGTGTCGACGACGTCGATCACGGCCAGCAGGTCGAGCGACGCGAGGGCCGCGTCGAGGCGGGCGCCGCCGGGCAGGGCGTTGGCGGGGTTGCCCCCGATCACGACGAGCCCCCGCAGGTTCCCGGCCTCGATCTCGTCGACGAGGGCACCGCTCGGGTACTCGCCGTAGAAGCCGGGGAGGTCCGGCCGGCTGGGCGCGCCGGGGTACTCGACCCGGGTGGCGGGGCTCGGGCGGATGTCGCGCCGGTCGAAGCAGCGCATGAACCCCGGGTTGAACCACAGCCCACCGGGCTGCTCGTAGCTGCCCGTGACGACGCCGAGGCACCACAGCAGCCATTCCGTGGCCGTGGCGGTGCGCGCCATGGTGGTGCCGGTGCCGGTCATCGCCGCCACCCGCCGGTGGCGCCGGATGGCCGCGAGGAGGTTGTCGACGTCGGCGCCGTCGAGGCCGGTCTCGGCGACGACGCGCTCACGGTCGAACGGGGCCACGGCGGCGGCGAGGGCCTCGACCCCCACGGCGTGGCGCGCCAGGTAGTCGTGGTCGGCGCCACCATCGGGGCCGAGCAGCTCCCGCACGAGGTGCGCGAACAGGACGAAGTCCGTGCCGGGGCGTGGCGCGAGGTGCCGGGAGGCGAGGCGTGCCGTCTCGCTGCGGCGAGGATCGACCACCCACAGCTCACGGGGGGCGGCCGACAGGTGCCGTACCCGGTGCACCGGGTCGGGGACCGATGTCGTGTGCCCGTGGCTCACCACCGGGTTGAAGCCGACGAAGATCGTGAGCCCGGCCGTCTCGTAGTCGATGGCGGGCATCAGGCCCGAGGTCCCGGCCATCAGGTCGGACACGATCGGCCGGCAGGGCGTGTCGATGGTGACGGCGGTGTAGCGCGAGCGGGAACCGAACGCGGCGAACATCTTGTGCGCGAACCGCCCGCCGAGGGCGTCGAAGGACATCGCCGTGGCCATGTACATGCCGACGGCGTCCTTGCCGTGCTCCGCCTGGAGGGCCGCGATGCGCGTGGCGACGTCGTCGAGGGCCTCGGTCCAGGCGACGGCACGCCGGTCACCGGCACGACCCGTCTGCGGGACGTCGAGCCGATTCGGGTGGTGGTGCCACACGCCGAGCGCCCGGCCCTTCGCGCACGTGTACCCGCGGGTGTACGGGTGCTCCGGGTCGCCCCGCACCTCGCGCACCGTGTCGCCGTCGAGCGTCACGACGACGCCACACATCGCCGAGCAGAAGCGGCAGAACGACCGCACCTGCGTGGTTGCCTCAGCCATGGACCCCTCCGGGGCGACGGTACCACCGGTGCGAACGGCCCGACCCCGTCGGCAGGCGTGGCCCGGGGACCCGGCGGTGCCTATCGTGGCGCCGATGCACGGCAGGCTGCGATGACGTCCACCCCGATCCCGGCCGAGGTGCCCGCGCCCCTGCCCCGCACCGGCAAGGTCGCCTACCAGGGCGAACCCGGCTCGAACTCCTACGCCGCGTGCCGGGAGGTGGTGCCCTGGCTCGAGTCGATGCCGTGCACCACCTTCGAGGACGCCTTCGCCGCCGTGGAGTCCGGGGCTGCCGAGATCGCCATGATCCCGGTGGAGAACTCCATCGCCGGGCGCGTTGCCGACATCCACCACCTGCTCCCCCAGTCGGGGCTGCACATCGTCGCCGAGCACTTCCTGCCGATCCACTTCCAGCTCATGGCGCTCCCGGGCGCCACGATCAGCGGCATCACGCGGGTGCGCAGCCACATCCACGCGCTCGGGCAGTGCCGGCGCATCATCCGGGAGCACGGCTGGGCCACCACGGTCGCCGACGACACCGCAGGTTCGGCCCGGGAGGTCGCCGAGCACGGCGATCCCACGCTCGCCGCCCTCGCTCCCGCGGCGGCCGCCGAGCTCTACGGCCTCGAGATCCTCGCCCGGGACATCGAGGACGAGCACCACAACACGACCCGCTTCGTGGTCCTCGCCCGGGGGGCCTACGAGCCGCCGCTCGACGGCACGCCGATGATCACGTCGTTCGTGTTCCGGGTCCGCAACGTCCCGGCGGCGCTCTACAAGGCCATGGGGGGCTTCGCCACCAACGGCGTGAACATGACCAAGCTCGAGAGCTACCAGCTCGGCGGCACCTTCTTCGCCACCCAGTTCTACGTGGACATCGAGGGGCACCCGAAGGAGCCCTCGGTCGACCTCGCCCTCTCCGAGCTGCGCTTCTTCAGCGTCGACCTGCGCTTCCTCGGCACCTATCCGGCCCACCCGTTCCGGGCCGAGATCGCGGAACCCGCCGACAACCGGGCGCTCCGGCCCACCGGGTCCGTCGAGGAACCGCCGCCCTCCGTGTGATTCCGTTCACGCCGGGTGGCAACGCCGGCGGCGGATCGTGCACACTCCCGAGGCTGCCCTCCGACCCCCCCGCCGTCTCGCCGATGCCCCCACCCCACCCGCTGCGGACCACCCTCGCCGCCGTCACGGTCACGCTCGCCGTGCTGCTCGGAGGGACCGACCGCGCCGACGCAGCGGTGATCGCCGGGCCGGAGCAGGGACCCACGACGGTCCTGGCCACGACCGGGCCGGTCGGCATCGACGTCGACGGACGCTGGTTCGCCCTGTTCGCCGTGGCCTTCCTGCTCGTCCCGGCCCGCCGGGCCAAGCGCACGGCCGCAGCGGACGACGGTGACGCAGCCGGTGACGCGGCCGACGACGCTCCCGATGCCGGGCACGGCGCGCGGCGACCCGCCCTCCCGGCAGCCGCGCTCGACGATCTCGATCCCGAGGTCGCGACCGAGGTCCTCCGAGCCTGGGCCGACCGCTAGGCCCGGCCCGGGGCCCGGACGATCAGGACGGGCCCATCCGGAGGCCGGCGTCGAGCCGGACCGTGGTGCCGTTGAGGTAGACGTTCTCCATCGCCGCGACGACGAACCGGCCGAGGTCGGCGGGCAGCCCGAGGCGCCGGGGGAAGACGTTCGCGTCGGCGAACCCGGCCCGGGCCTCCTCGCTCAGCGTCCCGAGCATGGGCGTGTCCATCGTGCCCGGCGCGACCGTGACCACGCGGATCCCGAGGCGGCCGAGCTCCCGGGCGATCGGCAGCGTCATCGACACGACCGCGCCCTTCGACGCGGCGTAGGCCGCCTGACCGATCTGGCCCTCGAACGCGGCGATCGACGCCACGTTCACCACCAGACCCCGCTCCCCGTCGGCGGGGGGGGGGTTGTGCGCCCGCCCGCCCCCCCCCGGGCGCCGCACCACGAAAAAGCCCCCCACC
>JBEIGA010000003.1:0-40657 GCA_040382135.1 Acidimicrobiales bacterium
GCCGACCGTGCGGTCGCCGACGCCTGCCGGGTCTCGCTGCCGGTCGCCAGGGCCGAGCTCGCCTCGCTGGCGGTGAGCACCGAGGCCATGGCTCGTGCGATCCGCCAGCCGGTGCTCTGGCTCAGCGTCGCCGCCGCCGACCAGCCCCGGCTCACGGCGCTGTTCCGTGACGTGCGCTTCGGTCAGGTGGTGGGCTCGGGCCACTTCCCCCACCTGGAGGTGCCCGAGCAGGTCAACGCCATGATCGACCGCTTCGTCGACACCCTCTGAGGCGCGTCGTCCCCCTCAGAACGGGTGCGGTGACCCGGGCGACGGGTAGCCCGCGGTCAACCCGCCGTCGGCCACGAACTCCGAGCCGGTGCAGTACGAGCTCTCGTCCGATGCGAGGAACACGGCCAGCCGGGCGATCTCCTCGGGCGTCCCGGTGCGACCCATCGGTGCGAGCCGACGTACGTGGTCGTCGATCGCCGCCTCCACCATCGCCCGGTCGATCCGCGGGTCGTCGGCGAGCAGGGTGTGCACGTGCCCGGGGTGGATCGAGTTGACCCGGATGTTGCGCGGTGCGAGCTCCATCGCCACCGCCTTCGTCATGCCGCGCACCGCCCACTTGCTCGCGATGTAGGAGATGATGCGGGGCGCACCGACCATCCCGTCGATGGACGAGATGTTCACGATGGAGCCGCCGCCCGCCTCGGTCATCGGCGCCACGGCCTCCCGCATCCCGAGGAACACCCCGGTCTGGTTGACCTCGGTGACCCGGCGGTAGCTCTCGAGCGTCGTCGACGCGAACGGTGCACCCTCCGCATGGCCGGCGTTGTTCACCAGGACCGTCAACGACCCGAACGCGGCCACCGTGGCCGTCACGGCCGCGGCCCACGACGCCTCGTCGGTCACGTCGAGGTGCAGGGCGAGGGTGCCGTGGCCGATCGCTTCGGCCGCCGCGGCCGCGTCCTCGTCGCGGATGTCGCCGATGCCGACCTTCGCCCCCTCGGCGACGAACGCCTCGGCCATCGCACGCCCGAGCCCACGGGCTCCGCCGCTGACGAGGGCGACCTTGCCCTCCAGCCGACCGGTCATGCGTCGCTCCTCGTGTCCGTGTCCGTGCTCATGCGGTGAGCACCGGCTCGCCCGGCGTGAACCGGACCGGGAGGTGCTTGATCGCGTTGAGCAGGTTGTTCCGGAGGCGCTCGGGCGGCCCCGACGGCTCGATGTCGGGCAGCCGGGCGGCCAGGCCCTCGAACATGACCCGCAGCTCGAGCTTCGCCAGGCTCGCGCCCAGGCAGTAGTGGGGCCCACCTGCGCCGAAGGCCATGTGGTGGTTCTCCGTCCGGGTGATGTCGAAGCGGTGGGGGTCCTCGAACACCGCCTCGTCACGGTTCCCGGACGGGTACCAAAGGGTGACCTTCTCCCCCGCCGCGATGCGGTGCCCGCCGAGCTCGCAGTCCTCGGTCGCCGTGCGCCGGAAGTAGTTGACCGGGCTCGTGAACCGGAGGATCTCCTCCACCGCGGTGCCGATCAGCTCGGGACGCTCCCGCAGGAGGGCCCACTGGTCCGGGAACTCGGCGAACGCCAGGAGGCCGCCGCTGATCGCGTTCCGGGTGGTCTCGTTGCCGGCGAGGATCAGCAGGGTGAAGAACATGTCCTGCTCGAAGTCGCTGAGCTCGACCACCGAGCCGTCCTCCATGGTGGCGGTCGCGCCGATGAGCTGGGTCCAGAGGTCGTCCGCGGGTTCGCCCTTCTTGGCGGTGGCGAGCTCCCGGGAGTAGGCGATCAGCGCCATCATCGCCGGGAGGGCGTCGTGGGCCTCGCGGCCGCCCTCGGGCGCGTACTCCGGGTCCGAGGAGCCGAGGACCTGGTTCGTCCAGTGGAACAGCTTCTCCCGGTCGTCCATCGGCACGCCGACGATGTCGGCGATCGCCATCAGGGGCAGCTCCGCGGCGACGTCGACCACGAAGTCGGCCTCGCCGCGCTCGATGATCCGGTCGATGATCAGGTCGGTCCGCAGACGCATGGTCTGCTCGAGACGGGCCACCATCCGCGGCGTGAAGCCCTTGTTCACGAGCTTCCGGTAGCGGGTGTGCGCCGGCGGGTCGGTCATCACCATCTGGGTGCCCACTCCCATCTCGGGGCGGGCGTCGGGAAGGGCGATACCCCCGGCGCCGTTGCGACCGGGCCCCGTCTGGTGGCTGTAGCGCAGCCCCGAGCGGTGCACCTCGGTGATGCGGTCGTAGGAGGTGACCACCCAGAAGGCTTCCTCCTCGGCGGTCTCCGGGTGCCTCCAGACCGGTGCCTCACGGCGCAGCACGTCGAACCAGTCGTGGGGGAACCGCTGGGCGAACAGGTCGATGTCCGTCAGGTCGATGTCGGCCAGGGTGAGGGTCATGGGTGCTCCTCCTCGGACGGTCGGTGCCTCAGGCACCGGGTTCGATCGTGATCGCGATCGCAGCTGCGGACGGATCGGTGAGCGTCCGGACCGCGTCGGCGGCCCGGTCGAGCGGGAAGTGGTGGGTGTGCAGCGGGGCCACCAGTGTGGTCCGCTGCTCGAGGAGCCGCACGGCGTTGCGGAAGCTCCGGGGGTCGACCGCCCGGACACCGACGATGCGGATCCGGCGGAGGGCGACGTCGTCGACGGGAAAGCCCGGAACGCCGTTGTCCCGGCCCTTGAGCCCGCCGAGCACGACGGTGCCCCCGGGGCGGACCATCCGCAGGGCGTCGAGGACCGGGCCGGTTGCGTGCGGCGTCGTGTCGACCACGACGTCGACGCCCTCACCACCGGTCGCCGCGAGGACACGCTCGACGGGGTCGTCCTGGTCGACGTCGACCGTCAGGTCCGCGCCGAGCTCGGCGGCGAGCGCGAGTTTGTGGGCGTCGCGGGAGCCGACGCCGGTGACGGCGACGAAGGCCGCTCCTGCGGCCCGGGTGGCGATCACGCAGGCCAGGCCCCTCTGGCCGGGGCCGAGCACGGCGACGGTGTCCCCGTACCGCAGCGAGGGCGCCTCGACCCCCCATGCGAAGCCGGCGCCGAGCAGGTTGTAGAGGGCGGCGATCCGGGGCGGGACGTGGTCCGCGACCTTGTGCGGCACCGCCCCCGGCGGCAGGTACAGCGCCTCGGCGTAGCCACCCCAGAGCGACGGGGCGCGGGTCGTGGGGATGAAGCCGAGCGAACCGGGCTCGACGATGCAGGTGTCGCCGCGCAGGCAGGCGACGCAGCGGCCGCACCCGATGTCGGACTGGAGCACCACCCGGTCGCCCGGCTGCACCCGCCAGCGCGCCGCCGCCCGTTCGCCGATCGCCGCGATCCGCCCCACCGGCTCGTGGCCGGGGATGACCGGGTAGCGGAGGGGGATGCCGCCGGCGAACGTCTCGGCGTCCGTGCCGCAGATGCCGCAGGCCTCCACGGCCAGCACGGCGTCGTCCGGCCCGACTTCGGGGATGGCGAAGTCGGCGAGCTCGAACGCGCCGGGTCCGGTCTGGACGACGGCGGTCGCGCTGCCGCCCGAGCGGACCGGGACCTGGCCCCCGACAGCTTCGTCATGGGTCACTGACGAGACTGTAAGGCACGGTTGCGCACTGCGCCGGACGAACGGCGGCAACCGGGGTACGGTCCGCCGATGGACGAGACCCACCCGGTGCTGCCCCTCACCGTCGACGAGGTGCTCACCACCACGCGGGCGGTGCGCCGCCGACTCGACCTCGACCGCCCGGTGCCGCGCTCGCTCGTGGAGGAGTGCCTTCGGCTCGCGTTCCAGGCGCCGAACGGCTCCAACGGGCAGGACTGGCGCTGGGTCCTGGTGGACGACCCCGCCATCCGCGAGGAGATGGCGCGGCTGTACCGCCAGGGCATGGCCGACCACGGTGCCCGCGACCGCTCGGGGGAGCCGGAGGCGCCACCCGCTTCCGAGCGCATGACCGCATCGGTGTCGCACCTCGCCGCCCACATGGCCGAGGTGCCGGTCCTCGTGGTGCCCACGATCGGTCGGCGCTACGGGGACACGAACACGTTCCAGACCGCGAGCCGCTGGGGGTCGATCCTGCCGGCGGTGTGGAGCTTCCACCTGGCCCTGCGCAGTCGTGGCCTCGGCAGTTGCTGGACCACGATCCACCTGTACCGCGAACGCGAGATGGCCGACCTGCTCGGCATCCCCCACGGGGAGCACACGCAGGTCGGCCTGTTCCCGGTGGCCTACACGATCGGCACCGACTTCTCGCCCGGCGACCGGTCGCTGTCGGCGGCGGCCGTGGGGTGGAACCGCTTCCCCGGTTGAACCCGGGCGGTCCGGCTCAGAGGTACTGGGCGGTGGTGCCGCCGAGCGGCTGCGCCCCACCGCCGAGCTTGCGGTGGTCCCAGGACCGCACCCGGGTGGGCTCCACGCGGATGATGGCCCGCTTGTTGAGCATCATCTCCACGAACGGCTTCATCTCCTCGGAGTACGGGCCGTTGTAGCGCTCGAAGACGCTGACGCCGGCGGCCCAGAACTCCGGGTCCTCCGGGTCCTCGATGAAGACCGCCTCGCCCTCGACGGACACGCCGCGGAGCTGGTCGTAGGTGAGGCCGGCCTCGACGGACACCACGATGCGCGGGTCCCGCCGGAGGTTCTTGACCTTCTGGGACTTGAGCTTGGTCTCGAAGTAGACCTTGCCGTCGATCAGGCCGTACCACATGGCCACGAGGTGGGGCATCCCGGTCGGGCCGATGGTGGCCATGGTCGCCGTGCGGCTCTGCTCGAGGAAGGTGGCGACCTCCTCGTCGGTCATCGTGATCTGCGACCGCTGGTTCTGGCCCATCCGTTCCTCCGTCGATCGGCGCCGGCGGCGATGCCGGCGGGCGCCGATCCTACGGTCGGCTCTCCGATGTCGCCACCGGGCAGGCCCCGTTGGTGGCCTGGGCCCTGCGCAGCAGGCGGAAGCCGTACGCGGTACCGAGGACCCAGCTGACCGTGATGAGGGAGCCGGCGATCCACGCATGGTCCCGCAGCACGCTGCCGAGCCAGGTCCCGCCGAACACCGCGGTCAGGACGCCCAGCGTGAGCGGGAGGTGGCACGGACAGAGCAGGAAGGATCCGAAGACCCACCAGCGCCCACGACGCTCCAGTTCGATGTCCACCACCGGTACAGCCATACCCACAGTGTACCCCTAGGGGTATCTGCGGCTACCGCGCTCCGACCAGGATGGGCCGGACGGCCCATGTGCCGGAACTAGGTTCGGCACCCATGAGCACCGTCGACGACCCTGGTCGCCTCCGACACCTCGCCGCAACCCCGGCCCGCCCGGCGGATCCGACCTACCGGCCGGGCATGCCCAACGTGATGATCGTGATCCTCGACGATCTCGGCTTCGCCGGCCTCGGCTGCTACGGCTCCGACATCGACACGCCCACGTTCGACGGCCTCGCCGCCTCGGGCGTGCGCTTCACCAACTTCCACACGACGGCGGTCTGCTCCCCCACCCGGGCGTGCATCCTCACCGGGAGGAACCACCACCGTGTCGGCATGGGGATGCTGCCGGACCTGCCCATGAACTTCCCGGGCTACAGCGGCGAGTTCCCCGATGGCGCCGGCACCCTCGCCGAGATCCTGCTCGACCGGGGCTACGCCACCCACGCCATCGGCAAGTGGCACCTCGTGCCACGGGACCAACGGGCGGCGGGCCCGTTCCACATGTGGCCCACGGGCGTCGGCTTCGAGCGCTACTACGGCTTCCTCAACGGCGAGACCAACCAGTGGACGCCGAACCTGATCCGTGACCAGGCCCACGTCGAGCCGCCGCGCACCCCCGAGGAGGGCTACCACCTCGACGCCGACCTGGCGGACGAGGCCATCGCCCACCTGCGCCACCTGCGTCTCGCCAACCCCGATCGCCCGTTCCTGCTCTACTTCGCGAGCGGCGCACCCCACGCCCCGCACCACGCCCCGCCGGAGTGGATGGACCGCTACCGCGGCCGGTTCGACACGGGCTGGGACGCGTGGCGGTCCCAGGTGCTCGAGCGCCAGAAGCGGCTCGGCGTGGTGCCCCAGGAGGTCGAGCTCCCGCCCCTGCCGTCGTACGTGGAGCCGTGGGACACGATCGACCCCGATCGGCAGCGGCTCTACGCCCGGATGATGGAGGCGTTCGCCGCGTTCGTCGCCCACGTCGACCACCAGGTCGGCCGGGTCCTCGCCCACCTCGAGGCCACGGGCGAACGGGAGAACACGATCGTCGTCCTGGTCAGTGACAACGGCGCGTCGGCCGAGGGCGGTCCCAACGGCTCCTGGAACCAGATGCGCCACTACATCAGCGACGAGCCCGACGACCTCGCCACCGAGCTCGCCCACATCGACGACATCGGCGGCCACCGGGCCAGCAACCACTACCCGTGGGGATGGGCGCTCGCCGGCAACACCCCGTTCCACCTCTGGAAGCGCTACACGTACGCGGGCGGGGTGCGCGACCCGTTCATCGTCTCGTGGCCGGCTGGGCTGGGCGAGCACGCCGGCAGCGTGCGGGCCCAGTACGGCCACGTGGTCGACGTGCTGCCCACCCTGCTCGACCTGCTCGGGATCGAGCCGCCGTCCGCGCTCGCCGGCGTCCCCCAGATGAGCCTCGACGGCACGTCGCTCGCGCCGGCGCTCCGTGATCCGGCAGCGCCCGAGCTCCACACCACCCAGTACTACGAGTGCTGGGGCAGCCGGGCCATGTACCACGAGGGGTGGAAGGCGGTCACGAACCACGTCAACCAGCTCACCCTCCAGGAGCGGGAGGCGCTCCCGGGCGCGCACCGGTTCGAGGACGACCGGTGGCAGTTGTTCGACACCCGCACCGACCCCACCGAGCAGCAGGACCTGGCCGACACCCACCCGGAGAAGCTGGCCGAGCTCGTCGCCCTCTGGCACGAGCACGCGGAGCGCAACGGCGTGTTCCCGCTCGACGACGGTCGCGTCAACCGCATCGCCCACATGAAGTCGCCGTGGACGCAGTTCCGCCCCCGCCACGACCTGCGCCCCGGGGACAAGGTCCACGAGGCGGCGGCGCCGATCACCTTCGGCGGGTTCTCGGTCACGGCCCGCTTCACCGAACCCCTGGGCGCTGCGACGTCGGGCACCATCCTGGAGCAGGGCGACTGGATCGCCGGCTGGGCGCTCGTGTGCATCGACGGCGAGCTCGTCCTGCTGCACCACGTCGACGGCCACGTCGACCGCACCGCGGGCCGGATCCCCGCGGGGGCGAGGGTGCTGCGGGCCTGGGCCGAACCCGCCCCCGGCGGCGGTTTCACGACCACGCTGGCCGCCGACGACGACATCATCGGCGCCGGACGCATCCGGGCGATCCCGATGAGCTGGGCGCCCGACGGCGCCTTCCTGACCGTCGGCTACAGCCGGCCCTTCCCGGTCACCGACGACTACACCCCGCCGTTCCCGGCACCCGCGTCCCTCGCCCAGGTCACCGTCACCACCGGGCCACCCCCGCCGTTCGACCTCGAGGCCGAGCTCGAGCGCGTGCTGCGGCACCAGTGAGCGACGCGCGCGCCCGGGCCATCCTCGTCAGCATCCTCTGCCGGGACCACGTCGCCCTCTCGGGCTTCTACGCCCGGGCCTTCGGGTTCCCCGAGATCGAGGTCGCCCGCAGCCCGATCTTCACGGCGCTCGACGCTGGCGGCATCACTCTCGGCTTCCACGCCGACGACGCCTACGACCTGCTCGGCCTCGCCGACCGTCGCGGACTCCCACCCAGCGCCACCCACGTCACCATCGAGGTCGGTTCGTTCGAGGACGTCGACGCCGCACTCGAGCCGCTGCTCGCGGCGGGTGCCACCCTCGTCCAGGGCCCGTTCACCACGTACTACGACGCCCGGCAGCTCGTGCTGCTCGACCCCGAGGGCAACGTGTTGCGGGTGAGCAGCAGCCAGGCCGGCGTCAGCGACCCTCCGCGAAGCGGAACCTGACCGGGAGGCGGTCGACGGCGTTGACCATCACCCGCGGCAGCCACCGCGGCTCCTCGGTGATCTCGAGGTCGTGGCAGTGGGTCGCGACCGTGGCGGCGAACTCCTGCAGCTCGGCGCGGGCGATCGCCTGGCCGAGGCAGAAGTGGGGGCCCATGCTGAAGGTGAACGACCACACGGTCGGGTCGCGGGTGATGTCGAAGCGGTCGGGGTCCTCCCAACGGGAGGGGTCGCGGTTCGGGCCGCCGATGACGATGGAGAACGGCTCCCCCGCGGCGAGCTCCAGGCCCGCCAGCTCGGTGGCCTCGGTGGTCTTGTTGCCGCTCGCGTAGAAGCCGGGCCGGTGCCGCAGGATCTCCTCCACCGCGCCCCGCTTGAGCCCGTCGGGGTCGGCGCGCAGCATCGCGGTCTGCTCGGGGTGCCGGGCGAGCTCGAGGACGATGCTCGTCATGAGGCTCGCCGTGGTCTCGACCGCGCCGCCGAAGATGTTGGTGAACAGCACGATCAGCTCGTCGTGGCTGAGCCGGTGCCCGTCCTCCTCCGCCTCGATGAGACGGGTGAGCAGGTCGTCCCGGGGCTCCGAGCGTCGCAGCTCGACCAGCTCGCCGACGAAGGCCATCAGGGTGGCGAACACCTGGTTGGCGTTGTCGCGGATCTCCTGGGTGACGTTCGGACCGAAGGCGTCGGCCGCCCCGTTCGCCAGCGTCGAGGCCATGGTCACGGCCTCCCCGGGCTCGATCCCGAGGAACTCGACGATCGACAGGAACGGGATGTGGCGGAAGGCGTCCTTCGCGTCGAGCGCGCCTGCATCGGCGTGGCGCGCCAGGGTGGCGAGGGTGTGCTCACGCACGAAGGGGCGGAGCCGATCGGCGGACTTCGGGGTGAGCGCCCGGTTCACGAGGCTGCGGAGCCGCCGGTGGTCCTCGCCGTTGCGGGCGCCGATCGACCAGCGCCGCCACTCGTAGAGGGCGTCGCCCGGCCGGAACCCCCGTGCCTCGATGTACTCGAGCCCCTCGTTCACGACCTCGGGCCGCTTCTTCGCCTCCTCCGCGTCGTCCCAGCGGAGGAGCACCTTCATGCCCTCCGGCGTGACGGCCGTGCGGTTGCGGTCGCGCAACTCGGCCAGGATCGGGTACGGGTCCGCCCAGTACTCGTCGGTGTCCAGCGGGACGACGACCGGTGATGCCATGGGGCCGGACCCTAACCCCTCCCCCCGCCGACCTGCCTACGATGCGCGCCGGCGAGCAGGAGGGGAACCAGATGGAACGCACCGAGACGGAAGGGGCGGACGACCGCCGAGCCCGGGGAGCGGCCACGTACCGGGCCGTGTACGGCGACGACGCCGTGGTCATCCCACCGGGCGCGTCCGACTTCTTCGACCTGATGATCGACCAGCTCTTCGCCGAGGTCTGGAGCCGCCCGGCGCTCGACATCCCGACGCGGCGGCTCCTCGTGATGGGCGTGCTCGCCGCCCAGCACCGCTTCGACGTCCTGCAGCTCCAGTTCCGTCGTGCCCTCGACGCCGGGGAGCTCACCGTGGAGCAGGTCCGCGAGGTGGTGATCCAGCTCGTCCCGTACGTCGGCTACCCGTCGAGCGGCGACCTGTTCCGGATCGGGGAGACCGCCGTGGCCGAGCACCTCGCCGTATCGGGGTCGGCGTCGTGACCCCGACCGTCGCCTTCGTCGGACTCGGACGGATGGGCGGGCCGATGGCCGACCACGTGATCAGCGCCGGGTTCCCGACCCGGGTCTTCGACGTCGCCGCCGAGGCCGTCGCCGCACGGGTCGAGGTCGGCGGGTTCGCCGCCACCGACGCCACCGAGGCCGCACGCGACGCCGACGTGCTGTGCTGCGTCGTCTTCGACGAGGCGCAGGCCGCCACCGTGCTGGACGCCGCCCTGCCGGTCCTCGCGCCGGGTGCCGTGGTCACCCTCCACACCACCGTCTCGGTCGACGGGGTGCGGGTGCTCGCCGAGCGGGCCGCCGCACACGGCGTCGTGCTGCTCGACGCCGGGATCAGCGGAGGCGAGACCGGAGCACGCGCCGGCACCCTGCTGAGCCTCGTGGGCGGTCCCGACGAGGCGGTCGAACGCGTCCGCCCGGTGCTCGCCATGTTCTCGAAGGAGGTCGTGCACGCCGGGCCGCTCGGCGCCGGCATGGCCCTGAAGCTGGCGCGGAACCTGGTCGGCTACGCGGCGATGGCGGCGGTGCACGAGGCCTCGGAGCTGGCCCACCGCGCGGGCGTGGGCACCGACGTGCTCCGCCACGTGCTCGTGGAGACCTCGGCGCTGGAGCAGGGCCTGAGCACCCTCGTCTTCGGCGGCCCGGAGCCGCTGCCCGCGGACGACACCTCACCGTTGCGCGGGGTGCTCGCCCACACCCTGCAGCTCGCCGAGAAGGACCTGGACCAGGCCCTCGCCCTCGCCGAGGCGCAGGGTGCCCCCACGCCGGTCACCGCCGAGACGCGGCGCAGCTTCCACCGCGCCGTCCGGCTCTGACCGCTCAGGCGGCCGGGCGCACCGGGAGCTGCAACAGCGCGAGCCGTACCCCGTCGGCGCACGCCGCCACCGCGGCCGTCTCGCCCGGAGCGACGAACCGCAGCGCGCCCACGCCGAGCGGCACCCCGTCGTCGTCGAGCACCGAGCCGTCGATCACCACCAGGTAGGCGCCGTCGCCCTCGGCGGCCACCACGGTGGTGGTGCCCGCAGGGACGTCGACCGCCTCGATCCGCAGACCGTCGGGATCGGCCCGGTCCGTACCACGGCCGTGGACGCCCGTCGCCACCCCGGCCAGGTCGGCCATCAGGTTGCGCCGGTCGGCCGGACGGCGACCGGCGGGATCGTCGGCGAGTGCGGCCGCCAGCCGCTCGGCGTTGCCGGGCATGAAGAACGCGCCGGCAGCGGCCACGGACCGCATCGTGAGGAACTCGATCCCGTCCGGACCGGGCTCGATGGGCCCGTACGGCGTGTTCCGGTCGGCGTAGTGCACGCTGCCGATGACCACGGCATGCCCTCCCAGGCGACCCCCGCCCCGGGTGACGACCTGGAACTGGTCCGTGGCGTGGAAGTGCGCACCGAGGGTCTGGCCGGCCGGATACCACGCCGAGAACGCCTGGGGCGACCGGTCGGCGTAGTCGGGCGGGAGGACCTCGCCGCGTGGCGCCCACCCCACGTAGGCCACCGTGTCGACCCGGTCGAGGACCGGTTCCTCCCATGCGATCCAACCCGACATCGTCACGCCCCCTGCCCGCCGCGATCCTGCACGTGCGGGCACCCCAACCGTACGCTGTCGGCCATGTTCGATCTCAAGATCACCGGGGGCACGATCGTCGACGGCACGGGCCGGCCCCGCTTCGTGGGAGACGTCGCCATCACCGACGGCGTCATCGTCGCGGTCGGCACCTCCGTCGACGGCGACGCGCGGGAGGTCATCGACGCCACCGGGCTGCTCGTGACGCCCGGCTTCGTGGACATCCACACCCACTACGACGGTCAGGCCACCTGGGACCCCGTCCTCGATCCGTCGGCGAGCCACGGCGTCACCACCATCGTGGCCGGCAACTGCGGCGTCGGCTTCGCCCCCGTCCGCCCCGGCCAGGAGTCCTGGCTCGTGGAGCTGATGGAGGGCGTGGAGGACATCCCCGGCACCGCCCTGCACGAGGGCATCCAGTGGGAATGGGAGACCTTCCCCGAGTACCTCGACGCCCTCGGCCGCCGGGAGTACGCCCTCGACGTCGCCGCGTTCATGCCCCACGCGCCGCTGCGCGTGTACGTCATGGGCGAGCGGGGTGCGAACAACGAGGACGCCACCCCCGAGGACATCGCCGAGATGGCGCGCCTGGTCCGCGAGGGCATCGAGGCCGGCGCCGTCGGGTTCTCCACCTCCCGGTCGCTGAACCACAAGTCGCTCGACGGCGAGCTGGTGCCCGGCACCTTCGCCGGCGCCGACGAGCTCACCGGGCTCGCGAGGGCGGTGGTCGAGGCCGGCGGCGGCCTCTTCGAGGTCGTCCCGATGGGCGAGACCGGCGCCGACCGCGACATGACCCTCGGCGAGATCTCCCTCATGGCCGACGTCTCCCGGGCCACCGGGCTGCCGGTCTCGTTCCTGATGATCCAGTCCATGGGCGCCCCCGACCTGTGGCGGGAGCAGCTCGGGCTCGTGGCCAAGGAGAACGCTGCCGGGGCGAAGCTCGTCCCCCAGGTCGGCGCCCGGCCCGGCGGCATGCTGCTCGGCGCCGCCAGCTACCACGCGCTCATGCGTCGCCCGACGCTGCGCCGCCTCGAGGAGACGCTGCCGCTCGAGGCGTTCCTCGCCGAGCTCCGCAAGCCCGAGGTGAAGGCGGCGATCCTCGCCGAGGAGAACCTGCCGCCGGACCCGCACCGGCAGTTCGAGGGGCTCTGCGACAACGCGCCGTACATGTGGCACCTGGTCTTCCCACTCGGCGACGAGCCCGATTACGAGCCGGCGCCGGAGCAGTCCATCGCGGGCATCGCCGCCGCCACCGGCCGCGACCCCTTCGAGGTCTTCTACGACCACCTCGCCGCCGGCGAGCTGCTGCTCGGGGCGTTCACCAACTACCCCCAGATCACCGGCGACCCGCTGGCGGAGATGATCGCCCACCCCGACACCGTCGTCGGTCTCTCCGACGGCGGCGCCCACGTGAAGATGATCTGCGACGCCTCCGTTCCCACCTACCTGCTCACCCACTGGGCCCGCGACCGCTCCCGCGGCGAGACGCTGCCGCTCGAGACGGTGGTCCGCAAGCAGACGGCGGGCACGGCCGCGGTGGTCGGCCTCACCGACCGGGGCACGATCGAGGTCGGCAAGCGCGCCGACCTGAACGTGATCGACTTCGACCACCTGACCCTGCACGGTCCGCGCTCGGTGGACGACCTGCCCGCAGGCGGCCGCCGCATCCTGCAGGACGCCACCGGCTATGTGGCCACCATCGTGCGCGGGGTCGTCACCCGACGCAACGGCCAGGACACCGGCGCCCGCCCGGGCCGCCTGGTCCGCGCCCGCCACTGACCCCCGCTCTCCCCCCTCCCCCCTCCCGATTCGGCGTTGGATCTGCACCCCCCGGGGTCAGATCCAACGCCAGAACGAAAATGGGGGGGCTCCTCAGGCGGGGTACGGGTCGAGGAAGCCGGTGAAGCCGTAGCGCTTGTGGGGGCCGATGCAGATCTGCTCGAGGACGCCGTAGCCGACCTCGTCGCCGCAGCGCGCCCGGACGATCTGCTGGATGTGCTGGTTCTCGAGCGCCATGGGGTCGACCTCGTCGACCTTCCAGCTCTCACCGCCGATGGCGAGCTCGCCCTTCCACATGCCGTGGCCCCACTCCGGGTGGCTGTAGCCGATCCCCTTCATGCGGAAGCAGAGCACGGCCTCGAGCTCGATGCGCTCCTCCCGGCCGTCGCTGTGCCGCATGGTGACGACGGCCGAGCTCGCCCGGCGGGTGCCGGGGATGTAGGTGATGTCGTGGGCGACCCCGACGAGCTGCTCGGTGGCGGGGTCCTCGGTGCCGGGGATGTCGGACGGGTCGTCGTAGGCCGGGGTGATGAGCCCGTCCCAGTGCCACATGTTGGCGTCGCGGTCCTCGAAGATCCCGACGTGGGTGCAGCGGTCCTTCCAGTGGATCGGCGCCCAGAGGAAGAACGCGGAGGTGGCCGACGGCGGGGCGGGCGCGAGTCCCTGGTCCGGGGCGCCGACGGGTCGGACGCCCCAGCTGCGGTCCTTCAGACCGAACACCCGGGTCGAGTCGACCTCCACGTGCTGGTCGGCGTAGCGGATCCAGCCCTGCCAGCGGCCGTACTGGGCGAACCGGGTGACGTCCATGATCATCCGCGGGCCGCGGTGGGTGGCCTGACGGCCCTCCTGCAGCGCAGAGCTCCGGGCGGTGAAGACGAGGTCCGCGCTGATGCCGGTCTCGTTCTCCTCGAGCCGGAACCGCAGGGTCTTCATGGGCTCGAGGATCTCGATGTGGAACGGGCCGATGTCGACCTCGGTCGGCTCCAGGCCGAGGCGCTTGGAGCAGTGGAAGGCGTGCTGCTCGCCGTTGCGGACGATGGAGAAGCCGCCGTCCATGATCCCGAGGTTGGGGTACACGGCGCTGCCGATGCCGAAGTAGAACTCGCCGTCGTCCTGGTGGCCGTTGAACCAGTAGCGGTCGTAGGCGTTGCGGTCGCCGGTCGCCGGGTGGGCGATCGGCATGGCGATCTGGTGGATCGGGTAGTCGTCGAACTTCGTCAGCACCGGGCGTCCCCCTGGTCGTCGGCCGGGACCCGATCCTACGACGGCGTCCGTCCTAGGATCGCCGCCGGGATCGAAGGGGGACGCCCATGGCCGTGATCGAGCCGGACACCGGGACGCTGCGGGTGGCGAGGGCGTCGGGGGCGCTGGGCGCCGTCGTCGAGGGCGTCGACCTGCGCGCCGCCGACGACGCGCTCGCCGCCCAGCTGTGCACCCTCCTCCTGGAGCACCTGGTGATCGTGCTGCCCGGCCAGGCGGCGCTGACCGACGAGGAACAGGTCGCGCTGATGCTGCGGTTCGGGGACCCGTACATCCACCCGATCGCCCGGGCGATGGGCCACGACGTGTTCCGGGCCGGGCACATCGTCGACGACGTCGACCACCCACCGTTCCAGGACCAGTACCACACCGACGTCAGCTGGGACCCCGAGCCCCCCACCTGGGGCTGCCTCCGCATGATCGAGCGGCCTCCTGCAGGCGGCGACACCATGTTCTCGAACATGTACGCCGCCTACGACGCGCTGAGCCCGGCCATGCAGCGGGCACTCGAAGGCCTCACCGCCTGGCACGACCCGGGCGAGGGCAAGGCCTTCCGGGCCAAGTCCGGCGACGCCGCCACCGACGCCGCCGAGCAGCTCGTCCCCGGCGCGAGCCACCCCGTCGTGCAGACCCACCCGGAGACCGGCCGCCCGTTCCTGTACGTGAACCGCGGCTTCACCCGCCGCATCGAGCAGTTCACGCCGGCGGAGAGCAGGGCGGTGCTCGACCTGCTGTTCGCCCACACCGAGCACCCGAACTTCCAGATGCGCTGGACGTGGTCGGTCGGCGACGTCGTCATCTGGGACGAGCGCTGCACCCACCACTTCGCCGTGGCCGACTACTACCCCGCACGCCGCGAGGTCGCCCGCGTCAACGTCCGGTAGGCGCCCCCGGATCCGTCAGAGCCCAGGGACCACCAGCACCTTGCGCTCGTCGGAGGCGTGGGCGACGAGACGGGTGAACGCGTCGCCGACCCCGTCGAGGCCGATGCGCGTGGTCACGAACGAGTCCGCCGGGAAGGAGCCGTCGGCCAGCACGGCGGCCGCGGCCGCGAACTCGCGCAGCCGGTAGAAGACCGTGAAGCGCATCTCGAGCTCCTTCATCACGGCGGTGATCGGCACCACCGGGTCCGGTGCGGTGCACACCCCGGCCACCACCACCCGTCCGTGGAGCGCCGCAGCGTCGATCGAGGCCTGCAGCATCCCGGGGATGCCCACGCACTCGAACACCACGTCGAAGCCGGTGGGCAGCGGGGCCTCCGTGGGGTCGTGGACATCGGTGGCGCCGAACAGCCCGGCACCCGCCCGCCGACGCCCGTCCGGGTCGCTGACCACCACCTCACCGGCGCCGACCCGCCGGGCCCAGTAGGCGACCGCGGCACCGACGTTGCCGCCGCCGATCACCGCCACCCGGTCGCCGTGGCGGATCCCGGCGGCGGCGACCGAGTGGAGACCCACGGCGAGCGGCTCGACCAGGGCCCCGAACCCGCCGACGTCGGCCGGCAGGCGGACGCTGGTCGCCGGGTCGACCCGGACGTACTCGGCGAACCCGCCGCTCGGACCGCCGAGGCCGACCATCACCAGGCGCTCGCAGTGGGCGACGTCGTCGTCCTGGCACCAGCGGCACCGGCCGCACACCATGAGCGGCATCGCCGCGACGAGCTGGCCCTCCCGCCACGAGCCGTCGACCCCGGCGCCGAGGCCGACGATCTCGCCGCAGAACTCGTGGCCGAGCACGGCACCGACCGGCATGTGGGTGTGGGCCTTGAGGTCCGAGCCGCAGATGCCGCACGCCTCGACGCGCAGCAGCAGCTCGCCGGGCCCGGGCGAGGGGTCGGGGACGTCGACGACCTCGAAGCCGTGGGTCTCGGTGAGGGCGGCAGCGCGCATGTCAGGCCTCCGGGGCGGAGCTGGGCTCGTGGATGGTGACGCGGTGCAGCACCCGCTCGGCGGTGCCGTAGTCGTTGACCGCGTAGTGCATGGTGCACCGGTTGTCCCAGAGGGCGGCGTCTCCAGGACTCCAGGTCCACCGGACGCAGAGCTCCGGTCGCTCGGCGTGCTCGTACAAGAGGTGCAGCAGGTTCCGGCTCTCGATGTGGGTGAGCCCGACGATGCTCGCGGTCCAGCCACGGTTGACGAACAGCGCCCGTCGGCCGGTGCCCGGGTGGGTGACCACGACCGGGTGGGTGCTCGACCCGGTGAGCCCCGGCCGTCCGTGGACGGCGTCGAGCCCGTCGACGAGGGACCGCAGCGGCGGGCTGAGCGTCTCGTACGCCAGGTACTGGTTCGACCAGATCGTGTCGCCGCCCTTGGACGGGCAGACCTGCATCGAGAGCAGCGAGCCGATCGGTGGGTGCTCCGCGAAGGTCACGTCCGTGTGCCACATGTCGGCGCGGTTCTCCCGGCGCGACCCGTCGAGCACGAGCACCTCGCCATTGGGCCCGCGCACCTCCTGCCGGGCCCTGCGTCCGTCCTCGTCGCCCGTCGTGGTGGCCGCGAGCCGACCGAACACCGAACCGAGCGCGATGTGCTCCTCCTCGGACAGGTGGATGCCCGGGAAGAACAGCACGAGGTTCTCGTACCAGGCCGCTCGCAGCTGCTCCACGGCCGCCGCGTCCAGACCGGCACCGACGTCGAGCCCTTCGACGACGGCGCCGAGCGCCTGCGGCAACGGCGTGACGGTGATCGGCATGCAGCTCCCCCGGTTCGAGTGACCCGATGGTAGGCACCGCGCCCCGTGGTCCGGGCCACCGGACGAACGGACCGGACGTGCCTAGGATCCCGGCCCATGACAGACGTCCGACCAGGGCACGTCGAGCTCCACGGTCTCACCAAGCGCTTCGGTGACAAGCTCGCGCTCGACCACGCCTCCTTCGTGATCGAACCCGGCAAGGTGACGGGCCTGCTCGGCCCGAACGGCGCCGGCAAGTCCACGCTCATGCAGCTGATGATGGGGCTCACCTCGGGCGAAGGCACGGCCCGCTTCGGCGGCAGCGCCTACGCCGACCTCGACCGCCCCGGTCGCACGGTCGGCGCCATGCTGGACCCGAACTGCATGCACCCCAAGCGCTCCGCCAGGAACCACCTCGTGATGCTCGCCGCCGGCATCGGCGTGAGCAGGGAACGGGTCGAGGACGTGCTGCGCATCGTCGGCCTGCAGGACGTCGCCACGAAGAAGGCCGGGGAGTTCTCCCTGGGGATGCGCCAGCGTCTCGGCCTCGCCTCGGCGCTCCTCGGCGACCCCGAGTTCCTGATGCTCGACGAGCCGGCCAACGGCCTCGACCCCCAGGGCGTCGCCTGGCTCCGGCAGTTCCTCCGCACCTTCGCCGCCTCCGGCCGCTCGGTGCTCGTGAGCAGCCACCTCCTCGCCGAGATGCAGATGCTGGTCGACCACGTCGTCGTCATCGCCAGGGGACGCATCGTCGCCGACGAGCCGATGGGTGCCTTCCTCACCCGCCACTCGAGCGACCAGGTGCGGGTGCGCGCCGCGGACCGCACCGCCCTCACGGAGGCGCTGCGGGCCGCGGGCTACACCGTCGACGACGAGGACGACCTCCTCAGGGTGACCGCCACCGATCCCGCAGCGGTCGGCCGCGCCGCCTTCGCCGCCGGCATCCCCGTCGCCGAGCTCTACCGCGAGGACGCCAGCCTCGAAGCCGTCTTCCTCGAGCTCACCAGCGGCGAGGACGAGTACGCCGGATCGCAGGTGGCGTGATGGGTGCCGTCCTCGCCTGGGAGTGGGCCCGTGCCCGCTCCGTCCGCATCACCTGGGTCCTGCTCGGGCTCATCGCCTTCATCCTCGTCGCCGGCGCGCTCGGCGGCCTGATCTCGATCTCCACCGGGGACGAGGTGTTCACCAACCAGCCGCCGGGCGAGGCGGCCAAGCAGCTCGCCGCGATCATCGCCGGCTCCACCCCCTTCATCGCCGTGTTCCAGGCGGTGATCGGTGCCCAGTCCCTCGACCACGAGTACCGGTTCGGCACCATCCGGCTCACCGTGGCGGCCTTCCCGAACCGTGGTCGGCTGCTGGCCGGCAAGGCCCTGGCCGTGTTCGGGCTCGCCGGTGGGGTCACCCTGGCGGCGTCGGTCGTCGCCGTGTTCGCGGGGGCGCTCGCCGACGACCTGGGCGACGGCCTCTCCGACCCGGCCGTGTGGCGGACCGTGGTGTTCGCCGCGCTGGTCGGGGGGATCTGGGCCGTGATCGGGCTCGGGCTGCGGGTGCTGCTCGGCAGCGTCGCCCTGCTCGCGGTGATCGTGGCCCTGGTGCCGCTGATCCTCGAGAACCTGATCATCCTGCCCCTGCTCGGGCGGGCGGGGCTCTCGGACACGGCGCTGGAGAAGGTGCAGCCGTTCCTGGTCGCCGGATCATCGGGCCGGGCCGTGGCATGGGACCCGATCGGACCGGCGCCCGTCGTCGGCCTGCTCGCGTTCGCGGTCTGGGGCCTCGTCGCCTTCGCCGTTGCCCGGGTCCTGTTCGCCCGCCGGGACATCCGGCCGGACTGAGCGCCCGCCCTCCGGCCGGCCCGTCCCCGGCTGGGACGACACGCCGGCCGGGGGCAGACTGCAGGCATGCAGATCACCCGGACGGGCGCCGCGCTCGGCGCCGTCATCGACGACGTCGACCTCCTGCAGCCGCTCGACGACACCACCCTCACCGGCATCGGCCGGGCCCTGCTCGACCACCAACTCCTGGTGCTGCGAGCGCCGGGCCTGGACCCGGACCAGCACCTCCGCCTGGCTGCCCGGTTCGGCGAGGCCGAGGTGCACGCCTTCTTCCCGAACCTGGGCGACGGGTACGAGAAGGTGAGCGTCCTCGACTCCGAGAACGGCGACGTGGCCAGCATGTGGCACACCGACGAGAGCTTCCTGCCCGAGCCGCCCCTCGGCACGCTCCTGTCGGCCCGCACGATCCCGGCCGTCGGCGGCGACACCTGCTGGGCGAGCACCACCGCGGCGTACGCCGCACTGTCGCCGAACATGCAGCGGTACCTCGACGGTGCCATGGCGCTGCACGACCTGTCCCGCACCAAGGAGCTGGCCTACAACACCGGCCACGGCTCACCCGAGGCGTATGCGGAGGCGATCGCCGCGAACCGCCGGTTCCAGCACCCGGTCGTGCGCACCCATCCGGAGACCGGCGCCAAGGCGCTGTTCGTGAACCCGGTGTACACCCGCAGCATCGTCGGGGTGGCGCCCGCCGAGAGCCGGGCGGTCCTCGACTTCCTCTTCGCCCACATGACCGACGCCCGGTTCCAGTACCGGCATCGCTGGCAGGAGGGCGACCTGGTCATCTGGGACAACCGCTGCACGATGCACTGCGTGATGCGGGACTTCGCGGGTCGTCGGGTGATGCACCGGGTGTCGATCCTCGGGGACCGCCCACGCTGACCCGCCCACGCTGACCGGGCGTGGACCTCGGGGCTAGGGTCCGCCGCCATGGCTTCGATCTTCGTCACTGGCGGCACCGGCCTCATCGGCTCCAACATCTGCGAGCAGCTCCTCGCCCGCGGCGATGCCGTCACGGCGCTCGTCCGGTCCGCCGGGGCGGCGGTCGAGCTGGCCGACCTCGGGGTGCGCCTCGTCGAGGGCGACATCACCGATGCCGACAGCGTCCTCCGTGCCGCAGAGGGCTGCGACGCGGCCATCCACTCCGCGGCGGTCCTCGGCGGCGCGAGCCAGGACATGGGCGAGCACCAGCGGGTGAACGCGAGCGGTGTCGGCCACGTGCTCGACGCCGCCGCGGCGCACGGCATGCGCAAGGTCGTCGCCCTCGGCACCACCACCTACTTCGACTTCGAGACCGAGCCGCTGTCCGAGCGCTCCCCCATCCACCCGAACCCGCCCGGGGACCCGTACACCCAGACCAAGATGGCCGCCTACCGCGAGGTCATGCGCCGGGCGGATGCCGGCATGGACGTCTCGGTCGTCATCCCCGGCGGCACCTTCGGCCCGGCCCCCTGCGTGCAGCGGTCGATGGAGGCCCCCAGCTACAACCTCCGCATCACCCTCACCGCCGAGGGGCAGTTCAACGAGGCGGTGAAGTTCCCGATCCCGTGGTCCTACGCACCCGACGTCGCGTGGGTGTCGATCGCCGCGCTCGACAAGGGCATCAGGGGCGAGAAGTACCTCGCCTTCGCCCGCCCCGAGGACGTGGGGAGCATGGCGTTCTTCGTGAACACCGCGATGGAGATCGCCGGCCTCCCGAACCGGGTCGACGAGATCACCGTCGACAAGCTCGACGCCGACGCCGACCTCCGCGCCCGGGTCGGCCAGACCCTCGAGGCGCTCGCCCGCCAGCAGTTCCCGGAGCCGTACTTCGACAACGCCCACACGCGGGCCCTGCTCGGCTACGAGCCCACCACGCTCCCCGATGCCCTCCGCCTCACCATCGACTGGCTCCGCGCCAAGGGTCTCATGGCCTGAGGGGCGATCCCGCAACCCACCCACGCGCCCCCTCCGCCGCGTTCTGGCCGGGGTGAGATCGCTGGAATGTCAACGGTCTCTGGGCGTGCCTGTCACACCCGGGCGGTAGACTTCGCACATGTGTTCGACACTGGTGGAGTCGATCGAAACCGCAGTCGCCGCCCTGGAACAGGCGCTCGCCGCGGACCCACACGGCCTCGCCGATGAGACGCTGCGGCAACTGGTACCGGTGGTGCAACGGGCACGGAACCTGCTCGACGCCACGGATGTGCGCCTGGTCGGCGTGTTCGACGCAAAGAAGCTCGGCGACGCCGACGCGCTGACCACCACGCAGTGGCTCATGCACAACACCCGGGTCTCTTCGACGGATGCGCGGGAGCGGATCCGCGCTGCAGGGTCGCTGCGCTCCCTGCCGCACGCGGAGGCTGCGTTCGCTGAGGGGCGGATCGGCAAGGAGCACCTGCTCGCCCTGGTCCGGCTGCACTCGGGGCGCACGGCCGAAGCGTTGGAGAAGGGCGAGCACTACCTCGTCGAACACGCCGCCGCCGACGGGTACGCCACCTTCGAGCACATCCTCCGCGCCTGGAAGCTGGCAGCCGACCCCGACGGACCCGAACCCCGCTGCCCGCGGCGCCGGTTCGACCTGCGCCGCGGGCCCGACGGCGAATGGGACGGCCGCCTGCTCGCCCCAGCAGACGAAGGCGCTGCCATCGACGCCGCCCTCGCACCCTTCGAGCGGATCGAATGGCAACGCGACTGGGACGAAGCCCGGCGCATCCACGGTGTCGACGCCTCCGCCCACCACCTGCCCCGCACCGCGTCCGAACGACGCCTTGCTGCGCTCGCAGCCGCGCTGCGACGAGGCGCCGGCAGCCCCGACCACACCCGCGAACCGAAACCGCTCGTCAACATCGTCGTCACCCACGCCGCGTTCGAACGAGCCCTCGCCCAAGCCGCCGGCCTGCCCGTCGAGCCCTTGGACCCGACGCGCGCCCACGAGCTCGACTGCCGGCTCATCGACGGCACCCCCATCGACCACGCCACCATGCTCCGCCACGCCCTGTCCGGGTTCGTCCGACGGGTGGTCATCCAATCACCGGGGATCATCACGGACATCGGACGACGGCAACGCCTGTTCACCGGACCGATGCGACACGCCATCCTGTCCCTGGTCCCCCACTGCGGGTTCCCCGGCTGCACCGTCCCTGCCCGCCACTGCGAAGTCGACCACCGCCACCGATGGCGCCACGGCGGACCCACCACCCCGGAGAACGGCGCACCGCTCTGCGACCGGCACCAGAAGCTCAAAGAACGCGGCTTCACCGACCAGCAGAACCCCGACGGCACCTGGACCTGGCACCGACCCGACGGCACCCGCCTCGAATGACCCGCACGCAACGCCGCTCGGCCCGCGCCCCCCGCTGACCATCCGAACTACTACGCTCGCGGCACACGGCGCGAGGAGGCGTTCATGGGCGGGTACGAGATCGTCGAGGTGGCCGCGCAGTCGGCCGCCGTGGTCCGGGACGAGCTCCCGATGGACCGACTGCCGGAGTTGTTCGACCGGGCCTTCGGTGCCGTGGTCGCCGTCACCGCCGAGCAGGGCGTACCCATCGTGGGCGCGCCCTTCGGCTTCTACCCCCGCATGCCGGGCGAGACCGTGGAGGTCGTCGCCGGCTTCCCCGTCGGCGGTGCCGTCGTCCCGAGCGGCGAGGTCGTCCCGTTCGAGCTGCCCGCCTGCCGGGCGGTCACCGGCGTGCACACCGGACCGTACGACCGGCTGGCACAGACCTACGAGGCACTTCTGGCCTGGGTGGGCGAGCAGGGCCTGACCCTCGGGGTCGGCATGTGGGAGCAGTACCTCAGCGACCCGTCCACCGATCCGGAGACCTGGCAGACCCTGATCGTCTGGCCGCTCGCCTGAGCGTCCGCCCCGGCAGGCCGCGCTCAGCGGCCGCTGAGGAACTCGGTCAGCTGCTCGAGGACGAAGTCGAGGGTCTCGTCGGTGATGGCGTGGCTGAGCGGGAGCAGCACGCCTCGACGCATCACCTCGTCGGCGTTGGGCAGGCCCTCCTCGGGCACCACCACCGGCACGCCGCGGAGCATGGGCTGGCGGGTCACGTTGCCGGTCCAGATGGTGCGGGTGTCGATCCCGCGCCCGTCGAGGAACTCCTGGATGTCCGGACGGGCGAAGCCGGCGCCGTCACGGATGATCAGCGGGTAGCCGAGCCACGCGGTCTCGAGCCCGTCGAGCTGGCGGGGTAGGACGAACCGGTCCTCGTGGGCCCGGAAGAACTCGGTGTAGCGGTCGTAGGTCCGGCGGCGGCGGGCGAGGTTCTCCTGCAGCTTCTCGAGCTGCACGAGGCCGAACGCGGCGCCCATCTCCGACGGCTCGAAGTTCCACCCCAGCTCGTCGAAGATGAACTGGTTGTCGTAGTGGATGCCGTCGAGGTCCTCCCAGAAGTTCCGGTCGCGCTTCTTCGAGCCGAAGTAGTGGAGCTCGGAACGTCGACCCCAGCGGCGGAGCATCACGGCACGGTCGCGCATCGCCTCGTCGTCGAGCAGGACCATGCCGCCGTTCCCGCCGGCGGTGAGGATGTGGCTGTTCGCGAAGCTCGTGATCGAGATCGTGGACCGGTGGCCGGTCGGCTCCCCGCGCAGGATCGGGCCGAGCGTGTCCGCCGAGTCCTCCACGACGGGGAGCCCGTGGCGATCGGCGATGGCCCGGATGGCGTCCCAGTCCGGGCAGTTGCCGATCAGGTTCGGGAACAGCATCGCCTTCGTGCGAGGGGTGATCATCTCCTCGATGCGGGCGACGTCCACGCAGAAGGTGTCCGGCTCGACGTCGACGAACACCGGCACGAGCCCGCCGCGCACCATGGGCGCGACGTCGGTGGAGAACGTGAGCCCGCAGGTGATCACCTCGCTGCCCGCCTCGAGCTCGAGCAGCTCGATCGCCAGGTAGAGGGCCGACGACCCGGAGTTGACCATCACCCCGAGCTGCTTGCCGAACAGGGCGGCGACCTGGCGCTCCATCGCGTTGACCCGGCGGCCCGGCCACAGCCCCTGCGGGCCGGACCGGAGCACCTCGACCACTGCCTCGATCTCGCGCTCGTCGTGGACGCTGCTGGAGTAGAAGACTCGGTCCATCGACAGCTCCTCCTCGGTGACGGGACCCGCTGGGACGGGGGACGGGTGGGCCACCCGGTCGGGCTTCATCCTGGCCACGATCGGGTCGGCCATCGGCATCGGGAGCATCTGGAAGTTCCCCTACGAGGTCGGCGCGAACGGTGGCGGGGCGTTCGTCCTCGTGTACGTGCTCGGCCTGGCCCTCGTGGTCGTTCCGCTCATGCTGGCGGAGCTCGCCATCGGCCGGCGAGGTCGATCCGACGCGGCGGGCAGCATCGCCGCCGTGGTCCGGGCGGAGGGCGCACCGCTCCGCTGGCGTCTCGTCGGCGTCATGGGCGCGCTGACGTCGTTCCTGATCCTCAGCTACTACGCCGTGATCGGCGGCTGGACCGTGCGCTACACGGTCGACACCCTGTGGCGGGGGCTGCCCCCCGAGGAGGGCGACGCGGTCGAGCAGCGCTTCGCCGACCTGCTGGCGTCACCGGGGCTGATGGCGCTGTTCCAGGCGGTGTTCCTCGGCGTGGTGGCGCTCGTGGTGCTGCGCGGCGTGCAGGCCGGCATCGAGCGGGCCATGAAGCTGCTCATGCCCGTGCTCGCCGTGCTGCTCGTCGCGCTGGCCGGCTACTCCCTCGCCACCGGCGACGCCGGCGAGGCGCTGCGGTTCCTGTTCGTCCCGGACCTCGACGGCTTCGGCGGCCGGGCCGTCCTCGATGCGCTGGGGCTCGGCTTCTTCTCGATCGGTGTCGGCCTCGGGCTGATGATCACCTACGCGGCCTACAGCCCACCCGGCGCCGACCTCCGCACCGTGGCCTTCGCATCGGTCGCCGCCGACACCGCGATCTCCGTCGTGGCCGGCCTCGCCGTGTTCCCGATCGTGTTCGCCAACGACCTCGACCCTGCGGGCGGCGCAGGCCTGGTCTTCGAGTCGCTCCCCCACGCCTTCGCGGCGATGCCCGCCGGACGCATCGCCGCGATCGCGTTCTTCGCCCTGCTCGTCATCGCCGCCCTCGGCTCCGCGATCTCGATGTTGGAGGCCGTGGTCGCCGTCGCCGGGCACCTCTTCGGGTTCGGCCGACGCACGGCGGCGCTGCTCGCCACGGGCGCCTGCTTCGTGGTCGGGCTCGCCACGGTGCTGTCGTTCAACCGGTGGTCCGACGTGCACCCGCTCGGCGGCGTCGCCCGGTACGCCGAGGCCACGGTCTTCGACCTCCTCGACGACCTGACCTCCAACGTCCTGCTGCCCCTCGGCGGACTCGGGGTTGCCGTGCTGGCCGGCTGGGTCCTCTCGGACCGGTTGCTCGGCGAGGAGCTGCCCGCCCGGGGGCGTGGGCTCCGGGCGCTGCGCATCCTGCTCCGGTTCGTGGCTCCGGCGCTGATCGTCGCCGCGGCGGTCGCCTCGCTCACCGACTGACGGCGGCCCACCCCGCCCTCCGCGAGAATGCGGCGATGCGCTGCGTGCCGCTCACCACCACCATCGGCGCCGAGGTCCACGACGTCGACCTCGCCGGCCTCGGGCCCGAGGGGTTCGCCGAGTTGGAGGCGGCCTTGTTGCGGCACAAGGTGCTGATGGTCCGGGGGCAACAGCTCGACGACCGGGCCCAGCGCGACCTCGCCGCCCGCTTCGGCCCGATTCGGCGCTTCCCGTTCGGCAGCCCGGTCGACGAGGCGGTCCCCGAGGTGCACGCCATCGCCACCGGCGGACCCGGCCCGAAGGTCGGCAACGCCGACATCTGGCACAGCGACGCCACCTTCCAGCCCGCACCCCCGCTCGGCAGCGTGCTGCGGGCCGTCGAGCTCCCCCCGACCGGGGGCGACACGCTCTTCGCCGACACCGAGGCCGCGTTCGCCGCCCTCTCCCCCGCCGTGCAGACGATGCTGCTCGGGCTCACCGCCACCCACGACGTTGCGAAGTCGTCCGCCCACCGCACCCCCCGGGAGGACTTCCCGGCGGTGCACCACCCGGTGGTCCGGTCCCACCCGGTCACCGGACGGCCGTCGTTGTTCGTCAACCGGACCTTCACCGTCCGGATCGACGGGCTGACCGAGCGGGAGAACGAGGTGCTGCTCCCGATGCTGTGCGACCACGTCCGATCGCCGGACTTCCAGGCCCGCCTCCGGTGGGAGCCGGGCTCGGTGGCGATCTGGGACAACCGCTGCACCCAGCACGACGCGGTCGCCGACTACACCGAGCGACGGGTCATGTACCGCGTCGTGATCGACGGCACCGCACCGGTCCCCGCGTCCGCCTGAGCCTCCCGTCCGGGCAGAGTGGGGCCATGGAGCAGCAGACCACGCCGCCGGACCCCTTCGCCCCCGCCCAGCTCGGACCCATCACCCTCCGGAACCGCATCGTCAAGGCCGCCACCTTCGAGGGGGTCATGCCCGAAGCGCTGGTCACCGAGGAGCTGATCGACTTCCACCGCCGACCGGCCGCCGGCGGCGTGGGCATGACCACGGTCGCCTACCTGGCCGTGTCGCCGGAGGGTCGCACCCACAAGGAGTGCATCTGGCTCCGACCGGAGGCGGTCCCGGGCCTCGCCGCGCGGGCCGACGCCGTCCACGCCGAGGGCGCCAAGGTCTCCGCCCAGATCGGCCACGCCGGACCGGTCGCCAACGCCAAGAGCAACGCCGCGCAGTCGCTGGCGCCGGGTCGCTCCTTCAACCCGGTGACGCTGAAGTTCACCCGTGCGGTCACCGAGGACGACATCACGCGGGTCACCCTCGACTATGCGCGCGGCGCCCGCTTCGTGCAGCAGGCCGGGTTCGACGCCATCGAGATCCACCTGGCGCACAACTACCTGCTGTCGTCGTTCCTGTCGCCGAAGTTCAACAAGCGCTCCGACCGGTGGGGCGGCGGCCTGGAGCACCGGGCGCGCTTCGCCCGCCAGGTCGTGGCGGCCGTGCGTGAGGCGGTCGGCGACACCATGGCCGTGACCGCGAAGGTGAGCATGGACGACGGGGTGCCCGGCGGCTTCCGGCTCCCGGAGAGCGCCGACTTCGCGGCCATGCTCGAGGCCGACGGCCACCTCGACGCGCTGGAGCTCACCGGCGGCAGCTCGCTCGCCAACCCCATGTACCTGTTCCGCGGCGCGGCCCCGCTCTCGGAGTTCGCCGACACCCTGCCGCCGGTGGCGAAGCTCGGCTTCACGCTGATCGGCAAGAAGGTGATGCCGAGCTACCCGTTCGAGGAGGCGTTCTTCCTCGAGAAGGCGAGGCAGATCCGCTCCGCCGTCACCATGCCGCTCATCCTGCTCGGCGGCATCAACAACCGGTCCACGATCGAGATGGCCATGGCCGAGGGCTTCCAGTTCGTGGCCATGGGCCGGGCCCTGCTGCGCGAGCCGGACCTCCTGCTGCGTATGCAGTCCGGCGAACAGACCGAGGGCAGCTGCATCCACTGCAACCGCTGCATGCCGTCGATCTACAGCGGCAGCCGGTGCGTGGTGGACCGCCCCGACCCGATCGTCGTCCCCCTCTCGCACAGCATCCGCTAGACCCGGGGGATGGAGCTCCGTCCCCTCGGCCGCACCGGCATCCACGTCAGCCGCTTCGCCCTCGGGGCGATGTCGTTCGGCGCCCTCGGCAACGCCGACCACGACGAGTGCGCCCGCATGATCCACCGCGCTCTGGACGCCGGCGTCAACGTGCTCGACACGGCGGACGTGTACTCCCAGGGCGAGTCGGAGCGGATCGTCGGACGGGCCCTCGCCGGCCGGCGCGACGACGTCGTCCTGGCCACCAAGGGCTTCTGGCCGATGGGCACCGACCCGAACCGGCGCGGTCTGTCCCGGCGCTGGATCCTGCGGGCGTGCGAGGAGAGCCTCACCCGCCTGGGCACCGACCACGTCGACGTCTACTACCTCCACAAGCCCGACCCCGACACCGACCTCGACGAGTCGCTCGGCGCGCTCACCGACCTGGTGCGCCAGGGCAAGGTCCGCACCGCCGCCGTCTCCACGTTTCCCGCCGATCTGCTCGTCGAGGCGCACGCAGTCGCGGAACGGCGGGGCCACGTGCGCCCGATGGTCGAGCAGCCGCCGTACTCGGTGCTGGCCCGCCACATCGAGCGTGACCACCTGCCTGCGTGCGAGCGCTTCGGCATGGGCGTCATGGTCTGGGGTCCGCTCAACAGCGGCTGGCTCACCGGCAAGTACCGCCCCGACGAGGAGGTGCCTGCGGGCTCCCGGGCCGAGCGCTGGGCGGCACGCTCGGGCCACCAGTTCGACCCCTCCCGGGCGCCGGTGCGGACGAAGCACGAGCTCGTCGCCGCGCTCACCGTTCTTGCGGACGACGCCGGCATCCCGCTCCGCCACCTCGCCCTCGCCTTCGCCGCCGAGCACCCCGCCGTGAGCTCGGTGATCATCGGCCCGCGCACCCCCGAGCAGCTCGACGACCTCCTCGCCGCGGCCGATCTGCGCCTCGACCCCGACCTCCTCGACCGCATCGACGCTCTCGTCCCGCCCGGCACCACCGTCGACCCCGTCGCCGACACCGGCTGGACCCCACCCTGGTTGGCCGACCCGTCCCGCCGCCGCCGCCCCCGGTAGGAACGCACCCCGAGAGCAGCGCGCGGTTCGACGCGGCCGGGGGCGGTGGGCGGACGTAACGTCGGGGCATGGACTTCGCCCTCTCCCCCGACCTGCTCGAGCTGCGGGACCGGGCGCGCCGGGTGGCGGCCGAAGGGGTGGCCGAGTTCGGGAGCCACGCCGACTCCTGGCTCAACGCCGCCTCCAAGCCGTTCTCCCGGCGACTCGCCGCCGAGGGCTGGATCGGGATGACCTGGCCCACCAGCGCCGGCGGCGGCGGTCGCCCCGCCGTCGAGCGCCTCGTCGTGTTCGAGGAGCTCATCAGCGCCGGCGCGCCCATCGCGGCGAGCTGGGTCGCCGACCGCCAGATGGGGCCGGCGATCATCACGTACGGCACCCCCGAACAGCAGGAGCGCTTCCTCCCGGAGATCCTCGCCGGCGAGGCCACCTGGAGCATCGGGATGTCCGAGCCGAACGCCGGCTCCGACCTCGCCGCCCTGCAGTGCGCGGCCAGGCGTGACGGTGACCGCTGGATCATCAACGGCCAGAAGATCTGGAACAGCAACGGGTCCGTGGCCGACTACTGCTACCTGATCTGCCGCACGGGCACGGGCAGCGCGCCGCACCACGGCATCAGCGAGATCGTGGTGCCGCTCGACCTCCCGGGCATCGAGATCCGCCCGATCACGGACCTCATCGCCAACCGCCACTTCTGCGAGATCTTCTTCACCGACGTCGAGGTGCCGATCGGCAACCTCGTCGGCGTCGAGGGCAACGCCTTCGCCCAGACGATGCGCCAGCTCGAGCACGAGCGGGGCGGCATCGACCGGCTGGTCTCGAACCGGGCGCTGTTCGAGCGCGCGGCAGCGCTCGCCGACGCCAGCGATCCCAGGGTCCGTCAGGAGATCGCGTCGCTCGAGAGCGGCTACCGGATCGGGCGCCTGCTCGTCTACCGGGAGGCGCTCGGTCAGGCCCCCAAGGGCTTCAGCGCCGCGACGAAGTGCTTCTGCACCGAGCACGAGCAGCGGGTCGCGGACTTCGCCGCCAGGGTGTTCGGGATGGCCGGCGTGCTGGGCGACGACACCGGCCGCTCGATCGCCTACGCGCCCGCCTACACGATCATGGGCGGGACCTCGAACGTGATGCGCAACATCCTCGGCGAGCGGGTCCTCGGCCTGCCGCGGGAGCCCCGCTGATCCGCTCCGACCGCTACTGGCCGCGCACGGCGGCCTTCCAGTTCTGCGCGCTCGGCAGGTAGGCGTCACCCGCCACGTCCACGACGACGACGTCGATCCGCCCGGTGAACGCGAACGGCGACGCGTAGGTCGGCGCGACGGGCGTGCCGTCGTCGAAGCCGACGCCCAGGTACTCGCCCATCAGGTTGTAGGCGTAGGGCGTGGTCGCCGGGATCGGCCCGGAGCCGGCGGGGGCGCCGTCGACGAACAGGGCCACGTCGCCGGCCATCGGGCCGGTCGGGGTGAACGTGAACGCGAGCTCCACCCGTCCGCTCGGCACGGGGGCGTCGGAGCGCACCGTCGAGATCGTCTCACCCACCACGTTGTGGACGTAGTGGAGGTGACCGTCCTGCACGAAGAAGGCGTACCCGCCGAACCGGCCGCCGTGGGAGACGAGGACGCCCTCGGCACCGCCCTCGGGGATGTCGACGGTCGCGGTGACCGAGTGGGCCCGGTGGCGGACGTCGACCGCGGCGGCGTTCCCGACCGGGCCGCCCGGCCGGTACACGTAGCGCTGCCGGTCCGCGTAGTGGGCGGGCCGGGTGACGATCACCGGCCGGCTCGAGTGGACGGGCAGGGCGCCGAGCCGGCCGGCCTCGGCCCACCACAGGTCGATCAGCCGGCGCAGCAGCGCGGGTTCCTCGGCGGCGAGGTCCCGGGTCTCGGCCGGGTCCTCGGCCACGTGGTATAGCTCCCAGCGGTCGTCGTCGAACGGGGCGCGTGGATCGCTGACCCCGTCGTAGACCTGTCCGGCCATGGCGTGGTACGCCACCGCCTTCCAGCCGTCGTGGTACATCGCCCGGCAGCCGAGCAGTTCGTAGAACTGGGTGGTGCGCACCTCGGGGGCGTCGGCGGCGTCGAGGACCGGGGCGAGGCTCCGCCCGGCCATCGGCTGCTGCGCCACGCCGTCGATCTCGGCCGGAGCCGGGACCCCGATGAGGTCGAGCACGGTCGGCACGACGTCGGAGACGTGGGCGTAGTGGTCGCGGACCTCCCCCCGAGCGGCGATCCCTGCGGGCCAGGCGAGGATGCACGGGTCGGCCACCCCACCCTCGTGGACCTCCCGCTTCCACCGCTGGAACGGGGTGTTCCCGGCGTGCGCCCAGCCGTAGGGGTAGTGGGGATGGGTGTCCTCGCCACCGAGGTCGTCGAGGTGCTCGAGGAGGAGCTCGAGGGTGTCGGGCCGGCCGTTGTACCAGCGGAACGAGTTCCAGCTGCCGTGCAGGTCGCCCTCGGGCGAGGCGCCGTTGTCGGAGATGGCGACGACGATCGTGTTGTCGAGGTCGCCCCAGGCCTCGATGTGGTCGAGGAGACGGCCGAGGTGGTGGTCGGTGTGGGTGAGGAAGCCGGCGAAGACCTCCATGGCCCGGGCGTAGCCGCGCTGCGCCTCCGGGTCGAGCGAGTCCCACGCCGGGATCCAGTCCGGTCGGGCGGTCAGGCCGGTGCCGGGCGGCAGGAGGCCCATGGCGAGCTGCCGGGCGTGGGTCTCCTCGCGCCAGACGTCCCAGCCGCGGTCGAAGCGGCCGCGGTAGCGGTCGATGAACTCGCGGGGCGCGTGGTGGGGGGCGTGGCAGGCGCCGAACGCGAGGTACAGGAAGAACGGCTTGTCCGGGGCGGCGTTGCGGACGTCGTTCACGTACTCGATGGACCGGTCGACCAGGTCCTCGGTCAGGTGGTAACCCTCGGCCGCGGTCTTCGGCGGGTGGACGATGTGGTTGTCGCACACCAGGTCCGGGGCGAACTGGTTGGTCTCGGCCCCCATGAAGCCGTAGTAGCGCTCGAACCCCTTGCCCAGCGGCCACCGGGCCCGGGGGGCGGCGAGGTCCGTCTCCTCGCGCGGCGCGAGGTGCCACTTGCCGACGGCGAACGTGGCGTAGCCCTGCTCCACCAACATCTCGGAGAGGAAGCCGCACGAACGCGGGATCCGGGCGTTGTAGCCCGGGAACCCGGTGGCGTTGTCGGTGATGCCACCCATCCCGGCCTGGTGCTGGCTGCGCCCGGTGAGGAGCGAGGCCCGGGTCGGCGAGCACATCGCTGTGGTGTGGAAGTTCCGGAACCGCAGACCGCTCGCGGCGAGCCGGTCGAAGTTCGGCGTGTCGATGTCGCTGCCGTAGCAGCCGAGCTGGGCGTAGCCGACGTCGTCGAGGACCACGAACACCACGTTCGGCGCCCCCGGGGGCGGCGACGGCGGAGCGGGCCAGGCCGGCACCGACTCGTGCAGCTCCCGGCCGATCACGCCCGGGAAGGGTTCGCCCTCGCGGTAGGTCAGCATCTCCGTCATCGCACCACCCGGTCCTCTCGATCCAGGCGGGGAGTCTCGCGCGCGGTCAGGCCCCCAGCTCGGCTCGCAGCGCGAGCCCGATGCGCTGCATCCGGTCCATGACGGGGCCGACGAGGTCCGGGACTCCGGGGTCCCAGTTGGCGACGACGGCGTAGCCGACACGACGACGGTTGGCGAACACCGCACCGACGTCGGCGCGGATCCCGTCGTCGGTGCCCGTCTTGTTCACGAGGTACGGCGATTGGCCGTGGGCAAGCGGGTCGAGCCGCAGCGCCGAGGCGACCATCGACAGGTCGGCGTTCAGGTGGAGCCACTCGCAGACCCGCTCGCCGGTGTCCCGGGGTCCGACGTCTTCGAACTCCAGGTCCGCCATCAGCCGTGCGAGCTCACCCGCCGAGCCGGTGGAGAGGGTGTGGGGGTGCACCGCAGGGTCGCGACGGTGGCGGACCTCGTCGAGCAGGCGCACGGTGGTCAGCCCGAGCGACTCGGCGACCTCGTGCACCCGGGCGAGCCCGACCCGCCGGAGCAGGACGTTGGTGGCCAGGTTGTCGCTCACGGCACCGACGAGCGTCACCACGTCCACGAGCGGCAGCACCTCGACCGTGAGGTGACGCCAGAGGCCCGAGTCGCCCACCCATTCGACGGAGCACCGGTCGAGCAGTTCCTCGGGATCCATCCGCTCCATCTCGAGCTCCTCGGCCACGGCGAGCAGGAGCAGGATCTTGCCGACGCTGGCGGTGCGCAGCACCTGGTCCGCGCCGGTCTCCGCGAGGGTCCCGCGGTCGACGTCCACGACCGAGACGCCCCACCGGACGTCCGGATCGGCCGCGCACGCGGCGACGAGCTCGTCCCAGGGCTGGGTCATCGGGCGTGGAGGCGCACCGGCAGGCGGTCGATGGAGACGCCGACCGAGGCGTCCGGGCCGGTGGCGAGCCAGACGGGGTCGCCGAGCGGTTCCACCTCGAACCGACGCACGAGCTCCCCGACCATGGTGCGGATCTCCCGCCGGGCGAGGTGGGCGCCGAGGCAGTAGTGGACACCGCCGCCGCCGAAGGCGACGTGCCGGTTCGGGGTGCGGTCGAGGTCGAAGCGGAAGGGGTCGACGAAGGCCCGCTCGTCGCGGTTGGCGCTCGGGAACCAGAGCGTGATCCGGTCTCCTGCCGAGAGCTGCCGGCCTCCGAGTGCCACGTCGCGGACGACGGTGCGGCCGAAGCAGGTGACGGGGCTGACCCAGCGGATCAGCTCGTCGACGGCCGTGTCGGGGACGGTCTCCGACCCACGCAGCCGCTCCAGCTGGTCGGGGTGCTCGAGCAGGCTGAGCACACCGTGGGAGATCACGTTCCGGGTGGTCTCGCTGCCGGCGATCGACAGGATCAGGAAGAACAGGTCGAGCTCGAGCCCGACGAGCGAGGTCCGCCCGCCGTCGCCGTCGTCCACCTCCGCGCCGGCGAGCACGCTCCACACGTCGTCGGCGGGGTGCCGGCGCTTCTCCTCGCCGAGCGCGGTGGCGTAGCCGAACAGCTCCCGCTCGATGCCGGCGCGTTCGGCGTCGGAGATCCCGGTCGCCGGGTCGGCGGCTCGCATGAGGCGGTCGGTCTGGGTGAACACCCACGCCCGGTCGGCCTCGGGCATGCCGACGATGTCGGCGATCAGGTGCATCGGCAGGAGGTAGGCGATGTCCCGCACGAGGTCGCAGCTCCCGGCGGCCGCGGCGTCGTCGAGGATCCGGGTGGTGCGCTCGCCGATCTGCTCCTCGAGACGTCCGATCATCCGGGGCGTGAACCCGGCGCTGATCAGCTTCCGGAGCCGGGTGTGGGCGTCCGGGTCGGCCGAGGTGAGGCTGCGCCCACGATGCGACGGGTGGGTGGGCACGATGCGTGGCCCGTCGATGGCGGCGAAGTCCTCCCAGGAGCGTGACGCCTCCTGCAGCTCCGGGTGACCCAGCACGACCCAGAACCCGAACGGCTCCTCGGCCCGGTGCATCGGCACCTCGGGGTGGCGCAGCACCGGACCCTGCGCCCGCAGCTCGGCGAACAGCCCATGAGGGAACCCGTCCCGGTAGAGCCCGTTGTCCGTCAGGTCCACGGCGAAGTCCGCCGCCGCAACCGCACCCGCGCTCACCACCTCAGCCATTCCCGACCCCCCGTCGACCCCGGGCCGACCCTATAGGGTCGCCCGCATGCCAGACACCGATCCGGGCTCCGCACCCGCCATCGACCCGCCGGACCTGGGCACCCGGTACCTGCGCACCGAGGTACGGGGCCGGGTGCTGCACATCCGCATCGACCGCACCGAGCGCCGCAACGCCTTCACCCAGGACATGTACCGGGGTCTGAAGCGGGCGGCGATCTGGGCCGACGGCCAGCCCGAGCTCGACGCCGTCTGCCTCACCGGCACCGACGAGTGGTTCGCGTCGGGCGGCGACATGGGAGGGCGCGCCGAGGACACCGAGGGCCTCGCCACCGAGTGGGACTCCACCGAGCACTTCCCGTTCCGCCACATCGAGCGCTGCCGCAAGATCTGGGTGGCCAAGGTGAACGGCCTCGCCCACGCGGGTGGGGTCGACCTCACCATCGCCTGCGACGTCTCGGTCGCCTCCGACCGCGCCCGCTTCCGCATGCCGGAGCTGCTGCGGGGCATCCCCGACCCGTACATGGCGGCCCGCCTCGCCGACGTGGTCGGTCTCGCCAAGGCCCGCTACCTGTTCTTCACCGCCGCCGAGGTCACCGCCGCCGAGGCCGAGGCCATGGGACTGCTCGGCAAGGTGGTGCCCCACGACGAGCTCGACGCCCACACCGACTGGGTGCTGGAGCAGATCGGCCGCACCGGGCCGGAGTCCCGCGCCGCGGTGAAGCGCGACGTCAACCAGCGTCTCTCGCAGGCGGACAACGCCATGTTCCACCGCTTCATCACCAGCCCCGAGCTCCGCGAGGGCCTCGCCGCATTCGTGCAGAAGCGCCCGCCGGTGTGGCCCCGATGACCGCCGCCGAGCACCGGCCCGGTCCCATGCAGGGCGTGCGCGTGGTGGAGCTCGCGGCGTGGGTCGCCGCGCCCGCCGCCACGGCCATGCTCGCCGACTGGGGCGCCGAGGTCGTGAAGGTCGAGCCGCTCGAGGGCGACCCCGCGCGCGGGATGGTCTCGATGGGCGTCGAGGGCATCAACCCGCCGTTCGAGATCGACAACCGGGGCAAGCGCAGCGTGGGGCTCGACGTCCGCACCCCGGACGGGCGGGCGCTGCTGCTCGCCCTGCTGGAGCGCGCCGACGTCTTCGTCACCAACATGCGGCCCGTTGCCCTCGAGAGCTGGGACCTCGCCCCCGCCACGCTCCGCGAGCTGTTCCCCCGCCTGGTCGTCGCCACCATGACGGGCTACGGCCACGAGGGCCCCCACCGCGACCGTCCCAGCTACGACATGGGCGGCTTCTGGACCCGGTCCGGCGCCGCTGCGGCGCACCAGGTGCAGGGCCAGCAGCCCACCACGCTGCGCGGCGCCTACGGCGACCACCTCACCGCAGCCACCTTCGCCGGCGGCATCGCCGCCGCCCTGTTCGAGCGGGAGCGCACGGGCGAGGGCCGCCACGTCGGGGCGTCGCTGGTCCGCAACGGTGTCTGGAGCATCTGCCAGGACCTCCACGTCCTGCTCCGCTCGGGCACCACGTTCCCGATCGGCGCGCCCCGCACCGAGGCCACCAACCCGTTGTTCAACTCCTACCGCTCGGCGGACGACCGCTGGTTCTGGCTCCTCGGGCTGCAGCCCGACCGCCACTTCCCCCAGGTGGCCGCAGCCATCGATCGTCCCGACGTGCTCACCGACCCTCGCTTCGCCACCCACCTGGAGCGCCGATCCAACGCCCCGGCGCTCGTCGCCATCTTCGACGAGGCCTTCGCCCGCCGGACCATGGCCGAGTGGGAGGCGGTGTTCGCCGAGCACGGCGTCTGGTTCGAGCCGGTGCTCACCGTCCAGCAGGTGCTCGAGGACCCGGTGGTGCAGGCATCGGGGGCCTTCATCGACGCCCCGGCCCCGAACGGCGGGACCATGCGCACGGTCGCCTCGCCCGTCGACTTCGTCGGCACGCCCATCGAGCCGACGCTCCCCCCGCCGGCCGCCGGCGAGCACACCGACGAGGTCCTGCTCGAGCTCGGCCTCGACTGGGACCGCATCATCGAGCTGAAGGTGGCCGGGGTCGTCCTCTGAGCACCCCGGTCTGGCAGGCTGCCGCCGGACCAAGGGGGGACCATGCCGACCACCGACGCCTCGTCCGGCGCGCTCCGGGCGCTCGCCGACCTGCTGCTCGCCGTCGACGCGGACGCGGACCACGAGCGCTGGCCGTTCTCGTCGGACCTCGAACGGGCGATGTACCGCGAGTTCGCCATGCACTCGCTGCACCACGCCCTGCAGTTCTGGCTGGAGGCCGACCCGACCCGGCCTCGTTGGTACCGCTGGTTCTCCCCCACCAAGAAGCTGCTCGGCGACAACCCCGACACCGTCTACTACGGCACCGTCGTCGACCCCACCCGCACCTACCGGGTCCGGGGGAACACCGCGGGTGCCTGCTACACGTCGTTCACGGTCGAGACCGGGACGGCGGGCGGGCACATGGCGAAGGCGCTCGGCCACACCCTGAACGACGACCAGTTCGACGTCGACGCCGCCGGGAACTTCGAGCTCACGGTCGGCCCCGGCGACGGAGGTCGCAACCACCTGCGGCTCGACCCCGGTTCGGGCTCGATCACCACCCGCCACTACTACGAGCTCGCCCGGTGCGCGGCGCTCGACCCCGCCCTGCACGTCCCGCTCACCATCGAGACGCTGGAGGACCCCGGGCCGCCGCCGGTGCCCGACGACGCCGCCACCGCCGCCAACATCGAGCGCGTCGCCACGTTCCTCCGCTCGGTCACGGTCGACTGGGGCCACCACGTCCTGCCGCCCGGCGCCATCCCGTGGACCTCGCCCGAACCGAACGTGTTCACCAACCCACCGGACCACGACGGCAACCTGGGCATCGGCTACGCCGCCACCGACAACGTGTACCGCAGCACCCGCTGGCACCTCGGCCCCGACGAGGCCCTGGTGATCCGGGGTCGCTTCCCTCGGTGCCGCTTCGCCAACGTGGTGCTGTTCAACCACCACATGCAGACCCCGAACTACGACCGCCGCCAGGTCTCGCTCAACCGGGTCCAGACGCAGTACGAGGCCGACGGCTCGTTCCGCATGGTCGTCGCCCACGAGGATCCCGGTGTCCCCAACTGGCTCGACACCCGTGGTCTCGAGCGCGGCACGGTCTTCTGGCGGTTCCTGCTCCCGTCCGAGCCGCTGACGCAGCTCGAGACCGAGGTGGTCCGGCTCGCCGACCTGCGCTGAGCGGGCTCTGCGCTCAGACCCGGTCGCGGAACCGGTCCACCAGGCGGTGGGCCTGCGGGAGCAGGAGCCCGGCGGCGTAGAGCTTGACGACCTCGCCCGGCACGAAGGGGTACAGACCGAGCTCGAGCGCCTCCTGGGCGGGGATCCCGAGGTCGGCGGCCAACCAGGTCACGCCCATGCCGAAGACGATCACGAGCGACGTCAGCATGGCGGTGATCGAGCTGCGGAGCTCCCGGACCAGGCCGCGCTCGGCCATCGCCCCGAGCACCACCGAGGACACGAGGAAGCCGACGAGGTAACCGCCCGTCGGGCCGCTCACCTGGTCCCAGCCCGACGCGCCGCCGCTGAACACCCCGAGGCCGAGGCCGCCGGCGATGAGGTAGAGCAGCATCGAGAGCCCGCCGGTGAAGGCGCCGAGCGACGCGCCCACCACCAGCACGCCGAAGGTCTGCAGGGTGTACGGCACCGGCGTCCACGGCACGATCACCTCGAGCTGCGCGCAGAGGGCCACCAGTGCCGCACCGCCGGCGGCGAGGCCGACGTCGACCCCGAGGGCCCGGGTGGCGCTCGCCGGACGAGGGATCGCGGCGCGCAGCGTCATGGCGGTGGTCATGGGTCGGTTCCTCCGAGGCGTAGGGTCGCAGCGCCCGGAGCGGCCGGGCAGGAGTCGTCACGGTAGTCGCCTTTGTGGCGTAACGATCGAACCGGGAGGCGCGCGTGCCCGAGACCCCCGAGACCACCGCCCGCCGTGAAGCCGTGCTCGCCGCCCTGTGGTCCGCAGGTCCGCAAGGGTGTTCCGGCCAGGCGCTGGCCGATCGCCTGGGATGCTCGCGCACCGCGGTCCACCGCCACGTCGAGGCGCTCCGACGCGCCGGCATCCCGGTCGACGGTGTGCACGACGGGTACCGACTCGGCGCCGGGGCCGACCCCGTCGTCCCGTCCGTCGTCGAGTCCCGGCTCACGCCACCGCTCGCCGGCCCGGTGCGCTGGAGCCCGACCACCGGTTCCACCAACGACGACCTCGCCGCCGCCGCCCGCGCCGGGGCACCCGAGGGCATGGTCATCGGCGCCGACCACCAGGGCGCAGGCCGAGGACGACAGGGTCGTCGGTGGGAGTCGGACGCGGGCGACGGGCTGCTCTGGAGCGTGCTGCTGCGCCCGCCGCTCCCTGCCGCGGAGGCGGCGGCCATCCCCGTGCTCGTGGCCGTGGCGGTGGCCCGGGCGCTCGGCCCCGAGGCCCGCATCGTCTGGCCGAACGACCTCGTCATCGGAGCGGGCGGGGTCATCGGAGCGGGCGGGGTCATCGGACACCGGAAGCTGGCGGGCATCCTCTGCGAGATGCACACCGACGAGTCCGGCGTCGCCTGGATCGTCGCCGGCGTCGGCGTGAACGTGTACCGGGCACCGGTCCTGGACGAGGGCCGCTGGACCCCGACCTGTCTCGCCGACCACGGCACCCCGCCGCGCCGGACCGACCTGCTCGTCGACCTGCTCACGGCGTTGGCCACCGATTACCGGGCGTTCCTCGACGGTCGCCTCGACCTCCCCGCCCGCTTCGCCGAGCGCGACGCGCTCGCCGACGCACCCGTCACCGTCCGCGGCCCGACGACCCAGCAGGCGGGCACCGCACGGGGCATCGACGCCCACGGCCGCCTCCTCCTCGACACCCCCGCCGGCCGAGCCGTGGTCCATGCCGGCGAGGTCTGGGCCGGCTGAGCTTCGGGCTGCGGCGCCTCAGCCGTGGGCGAGGATGAAGTTCCGGACCCGCGGGTAGATCTCGCCGTCCCAGCGGCGGCCGCTGAACACGCCGTAGTGGCCGACGCCGGCCTGCAGGTGGTGCAACCGGCGGTAGGCGGGCACGGACGAGCACAGGTCGTGGGCGGCCATGGTCTGGCCGATGCTGCAGATGTCGTCCCGCTCGCCCTCCACCGTCATGAGCGCAGTGCGGCGGATGGCCTGCGGCTCGACGCGGCGACCCCGGTGCTCGAGCACGCCGCGGGCCAGCTCGAAGCGCTGGAACACCCGGGAGATGGTCTGCAGGTAGAACTCCGCCGGCATGTCGAGCACGGCGAAGTACTCCTCGTAGAACTCCCGCGTCGCCCGGGCACGGGCGAGGTCGCCCCGGGTGAGGCTGCCCCACAGCTCCACGTGGGAGCGGACGTGGCGATCCGGGTTCATCATCATGAACGCGGTCAGCTGCAGGAACCCCGGGTAGACGCGCCGCCCCGCCCCCGGGTGGCGCGCCGGCACCGTGGTGATGACGTTGCGCTCGAACCACGACAGCGGGTTGCCGGTGGCGAGCTCGTTCACCTCGGTGGGGTTGATCCGGGTGTCGATGGGCCCGGCCATCAGGATGAGGGTGCGGGGCTGCTGCGGGTGGCGCCCCTGCGCCATGACCGCGGCGGCCGCGAGGACCGGCACGCAGGGCTGGCACACCGAGACCAGGTGGACGGCGTCGCCGAGGCGCTCCACGAACCGGATGACGTGGTCGACGTAGTCGTCGAACCCGAAGTCGCCCTCGGCGAGCGGCACGTCGCGGACGTTGTGCCAGTCGGCGAGGTAGACGTCGTGGTCGCGCAGCATGGTCTGGACGGTGGCCCGCAGCAGCGTGGAGAAGTGGCCCGAGAGCGGCGAGACCAGCAGGACGACGGGCTGGGGCACTGCGACGTCCTTGCGGAAGTGCAGCAGCGAACCGAACGGGGTGCGATCGACCACGTCCTCGACGATGCCGACCTCGACGCCGTCGACCACCACCCGATCGATGCCGAACGGGGGTCGCTCGTGGGTGATGCGGGCGCCGGCGACCACCTCACAGGCGGCACGGGCGCTGCGCACGGGGAGGGATCGTGCGACCGGTCCGGGCAGGTGGCGGGTCAGGCGACCCAGCGAACCGACGGCGTCGCGGGCGAGATCCCCGGCGTCCGCACCCGTCTGGTAGAGCTGGTAGAGCATCGGTCAACCGCCAGTCGTCGTACGGGTACGGTAACGCACGGTGGTCGCAGCGACGAGGCTCGCCGCCGTTCCCCTCACGACCGGGAGCCCGCCCATGTCGTCGGCCACGATCACCATCACCAGCCGCAACTACGGCGCCTGGTCGCTGCGCGGCTGGCTGCTCTGCCGCCTCGCCGGCCTCGATCTCGTCGAGGAGATCCTCGACAGCGACGACCCCACCGCCCGGGCCGAGCTCCTCCTGCTCGCCCCGTCGTTCCAGGTGCCGAGGCTCAGCTTCGACGGCCACGAGGTCTGGGGTGCGCTCGCCATCGGCGAGGAGCTCCACGAGCACTTCCCCGAGGCCGGCCTCCTCCCCACGGATCCGGCCGCCCGGGCGCACTGTCGCTCCGTCTGCGGCGAGATGCACGGCGGGTTCGCCAACCTGCGGGCCGCGCTGCCCATGAACATCCGGGCCCGGTACCGGTCCTTCCCGGTGTGGAGCGGGGTCCACGCCGACATCGAGCGGATCACCTCGATCTGGCGGGACTGCCTGGCCACGTACGGCGGC
>JBEIGA010000004.1:0-36358 GCA_040382135.1 Acidimicrobiales bacterium
GATCATGATCCCGCTGGTGGTCGACGCCGCCGAGCTCGCCTGGGCGCGCGCCCAGGTGGAGGAGGAGCTCGACGCCGCGGACCTCGGCGACCACCGTCCGCTCGTCGGCACGATGATCGAGACGCCCCGTGCCGCCCTCCTCGCGGGCGCGGTGGCGGCCCACGCCGACTTCTTCAGCATGGGCACGAACGACCTCACCCAGCTGGTGTTCGGGTTCAGCCGCGACGACGTGGAGGCGCGGATCATGCCCGCCTACCTCCGCGAGGGGCTGCTGCCGTCCAACCCGTTCGAGCACCTCGACGCCGTGGCGATCGCTCCCCTCATCGCTCGGGTCGTGGCGGAGGGGCGGGCCGTCCGACCCGGCCTCAAGGTCGGCGTGTGCGGGGAGCACGGCGGTGACCCGACCTCGATCGCCCTGCTGGTCGCCGCCGGCGTGGACTCGGTGTCGTGCTCCCCGTTCCGGGTGCCCGTGGCCCGCCTCGCCGCGGCCCACGCACTGCTGGCCGCCCCGGAGGCGTGACCGCAGTCCACGCCGGAACGGCTGTCGGCGCGAGTGTGTAGCGTCCGGTGCCATGGGCATCGAGGCGGAGGACGTCGAGCGGGTACGCGCCGCCAGCGACATCGTCGCCGTCGTCACCCAGTACACGCAGCTCAAGCGGGTCGGCCGCTCCTTCAGCGGCATCTGCCCGTTCCACGCCGAGAAGTCCCCGTCGTTCTCGGTGAACCCGGAGAAGGGCCTCTACTACTGCTTCGGCTGCCAGGCCGGCGGCGACGTCATCACCTTCGTCCGTGAGGTCGAGCACACCGACTTCGCCGGAGCGGTGGAGCGTCTCGCCGCCAAGCTCGGCATGACCCTGCGGTACACCGACAAGGACGAGGGCGAGGCGCACCGGCGACGTCGCCGTCTGCTCGAGGCGGTCGAGCGCGCCGTCGAGGTGTACCACGACCGTCTCCTCACCGGCGCCGATGCGGGAGCGGCACGTGCCTACCTGCGGTCCCGGGGGTTCGACGGCGACGCGGTGCGCCGCTATCGCCTGGGGTGGGCGCCGGAGTCCTGGGACACCCTGGCCAAGGCCCTGCGCCTCACCGACGACGACTGGCGGGACGCCGGGCTCGGCGGCCTGAACCGCAACGGCCGGCAGTACGACCACTTCCGGAACCGCCTGCTGTTCCCGATCTTCGACGCCTCGGGGCGGGCGATCGGCTTCGGCGGACGGATCCTCCCGGGAGGCGAGGGCCCGAAGTACAAGAACACGCCGGACTGCGCGCTCTACCACAAGAGCCGGGTGCTCTACGGCCTGAACTGGGCCGGGGCGGAGGCGGCGCGGCTCGGGGAGATCGTGGTGTGCGAGGGCTACACCGACGTCATCGCCTTCCAGCGGGCCGGCGTCGAGCGGGCGGTCGCCACCTGCGGCACGGCGCTCACCGAGGAGCACGTCCGGGAGCTCACCCGCTACGCGAAGCGGGTCGTGCTCGCCTTCGACGCCGACAACGCCGGCCAGGCCGCGGCCGCCCGGTTCTACGCCTGGGAGCGCGAGCTCGACATCTCGGTGGCGGTCGCCGCACTGCCCCAGGGCGTGGACCCCGCCGACCTCGGCCGCGAGGACCCGGAGGCCCTCGTCGGCACCGTCACGACCGCCCGTCCGTTCCTCGAGTTCCGGCTGGAGCGGCTCTTCGGCGCCGCCGACCTCCGCACCGCCGAGGGGCGCGCCCGGGCGGCGGAGGCCGCGGTGGCCCTCGTCGCCGAGCACCCGAGCGACCTCGTCCGGGACCAGTACCTGATGCGGATCGCCGACCGCTGCCAGGTCGACGTCGCCCGCCTCCGTGGGCGCCTCGCCGCGGGCCCCGTCGTGAGCGCCGCACCCGCCCGAGGGCAGGGGCGGGGCGGCGCACCGTCGAACCCTCGCGGCGAACGGCCCGTCGGCCGACGTGGGGGTACTGCGGTCGATCCTTCGCCGCGTCGCTCCGACGAACCGCCCGCCTGGGACGAGGCTCCGCCCTGGGACGACGAACCGCCACCCGACTGGGACGAGCCGCCCGCCGATCGCCGCCGTCCGGGCGCGGCGTCGGCCCCCTCGTCGGCTGCGCCGGCCGGTCGGTCCGTGTCGCTGCTCGTCTCCCCGGTGGAGCGCCAGGCGCTCGCCCTGCTCGTGCACCGGCCGGACGCCGTCGCCGGGGTGCTCGAACCCGTGGTGTTCGGGCCCGGTGCCCGGGCCGCGATCGACGCCCTCGTCGCCGCCGGCGGTGATCTCCGGGTCGCGGTCGAGTCGGCGTCGTCCGGCGTCGCCGACCTCCTCAACCGCGTCGCGGTCGAGGAACCCGAGGATGACGAGCTGCCCACCGCGGCGCAGCTGGTCGTCGACGCCGCGAAGCGCACGGCGGCCACCATCGAGGCGGCGGCGCGGGCGGATCTCGCCCAGGGTGATCAGGCGGGGTGGGCGGAGCGGACCCCGGCGATCACCTGGCTCCGGCAGGAGGCCGACCGCCTCTGGACCCTCAAGGAGGCCCGGCAGCTCACCCGGCCGGAGCTCGAGCCCTTGGTAGCCTGGTTGACGGCCTACGAGGAGTCGGTCGAGGAGCCGGAGGAGGGGAGGGCGGATGGCTGAGGCGGCGCGCGCGTTCCCCCTTCCCCCCGGGGTCAGCGAGATGGAGTTCGCCCGCCTCGTGCGTCGCGGGCGTGCCGCCGGCGTCCTCACCCTCGACGAGGTCATCGAGGTCGTCCAGGACGTCGAGCTGACGCCGGACATCGTCGACGGGTTCCGCTCGGCACTCAGCGATGCGGGCATCCGGCTCGACGAGACCGTGGAGATCGTGCTCCCGGACCCGGACGAGCCCGACCTCGGCATCCGGCCCATCCGCACCCGCGTCCGGCAGAACCGCCGACGGGGCGAGCCCGTGCGGGAGAACACCGACGCCGGTGGCGTCTCGGATCCCGTCCGGATGTACCTCAAGGAGATCGGCCGGGTCGACCTGCTCACGGCCGCCGACGAGGTGGCCCTCGCCAAACGCATCGAGGCGGGCATCGCCGCGGAGAACCAGCTCGCCGACCTCGCTGCGTGCGGTGCGCTCGCCGACCTGCCGGCGGTCGACAAGGTCCGCCTGAAGCGCCTCCAGCGCGACGGCGAGCAGGCCCGTGAGCAGCTCACGCAGGCGAACCTGCGCCTCGTGGTCTCGATCGCCAAGCGCTACGTGGGTCGTGGGCTGCAGCTGCTCGACCTGATCCAGGAGGGGAACCTCGGCCTCATGCGGGCCGTCGAGAAGTTCGACCACACCAAGGGCTTCAAGTTCTCCACCTACGCCACCTGGTGGATCCGCCAGGCCATCACCCGTGCCATCGCCGACCAGGCCCGCACCATCCGGATCCCGGTGCACATGGTCGAGTCCATGAACAAGGTCAAGCGGGTCCAGCGCCAGATGCAGCAGGACCTCGAGCGCGAGCCCACGGTCGACGAGCTCGCCGCCGCCTGCGACGTGACCCCTGAGCGCATCCGCGAGATCCTCCGCATCTCGCAGGACCCGCTCTCGCTCGACTCCCCGGTCGGGGACGAGCAGGAGGCGAACCTGGGCGACTTCATCGAGGACGAGCGCATCGACTCGCCCATCGACGCCACCGCCCGCCGGATGCTCGGCGAGGCCATCCTCGAGGCGCTCGACGATCTGGCCCCACGCGAGAAGGAGATCGTCCGCCTGCGGTTCGGTCTCGACGACGGCAAGCCGCGCACCCTCGAGGACGTGGGCCGGATGTTCAACGTGACCCGTGAGCGCATCCGCCAGATCGAGTCGAAGACCCTCGCCAAGCTCCGCCACCCGCAGCGCTCCGAGAAGCTCCGCGACTACCTCGACGACGCCTGAGCCCGCCCCCCGTCGCTGTCGCACCCCCTCACCAGGATGTACCGATGGGGAACGCCGGCAAGGTCGTGGAGCGGGAGCGGGCACGAGCCCTTCGGGCGCAGGCGTGGACGCTCGAGGAGATCGCCGTCGACATCGCCGCGGCCCGCACCGAGGCCGAGGAGCGGATCGGCACCCTGACCGACCGCGAACTGCTCCTGGCCGGCCTCACCCTCTCTGCGGGTGAGGGGTTCAAGACCGGGAACGTGGTGGGGTTCGCGAAGACCGATCCTCGTCTCGTGGACCTCTACCTCACCTGGCTGCGCCGCTGCTTCGAGATCGACGAAGCCCGGCTCCGGGCTCGCCGGTACCTCCACTCGGACCTCGACCTCGAGGCTGCCGAGACCTACTGGATCGGGTTGACGGGCATCCCGCGGACGCAGTTCACACTGCCGTACCGAGCCGCCGTCGGGCCGAAACGCGGGACGCGACGGCACGTGCACGGGTGTCTGACCGTTCGGTATTCCGACGTCCGACTGCTGCGCCGGATCACGGCTCTGAACGACGCGCTGCTATCGTGCACAGCGTCCATTCCGGGGTAGCTCAGCTGGCAGAGCGTTCGACTGTTAATCGAATGGTCGTGGGTTCGATCCCCACCCCCGGAGCTCCATCAGGGCCCCAGCGCCACATCGGCCTGGGGTCCGGCCGCGTCCGGGGTGGCGCACGTCGTCCGGCGTACGATCCCCGGACCGGGGCCTGTAGCTCAATGGTCAGAGCAGGCGACTCATAATCGCTCGGTCGTGGGTTCGATTCCCACCAGGCCCACTCCGCAGGCTCCGGGATCCCTACACTCGCCGTCCATGAACGGCAGCCCGGGCGAGACGCCCGTCCCCGTGCGCTACGGGATCATCGGCGCAGGGATGATGGGCACCGAGCACCTCTGGAACCTGCAGGTGCTGCCGGGGGCCGTGGTCACCGCCGTCGCCGATCCCGTCCCGGCGCAGCTCGAGTGGATCGTGGCCGCAGCCGGCGCCGATGGTCCCGGGCTCGTCACGTTCGCCGACCACCGCGACCTGCTTGCGTCCGGGCTCGTCGACGCCGTCGTGGTCGCCAGCCCGAACCACACCCACCGTGACGTGCTGCTCGACGTGTTCACCCACCCGCAACTGCACGTGCTCGTGGAGAAGCCGCTGTGCACCACCATGGCCCACTGCCGGGAGGTGCGAGCGGCGGCAGCGGCCCATCGGGGCGTGGTCTGGATGGGGCTGGAGTACCGCTACATGCCCCCCGTGGCGCGCCTCGCCGCCGCGGTCGCCGCCGGCGAGGTCGGTCGGGTCCACATGGTCGCCATCCGTGAGCACCGGTTCCCGTTCCTCACCAAGGTCGGGGACTGGAACCGGTTCGACCGCAACACCGGCGGCACGCTCGTGGAGAAGTGCTGCCACTTCTTCGACCTGATGAACCTCCTCACGGGGGACCGGCCGGCGCGGGTGATGGCGTCCGGGGGTCAGGCGGTCAACCACCTCGATGAGGTGTACGGCGGCGAGGTGCCCGACATCGCCGACCACGCCTTCGTGATCGTCGAGTACGAGGGTGGGGCGCGGGCATCGCTCGACCTGTGCATGTTCGCCGAGGGCTCCGCCGAACAGGAGGAGCTCGTCGTCGTGGGTGACCGCGGCAAGGCGGAGGCGTTCCTCCCGTCCTCGACGGTCCGACTCGGCAGCCGCACCGACGGCAGGGACGGCGTCCGCACCGAGGTGGTGCACGACCCCGAGGTGGCCTACGAAGGCTTCCACCACGGCTCGAGCTACCTCGAGCACCGCGCCCTGGCGGAGGCGATCCGTGGCGGCGGGCCACCTGCGGTGACGGTCGACGACGGCCTGCTCGCAGTGGCCATGGGGTTGGCCGCCCACCGATCGATCGCGGAACGACGGGTCGTCGAGGTCGCGGAGCTTTTGGAGACAGGAGGAACGTGATGGGTCGTCGGGTGATCGTGACGGGCGCGTCGTCGGGGATCGGGGCGGCGCTCGCCGCCCGGCTCACGGCGATGGGCGATGAGGTCGCCATCTGTGCCCGTCGGGCGGACCGTCTCGCCGAGGTGCCTGCGGCCCACCGCTTCGTGGTCGACGTCGGCGACCTCGGATCGCTCGCCGCCTTCGCCGCAGCAGCGGAGGCCGCCATGGGCGGTGTCGACCTGCTCGTGAACAACGCCGGCGCGCCGCGGCGCCGGACCATGCAGACGATCGCGCTGGACGAGTTCCACGAGACGATGGCGGTGAACTTCTGGAGCGCCGTCCACCTCACGGCGGCCCTCCTGCCCGGGATGCTCGAGCGGGGGAGCGGGACCGTCGTGAACGTGTCGTCGATGGGCACGCGCACCCTGGCCAAGGGCACCGGCGCCTACACGGCGGCGAAGGCGGCGGTGAACCACTACACCGAGGCCCTGTACTTCGACCTGATCGGCACCGGCGTCACGGCGAAGCTGTTCGTCCCGGGCACCACGGCGACCGAGTTCTCCACGCCGAAGCCGGGGAACGACCCGCCCTTCCCGCAGGATCCTGCGACCGTCGTGGCGGTCGAGGACGTGGTCGATGCGTTCGTGGCCTTCATCGACTCGGACGACTTCGAGGGCTACGCCAACCCGGCGTTCGCCCGGATGACGGCCCGGAAGTTCGCCGACCACTCCGCCTACATCGCCGCGGCGGCGGCGCACTTCCGTCCGGCATCGCCGTGACGCCCGTGGGGCAGACCGGGTTCATGCCTGCAGGGGACGACGCCGTCGACGCCGTCGTCGTGGGCTCGGGGCCCAACGGCCTCGTCGCAGCGGTCACCCTCGCCGCCGCCGGCCGCACCGTCGTCGTGCTCGAGGCCGCCGGGTCCCCCGGGGGCGGTTGCCGCTCCTCGGACCTCACCCTCCCCGGCTTCGTGCACGACGTCTGCTCCGCCATCCACCCGCTCGGCATCGCATCGCCCGCGATGGCGGACCTCCACCTGGAGCGGGAGGGCCTGCGGTGGCTCCAGCCCGAGGTCGCCCTCGCCCACCCGCTCGACGACGGCCGGGCCGGCGTCCTCCACCAGTCCCTCGACGCCACGGCACACGACCTCGGCCCCGACGGTGAGGCCTGGCGGCGGACGTTCGCACCGCTGCTGCGCTCCTGGGACCGGCTCCTGCCCGGGCTGATGGGCCCGATCCTGTCGGTACCGCGCCACCCCCTCGCCATGGCCCGCTTCGGGATCCCGGCGCTGGCCCCGGCGTCGCTGCTCGCCCGGCGGTTCGACGGCGACGAGGCCGCGGCGCTCCTCGGGGGTTGCGCGGCCCACGCGTTCCTACCGCTCACCCGGCCGCTCTCGGGCTCGTTCGGGTTGATGCTGGCGCTCGCCGGACACGCCGTCGGTTGGCCGGTGGCGGCCGGTGGTTCCCAGGCGATCGTCGACGCCCTCGTCGCCCGGCTCGAACGCCTCGGCGGGCGGATCGAGACCGGCCGCCGGGTCCGCTCCATGGCCGACCTGCCGCCCCACCGGGTGGCCCTGTTCGACACCAACCCCGCCCAGCTCGCCGAGATCGCAGGCGACCGCCTCCCCGACGGCTACCGGCGCAGGCTCCGCCGTTTCCGTCACGGCCCGGCCGCGTTCAAGATCGACTACGCGCTCGACGGTCCGGTGCCCTGGACCAACGAGGCCTGCCGACGGGCGGGCACCGTGCACGTAGCCGGGACCTTCGCCGAGCTCGCCGAGGCCGAGGCGGCCGTGGTGGCCGGCCGGCTGCCGGACCGGCCGTTCGTGCTCGTGGGGCAGCAGAGCCTTTGCGACCCGTCGCGGGCGCCCGAGGGCAAGCACACGCTCTGGGTGTACGCGCACGTGCCCCACGGCTGCACCGAGGACGTCACCGATCGCATCGAGCGCCAGATCGAGCGGTTCGCGCCGGGGTTCCGCGACCTCGTGCTGGCCCGACGGGTCCTCTCGCCCGCCGGCTTCGAGGCCTACAACCCCAACGATGTGGGCGGTGACATCGCCGGCGGCGCCCACGACGGCCTGCAGCTGCTGTTCCGGCCGACGGTCCGGCTCCGCAGCTACGTGACGCCCAACCCTGCGATCCTGTTGTGCTCGGCGTCCACGCCGCCCGGGGGCGGGGTGCACGGCGCCTGTGGTCGCAACGCCGCCGAACGGGCGTTGGCCGGACCCCTGCGCTGAGCGGGCCCTCCCGGGGTGGGTGCGTTCGGGCCGATCAGACAACCACGGGGAGCTCGGCGAGGCCCCGGAGCGTGAGCGTGGTGCGCCAGCGCGGCTCGGGGTCGGCGAGCTCGATGCGGGGGAAGCGCTCGAAGAGGCGTTCGAACACCACCTGACCTTCGAGCCGGGCGAGGGCGGCGCCGAGGCAGTGGTGGATGCCCGAGGCGAAGCTCAGGTGCGTGACGTCGGTGCGGGCCACGTCGAAGCGGTCCGGGTCGGCGTTCACGGCGGGATCGCGGTTCGCGGCGCCGAGCAGCGTCACGACGAGCGTCCCCTCCTCCAGGGTCAGGCCGCCGAGCTCGAGCGGTTCGTGCACCTCCCGGGCGTCGAGGTGCACCGGGGACTCGAAGCGGAGGATCTCCTCGACGGCGGTGCCGATGCGTTCGGGCTCCGCCCGGAGCCGGTCCAGCTGCTCGGGATGCCGGAGCAGCGCGTGGACACCGTTGCCGATCAGGTTGGTGGTGGTCTCGAAGCCCGCTGCGTACAGGAGGATCACGTTGACGATCAGCTCCTCCTCGCCGAGCCGATCGGTGCCGTCCCGCACCTCGACGAGCGCGCTCACCAGGTCGTCCTGCGGGCGGCGGCGTCGGTCGGCGACCAGCTCCGCCATGTAGGCGCGCAGCTGCGCCGACGCGTCGCGGGCGGCGCGGACCTGTTCCTCGGAGACGACCGGTTCCAGGGTCTGGGCCATGGCGCGCACCAGCTCACGGAAGCCGTCGCGGTCCGTCGGTGGGACGCCGACGAGCTCGCCGATCACCCGCACCGGCAACGGGAACCCCAGCGTCTCGAGGAGATCGACGGGCACGCCGCGGGGGAGCTCGTCGAGCACCTGGTCGGTGAGCGCGACCACGTGGGATCGGAGCGCCTCGATCCGTCGGGGGGTGAACGCCCGGCTGAACAGCGATCGGATCCGGGTGTGGTCCGGCGGGTTCAGGAACAGCATCGGCTCCTGCCCCCGCTCCACCCGCCGGGGCGCGCCGCCGGGCACGAGCGGTCGCCCCGGATCGAGCGACTTGCCCGCCCGCTGGTCACGCAGGATGCGACGGCACTCGTCGAACCTGGTCACGTACACCACGCCGCCGAGCTCGCTGCGGTGCACCGGGGCGAGCTCCCGCAGCTCCCGGTACAGCGGGTACGGGTCCGCCTGCCCCTCGGGCGTGGCGAGGATCCGGACGAGCAGGTCGTCGGGGGAGGTCATGGGGCGGTCAGGCGTCGCCCATCCAGACCGGGGCCCGGTCCAGGAGGTACTCGCTGACCTGGTAGCAGCGGTCGAGCACGTCGCAGAGCTGCTCGTCGCCCCGGTAGACGTTGGCGAGCGGCACCTCGATGCGGGCGATGATGGTGACCGTGCGCTGCGGCGCGTCGGTGACCGCGGCGTAGGTGTCCATGGCCGACACCTCGAGCGGCAGGTCGGTGCCGCCGACGCCGGCGAGCTCGGTGGCGAGCACGAGGAGGTCGGGGCCGGCCGACAGCGGCGGCAGGCTCCAGGTGAAGTGCAGCGGGAGCTTCAGGTCGTCCGTGGGGTCGCCGTCCTCGGGGAGGGCGAGCACCTCGTCCTCGAAGGCGAACAGCACCCGGGGCTCGACCTCGACCGACAGGTGGAGGTCGAGCGGTCCACCGCAGGCCTGCTCGGGGTGGAGGTCCACCTCCCACGCCTGGCGCATCGAGTAGGTCTCCACGAAGTGGCGCTCGTCGTGGATGTGGAAGCCGTGGTCCGCCGCGTGATCCTTGAGATCCGCCACGAACCCGGCGACGTCGATGATGGCCACGGGCGGTGGGCTCCTTTCGCCTCGTCACGGTAGCGGGGCGTGACCCCGCGCGGGACCGATCGTGGTTGACTGGCCCCGATGACGCCGTCCTCCGCCGCGCCGCTCGACCTGCTCCACCGCGCTGCGGACGCCGCCGCCGCGGCGCTCGCCGCACTGCCGGACGCGGTCGGGGCGGGCGGCTGGCAGCCCGTCGAACCCGGTGCCGCCCAGCACCGCAGCGACCTCACCGCCGACGCCGCGGTCCTCGCCGTGCTCGACGCCGCCGGGGTGGGTGTCCTGAGCGAGGAGTCCGGCCTCCGTCGCCCCGACGCGACGGTCGTGGTCGTGGTCGACCCGCTCGACGGTTCCACCAATGCCGCCCACCGCCTGCCCTGGTACGCCACCAGTCTCTGCGCGGTCGATGACCACGGCCCGCTCGCCGCCGTGGTGCACGACCACGGCAGCGGCCGACGCTACGAGGCTGTGCGTGGGGGAGGGGCGCGCTGTGACGGCCGGACCCTCGCTCCCCGGACGACGGTGCCGCCGCTGTCTGCCGCGGTGGTCGCGCTGTCCGGCCTGCCGCCCGCCCATCTGGGTTGGGCCCAGTTCCGTGCCCTGGGCGCCGCCGCGCTCGACCTCTGCGCCGTCGCCGATGGACGGCTCGACGCCTTCGTCGACTGCTCCGTGGACGCCCACGGGGTCTGGGACTACCTCGGGGCCCTGCTGGTGTGCTCCGAGGCCGGGGTGCCGGTGGTGGACCGGCTCGGACGGGATCTGGTCGTCCTCGACCCCGCGGCACGTCGCACCCCGGTCGCCGCCGGCGACGACGCCCTCCTCGCCGAGTTGCTCGGCGCGTTCGCCGCAGCGGCGGACGGCCGGTGAGTGCCCGGTGAGTGCCCGGTGAGCGGTCGGGGAGGACGACCGGCGGAGGCCGTCCGGCGGGCCGCGTACCGTGGCCTGCGGCTGCTGCCCGCCCGGGTCCGGAACCTGCTCGTCCGCTGGTCGTCACCCACGTTCAGCGTCGCCGCGGTGGTGCTCATCCGTGACGACGCCGGTCGGGTCCTCATGGTGCGGCCCGTGTACCGGGACTGGTGGGGGCTGCCGGGCGGGATGGTCGACCGGGGCGAGGCGCCGGCCGACTGCGCCGTGCGGGAGACGCGTGAGGAGGTCGCCGCCGCGGTGGAGCTGCTCGGCGATCCGGTCGTGGTGGTCGACGTGCACTGGCACCGGGTGGAGTTCGTCTTCCGGGGCCGGCTCGTCGGTCCGGTCGACGCCGTCCGGCCGGGCGGCGCGGAGATCGCCGAGGTGGGGTGGTGGGACCCCGACGGCGTCGGCCCGGTCGGCCTGCACGGGCGGTGGATGGTCGACGCGGTCGAGGCGGCCTGGGCCGAGGGCCGCAGCGTGGTGCTCTCGCCCCGGCTCCCCGCCGCAGAGCGAGGACTGCGGCCCCGGTAGCCTGAGCCGCTCCGGGCGCGTAGCTCAGTTGGTCAGAGCACCTGCCTTACAAGCAGGGAGTCGGGGGTTCGAGTCCCTCCGCGCCCACTCCTGTCGGACAACACCCGTCCCGCACGGCCGCCGGCGCCGGGAGGGCCCGTTCAGAGGCCGGCGATCCCCCGGCCGATGAGCACGACGGCGAAGACCAGGAAGAGCACCGACATCACTGCGGCGTTGTTCCGACCGAGCCAGGTCCTCCACCCTTCGAGGATGTCGCCGGCCTTCTCGCCGTAGACGACCATCACCACCAGGGGGGCTGCGACCCCTGCGCCGGCGACGACCACGTAGACCACGATGGCGAGGACGGCCTGTGCGGCGCCGAGACCGGCCGAGGTGATCGTGGTCGCGGCGGCGATGCCCACGACGACGTTCTTCGGGTTGGCGGCGCCGATGACCGCGCCCACGCCGAGGGCTCGGCCGGGTGTGAAGCGCTCGATGCCCTGCATCCACCCGGGTTGCGGTGGCTCCTCGCCGTCGGCCGGCCGGGACCGGAACTGCCGGTAGGCGGCCGCCAGGAGCAGGAGCCCCAGCAGCAGCTGGACGACGGCCGTGCCGCTCGACGGCTCCGACCTGGCCAGGTCGAGGGCGTTGGCGGCGACCACCAGCACGCCCAGCACGACGGCGACCCCGCCCAGGAACCCGGCCAGGTACGCGCCGGCGTTGCGTACGGGCTGCCTCGTGAACAGGAGCAGGACCTCGGCGATGATCGGCAGCGGCGAGATCGTCACGGCGATGGCGAGCGGGAGGATGGACCCGATCACTCCGTTCATCGGTCTTCTCCCTCTCGAGCCACGGGGCATGGTCCCACAGGACGCGCCGTCCGGGGTGTCCCGAGCCGAGGCCCGACCATCCTCGACGAGCGACGCCTCAGGTGTGACTTGCGGCCCTGTCGGAAGGCGACGACGGCGACGAGAGTGCCGCCCAGCCCCTACAGCGGAGGAGAGCGCCGTGGGCCAACGCGCGTGGCCGGTGTGACCGGCATGCGGACCCTCCTGGAACAGAGACCGGACCCCGGTGCGGTCCCCGGCATCGACCATGTCGACCGGTTCCGTGCACAGGCGGGGCTGATCGCCTGGGACGGTGAGGCGCTCGCCCGGGTGCGGCTCGCCTCCGACCTCGCCAGGGTCCTCCATGTCGCCGCCCTCCTCGAGGAGGACACCACGATCACCACCCGGCAGGCGTCCTCGCTCGGGCTCGAACGGTCGGACGATCTCGCGGTCTTCCTCCCGCAGTGGGCGCTCGAGGAGGACGAGCACGGGCGCGCCCTTCGTGCGTTGCTGTCGCAGCAGGTGTACGACCCCCCGGCGTGCCGACCGGCGTCGGTGCCGCACCGGCGGCGCCTCGTCGCTCGCGTGCCCGCGCACCTGCTGGGCCACGTCCCCTCGGTGCCGTTCGTCTTCTGCGTGCTCGGTGCCGCAGCCGAGTACGTCGCCACCAGCCTCTACGCCGAGCTCGCCAGGCAGGCGCCCGTGCCTGCCGTCGAACAGCTCCTGCGGTCGATCGCCCGCCAGGAGGCACGGCACTTCGCCTTCTTCCTCGCCGCCGCCCGACTGCGGGGGGACGCCATGTCCGACCTCGAGGGACGCCTGAGCCGAAGGGTCCTCGCAGCGGTCTGGGAGCCGATCGGCGTGCCCACGCTGGGCAGGGCCGCCTGGCTCGAGGTGTTCGCCGGATGGCTCGCCGACGAGCACCTCCGGCAGCGGCTCGAGATGATGGACCGGGTGGTCGACTCCGTGCCGCACCTCGCCGGGATGCGCCTGATGGGGACCTTCCTCGAGGACCTGCCGTGAGCCCGGTCCCGGACAGGGGCTCCCGCATGGAACGGCTGAGCAGCCTCGACGCGGTGTTCCTCGCCGTCGAGGACCCGGGCAACCACATGAGCATCGGGACCGTGGGCGTCTTCGCCGGTCCCTCGCCCTCGCTCGACGAGGTGCGGCAGTTCGTGGCGCGACGGATCGCCGCTGTCCCGCGATGCCGGCAACGGGTGCGTGAGCCTCGGGGCCTGCTGGGGCGCCCGGTGTGGATCGACGCCGCCGGGTTCGCCATCGAGGACCACGTGCTCGGCCTGGCGCTCCCGGATCAGGGCGCGGGCAGGCTCGAGGGCCTGGTGGCCGGCCTGCTGGCGTCACCGCTCGACCGGAGCCGGCCCCTGTGGGAGCTGTGGGTGGTCGACGGGCTCCCGGAAGACCGATGGGCGCTCGTCGCCAAGGTCCACCACTGCATGGTGGACGGCATCGCCGGGAGCGACCTGCTGACCGCCGTGCTGGCCGACCCACCTGATGGCAGCACGGTGACCGCCGACCGGTGGGTGCCGGCACGCGAGCCCTCGCCGACGGCGTACGCACGGTTCTGCGTCAGGTCCGGCCTCGGGACCCTGTGGGGCCACCTCCGGGGCGCAGCGCAGGTGCTCAGCCACCCCGCCCGGTCGTGGCGTCGTTCACGGGACGTGCTCCGTGCGGCCCGGCGGCTCTGGTACCGGCAGCGCCACGTGCCGACGTCGTTGACCGGTCCCATCGGCTCGGACCGACGCTGGGCCCACGTCGCGGTGGCGATCGACGATGTGCGGACGATCCGGGACGCACTGGGGGGAACGGTGAACGACGTCGTCGTCACCGCGGTCTCCTGCGCCTTCCGCGACCTGCTGCTCGCGCGCGGCGAGCCGGTGGCGGATCGGACGATCACCGCCATGATCCCGGTGTCGCTCCGCACGACCGGCGAGCGCAGCGGGACGGGCAACCGTGTGGCGAACGTGCACGCGCTCCTGCCGGTGGGTGTGGGCGATCCGTGCTCGGCCCTGCGGTCGGTGCACGACCAGCTCGAGGAGCTGAAGGGCTCGCACGAGGTCGAGGCGACCGGCCTCCTGCTCCGCATCGGGGACTACGTGCCGCGGGTGGTCGCCGACCGTGTCGTCCGCTCCGTCCTCCGCCGGCAGCGCAACGTGGAGACCGTCGTCACGAACGTCCCCGGCCCCCGATCACCGCTGCAGCTCGCCGGCTGCGTCATGGTCGAGGGGTACCCGGTCGCCCCGATCGCCGGCTGCGTCCGCATCGGCGTCGCCGTCTGGTCGTACTGCGACCGGCTCGCCATCGGCATCACGGCGGACCGCGCGACGGTCCCGGACATCGAACGGCTCGGGTCCGGCATCACCCGGGGGTTCGCCGACCTCCTGGAGGCGGCCCGATCGGGTGCACGGTGAGGCCGGCCGCGAACGAGCCCCCCGTCCCGGAGGGGCGGAGGGCTCGGTCGGTCTTCCGGTCGTCGACCCGGTACGACCGGACCGACGGTTCGTGGATGTGGCTCAGGAACCGACGGCGGAGCCGACGCGGCTGAGCTTGCTCGAGGCGCTGCTGCCGAGGGTGGTCACGGCGGTGATGCACACCACGGCGATCAGGGCGACCAGGAGGGCGTACTCGACGAGCGAGGCGCCACGGTCGGTCTTGCACTTGGTCTGCAGCCAGGCGGTGAGGAAGAGGTAGTGGGTCATGGGTGATTCCCCCGGGTCGGGACCGGACCGGGTGGCCGGTTCGGCGGTGTTGTTGACGAGAGAGCTATCGGAGCCTCTGGTGCGGAACCTGATAGTCCGATCGGTCCCTTTCCGCGCAGGGGCTACGGTGCGCTCGTGGCCGACGAATGGGGCATCGAACCCGGTTATCACGACACCGGCGGGGCATGGCGGACCGCCTCCCCGGAGACCGTGGCGGCCTTCCGGGTGGCGATGGGCGCTGCCGACGCGCCGCCGGCCCCGGCCGGCGATCGGGCGGCGCGGTTCGTCCGGCAGGGCACGAGCCCTGAGGTGCCACCGGGTGAGCTCGTCCTCGAGGACGGCTCCCGGTGCGCCGTCGGTGGGCCGCTGCCGGTCGACCTGCCCCTCGGCTACCACCGGCTCGAGACGGATGCGGACAGCCGTCCGCTGTTCGTGGTGCCCCACCGCTGCCACCTGCCGGCATCACGGGTCTGGGGGTTCGCGGTCCAGCTCTACGCGACCCGGTCCCGGCAGGACTGGGGCATGGGGGACCTGGCGGACCTCCGACGGCTGGCCCGGTGGGCGAGGGACGTCGGGGCCGGGACCCTGCTGCTGAACCCGCTGCACGCGGTGGCCCCCACGCTGCCGCAGCAGTCGAGCCCCTACTCGCCCGCGAGTCGCCGGTTCCGGAACCCCCTCTACCTCCGCGTGGAGGAGGTCCCGGGGGCGCAGCTCGCCGGCGAGGTGCTCGAGCGCGCCGCAGCGGAGGGCCGGGTGCTCGCCTCGGGTGATCGCATCGACCGTGACCGGGTCTGGACCCTGCAACGGTCGGCGTTGACGGCGGCCTGGGACGCCGGGGCGGGCGCCTCGGTGCGCGACGAGCTCGACGCGTGGATCGCTGCCAACCCCGTCGCCACGGCCTGGGGCGTGTGGTGCGTGCTCGCCGAGCGCCACGGTCCCGACTGGCGTCGCTGGCCCACCGGTCTCCGGGATCCCGACGGTCCGGAGGTCGCGGCCGCCGCGGCGGCGTCTGCGGACGAGGTGCGCTTCCACCAGTGGCTCCAGTGGTGCACCGAGCGCCAGCTCGCCGCCGCCACCGCCGTGCTGCCTGCGATCCAGGACCTGCCCATCGGCGTCGACCCCGGAGGGTTCGACGCGTGGACGTGACAGGACGTGCTGGCGCCCGGCGTCTCCGTGGGCGCTCCGCCCGACACGTTCAGCCCCGATGGCCAGAACTGGGGCCTGCCGCCCTTCGTGCCGCACGCCCTGCGCGACGCGGGGTACGCGCCGTTCGTCGAGACGGTCCGGTCGACGATCGCCGGCACCGGGGGGATCCGGATCGACCACGTGATGGGGCTGTTCCGGTTGTTCTGGATCCCCGAGGGTCGGCCGGCGTCCGCCGGCGCCTACGTGCGCTACCCGTCGACCGACCTGCTCGACCTCGTCTGCCTGGAGAGCGTGCGCGCCGGCGCCGTGGTGGTGGGGGAGGACCTCGGCACGGTGGAGGCCGGCGTGCGGGAGACGCTCGCCGAGCGCTCGATCCTGTCGTACAAGCTGCTGTGGTTCGAGCCCGAGCGCCCGGAACGGTGGCCCCGCAGCGCCATGGGGGCGATCACCACCCACGACCTGCCGACCGTCGCCGGGCTCTGGACCGGAGCAGACCTGCAGGACCAGGCACGTGCGGGCCGGGAGCGCGACGGCGGTGAGGAGTGGGGGATGCGTGACCGCCTCGCCTGGGAGGCCGGGATCCCCACGGATTCCCCGGTCGAGGAGGCGGTGGTGGCCGCCCACCGCCTTCTGGCCGCCGCCCCCTGCGCGGTGGTGACGGCGACGCTCGAGGACGCGGTCGGCGCGCCCCTGCGCCCGAACCTCCCGGGGACCACCGTCGAGCGCCCCAACTGGTGCATCCCGCTGCCGGTCACGATCGAGGAGCTCGAGGCGCACCCGTTGGCCCAGCAGGTCGCCCGCGTCCTGACCGATGGGATCCGACCCGATTCGCCGGATGCGCGTACGGTGGCGCCATGACCCTCCGCGTCGTCGTCTGGGGAACCGGCCATGTCGGCCGTCCCGCCATCCGCACCATCCTCGCCCACCGGGACCTCGAGCTCGCCGGGGTGGTGGTCGCCGACCCGGCGAAGGTCGGGCTCGACGCCGGGGCGATCGCCGACTGCGGCATCACCGGCGTCGTCGCCACCGACGACGCCGGTCCGCTGCTCGCCTCCGGCGTCGACGCCGTCGCCTACTGCGCTTCCGGGGACATGCGCCCTGACGATGCGCTGGCCGACATCCTGCGCTGCCTGCGTGCCGGCGCCAGCGTGGTCACACCGTCCGTCTACGCCCTGTACCACCCGGCTAGCGCCCCCGCGCAGCTCGTGGCCCGCGTCGAGGAGGCCTGTCGCGAGGGCGGCGCATCGGTGTTCGCCTCCGGCATCGACCCGGGCTGGGGTCTCGACATCCTGCCCCTGCTCCTCACGGGCGTCGCCGGACAGGTCGACGAGGTCCGCTCGCAGGAGGTCATGAACTACGCGGCCTACCACAACCCCACGTCGGTCCGGGACGTGATCGGTTTCGGCCAGCCGATGGACGTCACCCCCCTCATGCTGCTCCCGGGCGTGCCCACGATGACGTGGGGGAGCGCCATCCGGACCGTCGCCGACGCCCTCGGCGTCGAGGTCGAGGAGATCCGCGAGCAGGTCGAGCGCCGGCCGCTCGAGCGCACCATCGAGGTGCCCGGGATGGGGGTGTTCGAGGAGGGGACCCAGGGGGCGTTCCGGTTCGAGGTCCAGGGCCTGGTGGGCGGCAGGCCGCTGATCGTCGTCGAGCACGTGACGCGCATCGACGACGCGTGCGCGCCGGACTGGCCCTACCCGCCGAGGGGACAGGGCTGCCACCGCGTGCTGATCACCGGACGTCCGGACCTCGAGGTGACGGTCGTCGCCGACGACGGCGACGGGAACCCCGCAGCCGGCGGCAACGCCACGGCCGCGGCTCGGCTCGTCAACGCGATCCCGGCCGTGTGCGCCGCGACGCCCGGTCTCCTCGGTGCGCTCGACCTGCCGTTCATCGCCGGCGGCGGCGCCGTGACCGGCTGAGACCCGCCCGGGGCCGAGCCCGCCGCGTCAGGCGCCGGAGCGGACGTGCGCTGCGGCGACGTCGCCCTGGTACCCCGGTGGGTGGGTGGAGCGCAGCTCGTCCTCCGTGGGGGTGCGGGGGGTGCGGGCCTCGTCGGGGAGCAGCGCCACGATGGCGGCCATGATGCGGCGGGTCGAGGCATCGAGGTCGGGGTCGGCAGCCCCGTCGGTGCGGGTGCCGGGGTCGAGGGGTTCCCCGACCCGAACGGTGACCGTCGGGGCGTCGTCGAGCCGCACCTGCGGCGTCCGGGCGTTGCGCGGCCACACCCGCTCGGTGCCCCAGAGGCCGATGGGCACGACGGGAGCGCCGGTGGCCGCGGCGAGCTTCGCCGCACCCCAACGGCCCTGGAGCTCGGGCTCGAAGAACGCCGGGCCGCGGGGGATGGTGCCTTGGGGGAACACGGCGACGAGCTCGCCGGCGCGCACGGCGTCCGCCGCCACCAACAACGGTTCGTCCGAACCCGTGCCCCGCTCGACCCGGATGACGCCCAGGTTCCGGAGCGCCGAGCCGACCACGGGCGCGTCGAAGAGCTCCTTCTTCGCGAGGAAGCGGACGGGGCGGCCGGTGCGCAGGGCGACGAGGCCCACCACGAGCGGATCCAGGTAGCTGCGGTGGTTGGCGCACAGGATCGCCCCGCCCTCGGCGGGGATCCGCTCGACGCCCTCCACGTCGAGCCGGGCGAACGGTGCGAGCGTCAACGGGTGGGCGATCCGGCGCAACAGGTCCTGGGCCTCGATCCCTGCGAACCGCAGGACGCCCTCGGGGGCGTCGAGGTGGCGGACCGGCCAACGGCGGAGGGACGCCAGGAGGGCGAGGCCGGGGTCCGGGTTGACGGCGACGGGGTGGCCGACGGCCTCGAGCATCGGAGCGTCGAAGTAGCTGTCGGAGTAGGCCCAGCTGTCGGCGAGGGAGACGCCGCTCACCTCGGCCCAGCGGCGGATGCCGTCGAGCTTCCCCCGACCCCACACGAAGTCGCCGTCGATGCGTCCGGTGTAGCGGCCGTCGTCGACCTCCCAGCGGGTGGCGACCACGGAATCGAACCCGAGGTGCTCCGCCAACGGCCGGATGAGCTGGTCCGGGGAGCTGCTCGCCAGCACGAGCACACGACCTGCGGCGCGGTGCTCGTCGAGCACCCCTGCGAGGAATGGCTGGGCGAGGGTGGCGAGCTCGGCGCCCGCGTCCTCGGCCGCGGCCAGCACCTCCCGTTCGGGCCAACCCCTGCTCGCCCGCACTGTGGCCTTCGCCAGCTGCATGGTGGGCCAGGTCTCACCGGTGAGGTCGAACAGCTTCACCAGCGACGATGCACCGGGGGGCTCCCGTCGGGGACCGAGCCCCCGCTCGCGGAGGTGGCGGGCGAAGACCGGACCTGACGCTCCGGCAAGCACCGTGCGGTCGAGATCGAAGAACGCGGCCGCGGTGACCATGTGGGAACGGTACCGTGCGCAGCGTGGACACCCGTAGGGGAGCGGTCGCAGGCGGGCGGCCGGAGGAGCAACCTCAGGACCTGGGGCTGCTCTCCGAGGCCGAGGCGCTGATGTGGCGGGCCGAGGCCGACCCGATGCTCTCGTCCGTCGTCGGCGTTCTCGCCGTGCTCGACCGGCCGCCCGACCACGATGCCCTGTGCCGCCGGTTGGCTGCGGGCATCGCCTCGCACCCGCACCTTGCCGCACGGGTCCTGGACCGGCCGCTCGAGCCGCTGCGCTGGGCCCCGGTGCGCTCCCTCGACCTCGCCCACCACCTCGGGCACGAGCGGCTGCCCGCCGGCTCCGAGGACCGTGCGCTGCTCGATCTCGCCTGCCGGCTCACTGCGGAACCCATGGACCGGAGCCGTCCGCTCTGGCGGATGTGGACGGTCTCGGGGTTGCGTCGGGGGCGGGGCGCGCTGATCTGGCAGCTCCACCACGCCCTCACCGACGGCCAGGGTGCGCTCGGGCTCGCCGAGCTCTTCGTCGACCTCGAGCGCCGACCGGCGGTGGTTCCCGAGCTCGACCCCGCCGACCTCGACGAGGTGCTCGCCCGCCGAGCGGATGCCGCTGCGGCGGGTTCGGCCCGCCTGCTCCGCCGGGCCGTCGGGGAGCCTCTCGGGATCGCCCGGAGGATCGCCGGCGACGTCCTGCTCGCCGGGGCCGACCCCCGGTGGGCGCGGGAACGGGTCGGCGAGGTGACCGGCGACCTGCGCCGCGTCGGCCGACAGCTCGGCGGCGGCGCGGGGTCCGAGCTCTGGCGGGAGCGCAGCACCGGCCGCCACCTGTCCGTCGTCCGCCTGCCGATCGCCTCGGTTCGTCGGACGGCGCGCGCGCTCGGCGGGTCCGTGAACGACGTGTTCGTCGGCACGGTCGTGCATGCGGCCGCCGAGGTGCACCGTGCCGCGGGCCGACCGCTCGACCGTCTCGCCGTGTCGTTCATCGTCAGCACCCGGACGCCCGGCGCCGACGGCCGGAACGCCTTCGTGCCGGTGAGGATGTCGGTCCCGACGGGCGGGCTCGACGCCCTCGGCCGGTTCCGGGCCACCCGGACGGCATTGGGTGAGGCCCGTCCCGGTGCCACCGACGGCGGCGTGGTGGGTGTGCTCACCTCCCTGGCCGCGGCGTTACCCTCGCCGGTCGTCACTCGAGCGGTACGGAGCCAGGCCGCCGCGCTCGACCTCGCCACGTCGTGCCTGCGCGGACCCGAGCTGCCCCTCTTCGTCGCCGGGGCGCGGGTCGGCTGGGTGGTTCCGATCGGACCCGTCGCGGGCACACCCGCCAACATCACGGCGCTCACCTACAACACCGAGCTCGCCATCGGCGTCCATGCCGATCCGGCGGCGGTCGCCGACCCCGGTGCGCTCACGGCGGCGATCGAAGCGGCCTACTGCGACCTCGTGCGCGCCACTGGTATGCCATCGTGAGCGACGTGCAGACCCAGGGGCCGCTCGACGCCCGACCGGCGAGGTTGCTCTGGGAGCTGCGGTTCCTCGGAGAGGTCGGCGCCTTCTTCGCCGCGGCCGGGCCGGGGATCGCGCTGGCGCCTCGGGGTGAGCCGCGAACGGTGCTGGTGCTCCCGGGCTTCCTGGCCGCCGACCGCTCCACCGCAGCGCTGCGCATCGCCCTGCGCGGGCTCGGTCACGACGTCCACGGCTGGGGCCTGGGGGCGAACGTCGGCCCGGCGGACCACGTCGTCGAGGGGTTGCGGGACCAGGTGGCGAAGCTCGTCCGGCGCTCCGGCGGCCCCATCGACGTCGTCGGCTGGAGCCTCGGCGGGGTGTACGCCCGGGTCCTCGCGGCGAACCGGCCCGAGCAGGTCCGTCAGGTGATCTCCCTCGGCAGCCCCATCCGGATGCGCCACGACCAGACTGGGCTGTCGGGGACCTTCAAGCGGTTCGCCAACGCCTTCGGGTTCCGCGAGACGCGCCAGATCGACGTCGACCGCATCCCGGTGCCGTCCACCGCGGTCTGGACCCGAACCGACGGCATCGTCCCCGGGATCTCCTGCACCCAGACGCCGGGGCCCCAGGCGGAGAACGTCGAGGTGCGCAGCACCCACGTGGGACTCACGCACAACCCGGCGGTGCTGTGGGTGGTGGCCGACCGGTTGGCGCAACCGCCCGGCTCCTGGGAGCGGTTCCAGCCGCCGGCGGCGCTGCGCCCGATGATCCCGTCGGTCGAGGGTGGCGAACCGTGCAGCAGCTGAGCGTCACCGACACCACCCTGCTGAACCTGGAGACCCCGACCTCGATCGGTCACGTGTCCTCCGTGGCGATCCTCGACCCGTCCACCTGTCCGGTGCCCTTCACGTTCGAGCACCTCACCGAGCGGGTCGCGGCTCGGCTGCCGGCGCTGCCCCAGTTCCGGCGCCGTCTGTACGAGGTGCCCCTCGGACTGGACCGCCCCTACTGGATCGAGGACCCCGACTTCGACCTCGACTACCACCTGCGCCACATCGCCGTTCCCGCGCCCGGCGACGACCGTCGTCTGGCGGACCTCGTCGCCCGGATCCACGAGCGCCACCTGGATCGGCGACGGCCGCTGTGGGAGATCTATCTGATCGAGGGCCTCGCCGACGGCCGCGTCGCCGTGCTCAGCAAGATCCACCACGCCGCGATCGACGGGATCACCGGCCAGGAGGTGCTGGCGGCGCTCGTGGACACCGAGCCGGACGCCCCGGCGGTGACCGTCGAGGACACGTGGCGACCGGAGCAGCCGCCGGCGGAGGCCGGGCTGCTGGTGCGGACGGTGGCCCGGTCGATGCTGTCGCCCTACCGGATCCTGGTCCGCTCGGCACGGCTGGCCCGCCAGATCCCGGCCATCGGCCCGGTCTTCACCAACGCCCTCTTCTACCTCGGTCGTGCCGGGTCGGTGGAGGAGCTCATCGACCACCCTGGCGTGGCCGCCCCCCGCACCAGCTTCAACCGGGCCATCGGTGCCCATCGACGGTGGGCCTTCACCAGCGTTCCCCTCACCGAGGTGCGTGCCGTCCGCGACGACGCGAACAACGGACCGGGTGGTGTGCTCGCCCACGGGGCCCCGGTGTCGGTCAACGACGTCGTCCTCGCCGTGTGTGCCGGTGCGCTCCGTCGGTGGATCCAGGGGCGTGAGACGCTCCCGGAGCGGTCCCTGGCGGCGCTCGTCCCGGTGTCGGTGTCGGTGCGTCGCCCCGACGGGGAGACCGAGCACCGGGTGGCGGGCACCATCACCACGCTGGCCACCGATCACGACGATCCCGTGGAGCGGCTCACCGCCATCAGCGAGGCGATGCTCGTGGTCCGTGACCACAACGCCGTCCCGGCGCAGGCGCTGAAGGACATCGGCCAGCTCACCCCGCCCTCGGTCGCCGCGCTCGCCGGGCGACTCGTGGCCCGCACCGGGCTCGCCGAGCGTTTCCACCCTCCGTTCAACGTGGTCATCGCCAACGTGCCGGGCCCCGACGTGCCCCTGTACGCCGCCGGCGCCCGGGTCGTCGCCCACCACCCCATCTCGCCGATCCTCGACGGGGTGGGCATGAACCTCTCCGTCACCTCCCTCGGCGGGCAGCTCGACTTCGGGCTCATCGCCGACCGCGATCTCGTCCCCGACCTGTGGGATCTCGCCGACGGCATCCCCGCCGCGCTCGAGGAGCTCCGGGCCGCGGTCGCCTCCCGCAGCCCCCGGGTGTTCGAGGACCACGGGGCGACGGCGAACCGAGGGCGGTGACCGACCGATGCACCACGACCAGGCCGCTCCCGCCCCCGGCTGGTGGTTGGCCACCGACGGGCGCTGGTACCCGCCCGATCAGTACCCGGGGGCCGGTCCGTACCCCGGGGTCACCGCGCACGGCTGGTGGCAGGCGACCGACGGGCGGTGGTACCCGTGGGTCCAGCACCCTGCGGCCCGGACGATGCCCCCGCAGCCCGGCGTGGCGCCGGAGGGGAGATCGGGGGACCGGCGTTGGGTCGCCCTGCTCGTCGGCGGCCTCGTCCTCGCCACGGTGCTCCTGGTCGCGGGTGTGCTCGCCATGCGCACCGGCGGCGACTCGGACACCGGCACCACGGCGTCGACCGCCTCCATCGGGGACGGCGCCGACGCGGGCGACGGGGCCGACGCGGGCGGCAGCGGCCTGATCGACCCGGATCCCGCCGGGCTCCCGGCGGTCGTCGGCGCCGACGACGAGCCCTGGAACGTCGCCGCCGCTGCGGCCATCGTCGACCTGCAGGAGTTCTGGGCCGACGAGATGCGCTCGACCTTCGGCACCGACTTCGTGCCGATCGCCGGCGGCTTCTACGCGTTCAGCCCGGGTGAGGCGTTGCCCCCCTGCGTCACTGCCGCGTCCGACGTCGAGTACAACGCGTACTACTGCCCGCCCACGGACGCGATCGCCTGGGACGACACCTTCCTGCTCCCCGAGTTCTACGAGTTCTCGGGCGACCTCGGCGTGGCGCTCGTCCTCGCCCACGAGTGGGGGCACGCCGTGCAGGAGCGGGTGGGGTTCCAGGGGGCCACGATCGCCTTCGAGCAGCAGGCCGACTGCTACGCGGGCGCGTGGTTCGACCGGGTCCGCGACGGGGAGAGTGCGCTGTTCCGCTCCACCGAGGCGGACCTGGACCGAGCCCTCGCCAACCTGCTCGAGCTCGGCGACCAACCGGGTGTCGCGGCGAACGACCCGTTCGCCCACGGCTCCGCCTTCGACCGGATCAACGCGTTCGAGCAGGGGCTCGACCAGGGGACGTCGTTCTGCGCGACGATCTCGAACGAGACCCTCGAGGTCACCGCGCTGCCGTTCACCCCCGCCGACCTCGCCACCGGCGGCGACCTCCCGTTCGACCTGATGCTGGAGCTGGCGGTCGAGGACCTCGAGGCCTGGTGGAGCGTGGAGTTCCCCCGGCGCCACGGCGCGGCCTGGACGCCCCTCGCCGGCGGGCTCCGCACCTACCAGGGCGGGAACCGGCCCGCCTGCGACGCCCCCGCCTCGAACACCGTGGTCTTCTACTGCCCGGACGGGGACTTCGTGGCGGTCCAGACCGACGGCGCGGCGTTGGAGCTGTACAACTCGTTCGGGGATTTCGCCGTGGGCGCCCTGCTGGGGATCGAGTACGCCCGGGCGGTGCAGACCCGCCTCGGCATCGACCCGGCGCCACTCGACGCGGCGCTCCAGGCGGACTGTCTCGCCGGCGCCTGGGCCGCCAGCACCTTCCCTGCGAACGTCGGCGAGCGCGAGGCCGACGGCACCTTCGTGATCGTGCTCTCGCCGGGCGATCTCGACGAGGCGGCGGCCACGCTGCTCGTGCTCGGCGGCGAGCAGCCGGAGACGGGCACGGGGTTCCAGCGGGTGACGAGCTTCCGCGACGGGTTCGTCGACGGCGCCGACGCCTGCTGAGCCGGCCCCGGGGGTCGGCGCCCGACCCGATCGTCAGTCGGGTGGCTCCAGTACCGCCCGGGATTCCCGCACGGCGCCGGCGTAGATCCCCTTCGCCATGAGCGACAGCTCGGCGTCGCGTCGTCGCCCGTAGACGGCGGCGCGGACCTCGTGGACGGCGCGGTTCGTCGGATCCGACTCCGCGGCCAGCTCCACCAGTTGGCACGCGAGGCGGAGGTCGCCGGCGTCGGCCAGTTCGGCCGCGCGCGCCGCGAGCCGTTCGGGGCCGCCGGCCAGGGCCGCGAGCTCGGCGCCGAGCGCTGCGCGGGGTGCCGGCTTGAGCGACGACGGATCACCGTCCCACCAGCCGCCGAACCGCCGCCAGACGTTGCGGACGACGAACTCGGGCTCGTCGTAGATCGGCAGGAGGTAGGGCCGGTCGGCGAGGTGCGCCGGGACCCGGACCGTGTGCACCACGGTGTCGAGGTCGGCTCCGGCGTTCATCAGCCGCAGCGTCTCCTCGACGAGGTGCTCGAGCGCCTCGGCGACGTCGCCCAGGACCCGCTGCACCCGTTGCTCCCCGGCCACCGGGAGCCCGTGGGCGGGGAGGACCATCTCGGGCCTGAGCGCGGCCATCGCCCGCAGGGCCGCCGCCCACTCGTCGGCGTAGCGCTGGACCTTCTGGGGGTTGCCGGCGTTCGGGAAGACCCAGGTGATCAGGTCGCCGCACAGCACCAGGCGCCGCTCGGGCTCCCACGCCCAGGTGTGGTCGTCGGTCTCGCCGAGGGCGTGGTGCAGCTCGAGCGTCACGTCGCCGACGCGGAGACCGGCGTGGCGGTCGAAGGTGCGGTCCGGCTCGGCGGCGTCGTCGGGCAGGAACCGTCCGCCGAGCCCGCCGATGCCGAGGCCGTGGGTGGGCCGGACCCCGCCGAACTGGCGGCGGTTGACGAGCAGGTTGAAGTCGTTCGTGCGGCGGTACCGGGCGAAGCGCTCCAGCACGGCCTCGTGGGCGACGACCGAGGGTCGCCGGTGACCCCGCGCGTCGGCGTCGGCGACGAACGCGCCGCTGCCGCCGACGTGGTCGACGTGGCCGTGGGTGTAGACGATGGTGTCGACCCGGTCGGTGCGCCAGCCGCGCACCGCGTCCACCACCTGGCGTCCGGTCCCGACGCCGCTCGTGTCGAACACGACGAGGCCCTCACCGCCGTCGAGCGCCCAGACGTGGGAGAAGGACTCCACGACCGCGACCCCGGGGGCGACCTCGGTCAGCTCCTGCGTGATGCGGTTCGGGACGTCGAGGACGGCGCCCTCGTCGATCATCCGGTTGGACAGCGTGATCGGGTCGGTCACGGCGTGCTCCCTGTCGTGGTGGCGTCGTCACGCGCCGTCGGCTCCGGACCGTAGTCGGCCCTCAGCCGTGGAGGAGTCGATCGGTGCGCGTGTGGCGCACCTCGACCGCGCCGCCGATGGCGAGGCTGTCGAGCACCGCAGCGAGCACGACGGCGACGGCGACGCCCATCCGGTCGGTCGCGGGCGTGCCCCGGGGCGCCGACACCAGCGCCGGCAGGACGGTGCGGAGCTGTCCGACGTAGCCGAGGGCGACGAGGGGGGCCTCCGCATCGTGGTCGACGGGTGGTGGCTGCGGCTCGCCGTCGAGTTCGAACCCCGGATGGGGGAGGAGCTCGGCCCGCGAGACGAAGCCGTCCCCCGCCACCTGGAGATCGACGAGCGGCACCGAGGTCCACGCGACACCGATCCGCGCCCGTCGGCCCGCGAGCCGGAGGTCGACCTCCACCGTGTCGGCCCCCGGAGCGGTGGCGAGCAGGATCGCATCGGCCACACCGGTGGTGGGATCCGAGCCGAGCGCGAGGGCGTCGAGGGCGAGGGCGGCCGCCGGCGCGAGCAGGTCGATCAGCAGACCCGGGGTGGCCGGGGCGCCAGGCCAGAACCCCCAACCAGGGCGGGGGCGCCGGATCCGGACCTCCACGTCGACCGGCGAACCGCCGCGGTCGAGGACGGCGCGGACCAGGGGGGCGTGCCGCAGGTTCTCGGCGGCGACCGCCCCGCGTCCGGCCAGGGCGGCCGCCTCGGCTACCGAACCGGCGAGCGGCCGTTCGACCAGGACCGGCAGGCCGAGGTCGAGGACGCGGCCGGTCACCGCGGCATGGGACGCGGGATCGGTGGCGACCAGGACCACCTCCGCCCGACCCGGGAGGTCGTCGAGCCGGACGAGCGGGGCGCCGGTGGTCTCGGCGAGGTCGCGGCCGGAGCGACGCCGGCGTCCGACCAGGGCCGTCACGGGGATCCCGGCGGCCGCAGCGGCGTCGGCGTGCACCGAGGCGGCCCCGCCGGTGCCGACGATGGCGAGGGCGGGCACAGCGGGCGACATGAGGGCAGTCTGACGGGTGGGCGGGGGGCGCGTGGGATCGCGGCCGCATGTTGGGTACGGTCGTCGTGCCATGCTCCGACCGGTCGTGACCACTGTCCGCCTGGCGCTCGTGCTCGCCATCCTCGTCGCGGCCACGGGTGTCACCGCTGCCGCCCTCCTGCCCCAGGCGGGCGACCTGCTCACCGCCCACAGCTCCACCGCCGCCGAGGTGCAGTTGCAGTCCCTCTCCCGCAACTCGTTCGTCTACGACAAGGACGGCGAGCTGATGGGGCAGTTGACCGGCCCGATCAACCGGGTGCTCATCGGGCTCGACGACGTCTCCGACGAGGGGGTGCAGTCGGTCCTCACCGCCGAGGACGAGGACTTCTACAACCACAACGGCATCAGCCTGCGGGCCATCACCCGGGCCATGATCCAGAACGTCGCCGCCGGCGGGATCCAGCAGGGCGGCTCCACGATCACCCAGCAGCTGGTCAAGAACTCGGTGCTCGAGAACTCGGATCTCGACCTGACCGGCCGGAAGATCCCCGAGGCGGCGCTCGCCGTGCGCCTCGAGAAGCAGATGTCGAAGGACGAGATCCTCGAGGCGTACCTGAACACGGTGTACTTCGGCGCAGGGGCCTACGGCATCGAGGCCGCCAGCCAGGTGTTCTTCGGTCACCCCGCCGCCGCCCTCGACTGGGCCGAGGGAGCCCTGCTCGCCAGCCTGATCTCCAGCCCGGTCAGCGGTGACCCCACGCGCAACCCGGAGCTCGCACGGGAGCGGCGCGATCGGGTGCTGGACCGCCTGTTCGAGACCGGGCACATCGAGACCCGCGGGGAACTGGTGGCCGCGAAGGCGACCGCCCTGCCGAACGTCCGCCTCACCGACGACCAGGTCGAGGAGACGTACTTCCTCGAGGAGGTCAAGCAGCGGCTCCTCGACGACGAGCGGCTCGGTGGGACCTCCGAGGACCGCATCGAGGCGATCTTCGCCGGCGGCCTCCGGATCTTCACCACCTACGACCCCCGGGCCCAGGCCTACGCCGAGCAGGCGGTGGCCGAGATCGTCCCGCCCGACATCCGTGGGTTCACTGCGGCGCTCGCGTCGGTCGAGGTCGGCACCGGTGCGGTGCGTGCCCTGGTCGGCGGACCGGGCTTCGACGTCTTCCAGTTCAACATCGCCACGCAGAAGGGCCGGCCCACGGGATCGTCGTTCAAGCCCTTCGTCCTCGCTGCGGCCATGGAGGCCGGTTACCTGCCCGAGGACCAGGTCAACGGCGGCAGCCCGTGCCAGTTCCCGAACCCCGGCGGCACCCCCGACCCGTACGAGGCGGCCAACTTCAGCCGGAACCGCGGCGGCGTCGCCTCGATCCGCAGCCTCACGCTGTCGTCGTCGAACTGCGGGTACCTACGGCTCGCCCAGATCGTGGGCCTCTCGAACGTCACGGAGACGGCCGAGGAGCTCGGGGTCACCTCGTCCCTGAACCCGGTGCTCTCGCTCCCGCTCGGCCCGTCCGACATCACCCCCCTCGAGATGGCGACGGCGTACGCGGCGTTCCCGAACGACGGGGTGAGCGTGGCGCCCTACTTCATCGAGCGGGTCGAGGATCGTGAGGGCAACGTGCTGTTCTCGAACGAGCCGGTCCGGACGCGGGCGATCTCACCCGAGTCGGCCCACCTCGTCACCGACATCCTCGAGGACAACGTGCGGAGCGGCACCGGCACGCGGGCCCGCCTGCCGAACATGCCCGCCGCCGGCAAGACCGGCACCGCCCAGGACTTCAAGGACGCCTGGTTCGTGGGATACACGCCGTTCCTCGCCACCGCCGTGTGGATGGGCGCTCCCGGTGACCCCGTCGAGATGCGCAACGTCGGCGGCGTCTCCGGCGTGACCGGCGGTTCGTTCCCGGCGCAGATCTGGGGGCGCTTCAACACGCTCTACCACGAGGGTCTGCCGTCGATCCCCTTCGCCCAGCCGCCGCGGGCCCCTCGTTCCGGGGAGCGCCTCTACGCCCCGAACGAGACGCCCGGGAGCGACCCCACCGCGCCCTACGACGACGGATGCCCCTCCGGCTACGTCCCCGGGCCCGACGGCGACGGCGACGGCGAGCCCGACTCCTGTATCCGGCCGACCGCCACCACCACGACCACCACGACGGTCCCCGTCGCGACCACGACGACGCTGCCCGGCAGCACCACCACGGTGCCGCCGAGCACCACGACGGCACCGACCACCACGGCACCGACCTCCACGACGGCGCCGCCCACCACCACCACGACGGCGGCGCCACCCCCTCCGTAGGATGTCGGCCATGCAGCCCCTCCTCGAGATCCAGCGGAGCGACACCGAGCTCGAACAGCTCCGGCACCGCCGGGTCGCGCTGCCGGCGAGGTCCGTGCTCACGGAGGCGGAGGCGACCGTCGCCCGGGCCGATGAGGCTCTCGCCACGGCATCGGAGGAGCGCCACCGGATCGACCGGGACCAGCGCCGGCTCGAGGACGAGATCGCGGTGCTGACCGAGAAGGCCGAGAAGGCCGACCGGCAGCTCTATGGCGGCGGGGTGAGCGCCATCAAGGAGCTCCAGGCCCTCCAGGAGGAGATCGCCGTCCTCGGTCGTCGGCAGCGGGAGCTCGAGGATCAGGTGCTCGAGCTCATGGAGGCGGCGGAACCGGTGGACGATCGGATCGCCGGCCTCCAGGCCGACCGCGACGCCGCCGAGGCCACCGCCGCCACCGCACGAGCCGAGGTCGCCGCAGGCGAGGCCGAGGTCGACGAGCGGATCGCCGAGGTGTTGGAGCGCCGGACGGTGCTCGTCTCCGAGGTGGACCCGACCGACCTCCGCCGGTACGAGTCGTTGCGGAGCCGGTTCGGCTCGAGCACGGTCGTCACCTTCGACGGGCGCAACTGTGTCGGCTGCCCGCTCTCCATGCCGGCCGTGGAGGCCGACCGCGTGAAGCACCAGCCCGCCGGGACCCTCCTCGACTGCGGCGAGTGCGAGCGGCTCGTCCTGCGCTGACCGGCACCGACCGTGCTGTTCTGGTTCGTCTCCCTCAGCATCCTGATCGTCGCCCTGGTCTTCCAGAGCTCGGCCGTCGACTACCGCATGGTCGCCCTCGGCGCAGTGCTCCCGGTCGCCGAGGTCCTGCTGGGTGGCCCCTACCTGCTGCACACCCTGCTGGGGAGCGTGCTCGCCATGGCCCTGGTCATGGGGGTCGCCCGTGGGCGTCGGCTGGTGCAGCGGCGATGGCTCGGCGTCCCGATCGGCCTGTTCCTGCACCTGGTGCTCGACGCCACGTGGACCCGCACCGAGCTGTTCTGGTGGCCCTTCGCCGGCGTCGACGTGCTGGGGGAGGGCCGGCTGCCGGAGTTCGACCGGCCGCTCGGCCTGATCCTCCTGCTCGAGGCGATCGGCCTCGCCGTGGGCGTGTGGCTGGTGCGGGCGTACGGCCTCACCGACCCGGCCACCCGTGCCCGCTTCCTCCGGTCCGGCCGTCTGGGCTGACCCGTTCGGCCGGGGCCTCAGTCGCCGCCGATGAACCCGACGCGCAGGACGCCCGCCTCCCACACCTGCCCGTTCTCGGCGCTGCGGGTGAGGAAGACGACGGCGCCCCATCCGCCGCCCGGGTTGGGCCAGCGGATCTCGCCCTCGAAGGGACCGAGCGTCGCGTCGCCGCTACCCGTCACGAAACCGGTCCCGAGCGGCTCCCGCTCGTCGTCGATGCGGATCTCGACCTCGACGGTGCCCTCGAAGGCGGAGGCTCGACCCTCGACGAGCAGCGGGTCGTCCACGGCGGACAGCGCCGCCGGGAGGTCGACCTCGATGTTCGCGGTCGCCGATCCGAGCACCCACCACGTCTCGTCGTCGCCCACCTGCCGGACGAAGACGGTGGTGACCGGACCGTTCTCGACCGGACGAACCTCCACCTCGCCCGAGCGGCTGTCGCCCTGCTGGAACTCGCCGACCACCGGATCCTCGAAGCCGATGAAGTCCTCGGCGAAGCCGCGGGCCGCCTCGACGGGGTCGTCGTAGCGGAGGTCGTCGTCGTACCACGGCCACACCGCCGTCCGGTAGGCGTCGGGGACCACCGACGGGGTGGTGGTCGTGGAGGACGTCGTCGGGCCGGTCGAGGTGGTGGTGGCCGGCGCCGTGGTGGTCGGTACCTGCGTGGTCGTGGTGGGTGCCGTGGTCGTCGACGTGGTTCCCTCGGTCGCGACCTCGTCGTCGTCCCCGCCGATGACGACGATCGCGCCGACGACGAGCGCCAGGGCGACGACGCCCAGCACCGCCCACAGCAACGCCCTCGAACTCCGCCCGTCCGGTTCCATGTCGTCCATGGTAGGAGTCCACACGTCGCGGTGACCGTCGGCCAGGGTCCTCGGCCCCTTGGGTTCCGGCGGGGCCGCCAAGGCGCCGGGGCCTGGCGGCGGCAGCGTGCAGGGGTGAGACTGGTGGGGTGACGACGCCAGCGGACCTCCTCCCCGACGTGCGCCTCGACGGGCGGGTCGCCCTCGTGACCGGCTCCTCGCGGGGCCTCGGCGCCGCCACGGCCGTCCGGCTCGCCGCCATGGGGGCATCGGTCGTCGTCACCTACCGGAGCCGCGAGACCGAGGCGGCAGCGGTCGCCGACGCGATCCGAGCCGGGGGCGGGACCGCCTGGGTCCGCCCGCTCGACCTCGCGGACCCGGAGTCCGTGGACGCGCTGTTCGACTCGCTCGCCGCGGTCGACGGACCCGGACGGCTCGACGTGCTGGTCGCCAACGCCGCGGCCACCAGCCTGCGGCCGCTGCTCGAGCAGAAGCCCCACAACGTCCGGCGCACGTTCGCCATCACCGTCGACGGGTTCCTCCAGGCGGTCCAGCGCTCGGTGCCGCTCATGGACGCGGCCGGTGGAGGCCGGATCGTCGCCGTGTCGGGGATCGACACCGTGTCCTGGGCGCCGGCGCACGGGCTGCTCGCCGCTGCGAAGGCCGCCATGGAGACGCTGGTGACCTACCTGAACGTCGAGCTCGGCCCGCGGGGGATCACGGCGGTGGGGGTGAACCCGGACGCGTTCCTCGGAGAGTCCGTGCGTCTCATGCTGGGCGAGCAGTACGACCTGCTGGTCGAGCAGAACGCCCGGGTGCACCCGCTGCGCGAGACCGCGACGGCCGAAACCATCGCCGGGGTCGTCGCCCTGCTGTGCACCCCGGCGGCGCGCTGGTTGAGCGGGCACACGGTGATGGCCGACGGCGCCGCCAGCTTCGCCCAGCGGGGTGTGGCGATGGGCCTCGCCGCCCGGCTGCTCGCGCCTCGCGCCGACACGAGCGCCGCTCCGTCGATCCCGTCGGTGGAGGCCGACTGACCCGCCGGAGCGGACCGGGACGTTCTGCCCTGGGGTCCGCCGGCGCCTCGACGCGATCATCCCGGGATCGGACGCGCCGCGCGTGTCCACGACAGGGAGGTCCAGGTGCAGCACGCCGAGGGGGTCCGGCCCGCCCGGACGAGCATCCGTGCCGAGTGCCCCGACGGCACCGTGTTGGAGTACGTGCGCGAGATCGACGGCAGGATCGTGCGCCTGCGGTGGGATGCGGAGGGCTCGGTCGTCGATCGGGTGGCCGTCCTCGTCGCCCCTGACGGCGGGTGCGCCGTCTCCACGGTGGCAGCGGACGGCGTGCCGTCGGGTCCCGTCGAACCGGACGCGGTGGCGACCCTGACCAACGCGTTCGGGCTCCTCGTCGAGCAGGCCGAGTTCCGGCCCGGCCTCGTCGTGGAGCACGCCTTCGACGACGACACCCGACTCCGCGAGGTCACGGTCCGCGGTCCGTGGGGTGCACAGACCACCGAGCTGCGCGCCGACGGGTCGCGCACGGTCCGTTGGCGCACGCCGTTGCTCGAAGGGGAGGAGACCTGGGATGCCGCCGGCGTGCGGTCGTCCTGGGAGGTCACCGGTGTGGACGGCCGCACCCACCGCTGGTCGGGGCGGTGACCACGCAGCTGTTCGTCGATCCCGGCCGACGCGTCGTCCGGGGCGGTCGCCCGGTGGGTCGTGTCGTCGACCGGGTGGCGCGGTGTGGTGCCCAGGTACACGTCGGGCGCGAGGGCCTCGTTGAGCCGGACCTCCGCCTCGCAGTCGGTCCTGCGGTCTCGTCCACCTCCGAGGAGCCTCCCACGCCTCCCTCCGCCGGGGGGCGAAGTGCCCTGGTGGCCGGACGGACGATGCGGGAGCATGGCGGCATCGGCGGATCCTGGAGGTGGCGGCGTGGACGGCGGGACGGAGCGGCACGACGCGGACGACGCAGACGACGCGGACGACGCGGTCCTGCGGGGGCGGCGCAGGGGGAGCCTGTTCACCGATCGCCGTGACGCCGGGCGCCGTCTCGCCCGTCGGCTGGCGCACCTGGCGGGGACGCCGGACCTGGTCGTCGTGGGGTTGCCCCGCGGCGGGGTCCCCGTGGCCGCGGAGGTCGCCCGGGTACTGGGTGCGCCGCTCGACGTGATCGTGGTCCGCAAGCTCGGGGTGCCCTTCCAGCCCGAGCTCGGCATGGGTGCGATCGGCGAGGACGGGGTGCGCGTGCTGAACGACGAGGTCGTCCGCCTCGCCGGGGTCCGGGAGGCGGAGATCGCCCGGGTGGAGGCGAGGGAACGGATCGAGCTCGAACGTCGCGCGACCCGCTTCCGGGCGGGACGGGCGCGCGTCCCGCTGGCCGGCCGCACCGTCCTGATCGTCGACGACGGCGTCGCGACCGGGTCGACGGCACGGGCCGCGTGCCTCGTCGCCCGGGCCGAGGGCGCGGTGCGGGTGGTGCTGGCGGCGCCGGTGGCACCCACCGAAGGGGTCGCCCGCCTGGGCGACGTCGCGGACGAGCTCGTGGCGGTCGCGACGCCCGAGTCCTTCGCCGCGATCGGGCAGTTCTACGACGACTTCTCGCAGACCTCGGACGAGGAGGTGATCGCCTGTCTGGCGGGCGCGACCCGGCCGGCGCCGATCGACGCCGACGTCGAGATCGACGCGGGCCGGGTCCGGCTCGGTGGGCACCTGCAGGTGCCGCCCGACGCGACGGCGATCGTCGTGTTCGTCCACGGCAGCGGGAGCAGCCGCCACAGCCCGCGCAACCGGTTCGTCGCCTCCGTCCTCGCGGACGCCGGGCTGGCCACCCTGCTGTTCGACCTGCTCACCCCCGAGGAGGAGCGCGACCGGTCGAACGTCTTCGACATCGAGCTGCTCGCGTCCCGACTGCAGGCCGTGCACCGGTGGGTGCGTGCCCGTCCCGAGCTCGCCGGGCTCCGGGTCGGCTACTTCGGCGCGAGCACCGGCGCGGGCGCGGCCCTTTGGGGGGCGGCCGAGCTCGGCGACGAGGTGGGCGCCGTGGTCTCCCGCGGTGGTCGCCCCGATCTGGCGGGGCCCCGACTCGGAGACGTCCGGGCACCGACCCTGCTCGTCGTCGGCGCCCTCGACCACGTCGTGGTCGGGTTGCACGAGGACGCGCTCCGGCGACTCCGGTGCGAGCGGTCGCTGGAGGTCGTCCCCGGTGCGACCCACCTGTTCGAGGAACCGGGCACGCTGCGCACCGCCGCCGAGCTCGCGCGCGGCTGGTTCCTGGCCCATCTGACGCCCTCGTAGACCGGCCGCGCGTCGGGGCGAACCCGTTCCGGGCGGGTCAGTACCGCAGCAGCAGGCCGATGTGGCCGAGGTCGTCGAGCGCACCGGGCGCGACGAACTCCACCTCGCCACCGTGGAGGAGGACGGCTTCGACCACCTCGTCGACGAGGTCCTCGACCACGAGCTGGGCGACCGGGCCGGCACCCGGTGTCAGCCCGTCGACGAGGTGGATCGGGAACCGGAAGTGGTCCTCGACCACGAGCAGGTGTCCCCGTCCCGCCTTGGCCGCCTCGGCGACCGCGACCAGGCCGGTCACCGCCCGTTCCTGTCCGACGGCCTCGCGCGCCCGGTCCACCAGGTCGGCCTCGATCGTGCGGCGGTGTTCGGCGAGCACGGCGACGACGTCGGCTGCGAGCACTGCCGGGCGGGTGCGGGCGGCGTTCCCGTGGATGCGGCCGACGATCCGATCGCCGTGGCGCGTGACCTCGTCGAAGAACGCCAGCTCCCGGGTGGTCGCTGCGACGACGACCGGGAGCCGTTCGGCGCGGTCGACCTCGTCGAGGGCCGCGTCGACCGTCCGGTGGACCACACGGCGCTGCTCTGCCGCGACCTCCTCGTGGATCGGCCGGTCACGGTGCGGGGTGTCCCACTCGCGCGGGGCCTCGACGTGGAGCGGGAACGGGGTGCCCTCCGCCTCGATGAGCGAGGAGCCCTGCGCCAGGTAGAGGAGGGCGTCGTCACCGTCGAGGACGAGGACCCGCGCCCGCGGGGTCCGGGTGAGCCCGGCGAAGAGCTGCCGCGTGGCGAAGGTGCGGTTGACCACGACCTGCTCCTCCACGGGGAAGGGCAGGCGCAGGACCGTGCACGACGTGGGCGTCGCGAACAGGGCGAGACCCCGGGCGCTCTCCTGCCGTGGATCGATGCGGCACGCAGGTTCCTGGAACCGTGCCGCGACCGCGTCGGCGGCGTCGGAGCCCCACCAGGCCCGGACCTGTTCGACGGCCCGCGTGGTGAGCGCCTCGAGCTGCAGGCCCGTCTCGGGGTGTGCCGCCACGGGCTGGGGCACCGGGAGCAACACCGAGACCGCTGGCTCGGCGCGGGCTCTCGCGAGGTCCAGCACCTCCTCGCGGGTGATCCCCTCCGTCGCCGACCTTCCGGTTGCCGTCATCCGTCCGTACCTCCCGCCGTCGCCTGCGTGTCCCTGTGCGCCCCAGGGCTCAGAGCCCGCTGACCCTGGCTGCCGCCGTCGTCACCAGCTCGGGGTAGTACCCGGCGACGTCGTCGTAGAACTCGCCGACCCACCACTTGAGGATCATCAGGTCGGTCCCGAAGCGGGCGATCGTCACGACGCCGGACTCCGTGCGGTACGACGCGGACTCGTCCCCGACCGACGGGATACCCGACAGGGGCTCGTAGGGCACCGAGCTGTCGGCGTCACAGGCCCCGTAGGCGGCGTCCAACTCCTGGAAGAGGGTCCCGGCGTCGTCCGCTGCGACGTGGACCTCCATCACGCTGCCACCCGTCAGCTCGAGCTGCGCCTGGGGCATCGTGAGCAGTGCGGGTGTGCCGGCCTCCGAGCAGAGGTACGGATCCAACGTCCCCTCGTAGGGCGGGGTGGGGCGCTCGACCACGGCGCGGGCGTTCTCCTCCCAATCGGCTGGGATGAAGGCGACGTCGTCGAGCGTCAGCAGCGCTCCCAGC
>JBEIGA010000005.1:0-34841 GCA_040382135.1 Acidimicrobiales bacterium
GGAGCGCGCCGTCCCGCCGGACCACCCGGCTCCCCTGCAGCACACCAGCGCAGCCGACGAGCACGTCGACCCGAGCGTGCCGGGCCACCACCGACGCCCACGCCGTCTCGACCTGGGCGGGATCGGTGACGTCGCACGGGACGAACGACGCCCGGTCCCCGAGCCCGGCGGCGACGGCGGCGCCCCCCGAGCCCGCCAGGTCGAGCAGCACGACCGACGCCCCGCGGTCGTGCAGCTCGGCGGCGACGCCGCGTCCGAGGCCCGACGCCCCGCCGGTCACGACCACCACGGCACCCTGCGGCCTCATCGATCCCCCCTGGTCAGCACGAGCGTCGCCGCGGCGAAGAAGTACGAGCCGATGCCGTGGGCCACCGAGACCTCGACGTCGGCGACCTGCGCCGGGGCGACGCCACGCACCTGCCGGACGCTCTCCTGGATGGCGAACATGCCGTACATCCCCGTGTGCACGTAGGCGAGGCCGCCACCGTTGGTGTTGGTGGGCAGCGGACCGCCCGGCGCGGTGCCGCCGTCGGCGACGAAGGGGCCGGCCTCGCCCCGTCCGACGAAGCCGAGGTCCTCGAGCATCATCAGCGGCACGTGGGCGAACGGGTCGTAGAGCATCAGGTGGTCCACGTCCGCGTGGGTGATCCCCGCCTCCCCGAACGCAAGGCGGCTCGAACGCCGGAACGCCTTCGAGGAGGTGACGTCCTCCATCATCGAGAGCAGCGCCGTCTCCGAGGCCTCACCGGCGCCGGCGACGACCACCGGCCGGTGCGCCGGCGTCAGGTCCCGGGCCCGTGCCGCCGACGTGACCACCAGGGCCCCGCCGCCGTCGGCCACGAGGCAGACCTCGGGCGCGTGCAGGGGGTACGACACGTACCGCGAGGCGAGCACGTCCTCAACGGTGATCGGGTCCCGGCGGAGCGCCCGGGGGTTCCGGGCCGCCCACTCGCGTTGCACCACCGCGACCATGGCCAGCTGCTCCGGGGTCAGGCCGGTCTCGTGCATGTAGCGCACCAGCCCGAGCGGGAGCGCGTTGCCGGCCACGTGGGCGCCGTAGGGCAGCTCGAACTGGCCCCGCAACGACTGCGGTCCGAACATCGGGTACGTGGCGTCGACCCGGGACCGCCCCGACTCGCCGTGGGTGACGAGCACCGTGGTGCAGAGCCCGCCGCGGATGGCCGCCACCGCGTGACGGACGTGCACGAGGGGCGAACAGCCCCCCACCGCGGTGCCGTCCACGAAGGAGGGTTCGATCCCGAGGAGCCGGGCCACCATCATCGGGTCGGCGCCCGTGGACGCGATCCCGTCGATCTGCGCCGGCACGACCCCTGCGTCGGCCATGGCGTTGCGGGCGGCGTCCATGTGGTGGTCGAGGACGGACAGGTGGGGCAGCCGGCCGATCTCGGTGGTCTCGGCCGCGCCGACGATCACGACCGGCTCCCGGGCGCTCACGCCTGACCCTCCACCGGTCGGAAGAAGGGGAGCACCACGTCGCCGCGCGGCGCGAACACGACCTCGAGGGGCATGTCGACCCGCAGCACCGCGGGGTCGGGGGCCACCCCGACGAGGTTGGACATGAGCCGCGGGCCCTCGTCGAGCTCGACCAGCGCCACCACGTACGGCACCTCGTCCTCGAAGCCCGGGGCCGCCAGGTGGCTGATGAGGTAGGTGTGCAACCGCCCGCGACCGCTCGCCCGGACCCAGGTGATCTCGTCGCCGAGGCAGCGCGGGCACCAGCGCTGGGGCGGGAAGAACGGCGCGTCGCACGGGCCGCAGTGCGGGAGCCGGAGCTCGCCGGCCGCACACCCGTCCCAGTACGGCTGGGTGGTCGGCGTCGGCTTCGGCACCGCCTTCCCCACGCCTGCCATGTCGCTCGTTCCCCCCGGTCGTCCGCTCCCCGTGCCGCTCAGGCGATCACGAACCCGCCGTTCGGGGACAGCCACTGCCCGGTCACGAACGAGGCCTCGTCGCTCGCCAGGTAGAGGCAGGCGTCGGCGATGTCCTGCGGGGTTCCCGCACGCTGCAGCGGCGTCATCATGATCATCGGCTCGATCAACTCGCGCGGCACCGCGTTGGTCATGCCGGCGTCGATCACGCCGGGACAGACCGCGTTGGCCCGGATGCCCTGGCCGCCGTACATGCGGGCGATGCTGCGCACGAACCCGAGCAGGCCGCCCTTGGCCGTCGAGTAGTGCACGTCGCCCCAGCCCGACAGCCCGGCGATGCTCGAGATGCAGATCACCGAACCGCCCTTGCCCGTCCCGACGAGGCGCCGGATCATGGCGCGGGTGCAGAAGAAGCTGCCGTCGAGGTGGATGGCGAGCAGCCGCCGCCAGTCCTCGTCGCTCAGCCCGATCGGGCCGACCGCCGGGTCCTTCGGGTCCGTGGACCCGGACGTGCCGGCGCAGTTGACCAGCACGTCCACCGGGCCGAACGCGGCGGTGGCGTCGTCGAACATCGCCTCGATCGCCGCGCCGTCGGTCACGTCGCAGACCCGCGCCATGGCCCGGCCCCCGGCGGCCTCGATCGCCCGCACCTGCGCCTGTACCGCCGCCTCGGCGACGTCCTGCACGACGACGGCTGCGCCCTCCTTCGCGAACCGGGCCGCGGTCGCGCCGCCCAGCGCGCCGCCGGCACCCGTCACCAACGCGACCTTGCCCGCCAGTCGTCCCGTCATGCTGCACTCCTCCTCGAGACGCTCCCGGTGCAGATGCAAGCACACCGGGGCACCCGGTGCTCCCACCCGAATTCCCACTTGATCCGGCCGCCCGCGATGCCGATGCCCGGGTATGGCTCCGCGCCCACCCTCGTGGGCATCCCTCGCGGCACGCAAGCCGGCCGTCGCCGTCGGCGGCCTCGGCGCGCTCGGGCTGCTCGCGGCGACCATCGGGATCCCGGGCGGGGGGTCCACGGAGACCTCACCCGCCACCGAGGTGGCGGCCTTCACGGCCTTCCCCGCAGAGGGTTCGCCGGAGGAGCCCGTCACCCCGCTGGGTCTCACCGTCACCGCGGTGTCCCCGACCGCGGTCTCCCTCCGGTGGCGTCCGTCGACCCAGACCCTTCCGGCGCGATGGGTGGTGGACCACCGCATCTCGGGTGGGACGACCTGGGCCTCGACCGAGGTCGACGCCGCAGCCACCGCAGTGACCCTCGAGGGCCTCGCCGAGGGGACCGACTACGACCTCCGGGTCGTCGCCGTCGAGGAGGACCGTCGGTCGACACCTGCGCTGGCGACCGCGCGGACCACGGTCACCGATCCGATCCCCGTCGCCGCGCGCACCTCGACCCAGGACGATGGGTCCAGTGCCGCGGCCGGCGAAGGCACTGCCGGCGGTGGCACAGCCGGCGGTGCCCCGGACGGTGCCGGCACCGGCTCGCCCGTCGCCCCCGGACAGTCGGGCGAGGACCCGGTGACGACGCCGCTGGTTCCCGGGGCTCCGACCGGCCTCGTGGCCGTCCCCGGCGACGGCACCGTCGTGCTGACCTGGACCGCACCGAGCACCGCCGGTACCGCACCCGTCGACGACTGGGTGCTCGAGCTCACCGACGGCTCCGGCTGGCAACCGGCGGTGGACGCCGACGGGAGCGCCACCGACACCACCGCAAGGGTCACCGGGCTGAGCAACGGCACCGGCTACGCCTTCCGGGTCGCCGGACGCAACGACGCAGGCACCGGAACGTTCACCGATCCGGCGAGCGCGACCCCGGCGCCGACGCGCCTGTTCGCAACCGCAGGGGGGACGGCCACCGACGACGCCCACGCCATCGCTGCGCTCCCCGACGGCTCGACCGTGGTCACCGGGTCGTTCGGCGGGACGGCGTCCTTCGGTGCCACCACCGTCACCAGCACCGGCGGCGCCGATGTCTACGTCGCCCGCCTCTCCCCCATCGGCACCTGGACCTGGGTGACGACCGTCGGGACACCGGGCACCGACGTCGGCAGGGCCGTCACCGCCCTCCCGGACGGGTCGGCCGTCGTGACCGGCCAGCTCGCAGGCGCAGCGACCTTCGGCGGCACGACGGTGGCCGCGTTCGGCGGCGCCGACGTCTTCGTCGCCCGCATCTCCGCCACCGGTGACTGGCAGTGGGCGACCAGCGCGGGCGGCGCCGGCGCAGACGACGGTCGCGGCGTCACCGCCCTGCCCGACGGGTCGGCCGTGGTCGTGGGGAGCGCCGCGGTGAACGCCTCCTTCGGCACCACCACGCTGGTCGGCGCCGGCGGGGCAGACCTGTTCGCCGCCCGGGTCGACCCGAACGGCACCTGGACCTGGGCTCGTGGTGGTGGTGGAACCGGCGGCGACCACGCTGCTGCGGTCGCCGCGCACCCCGACGGCTCGGTCGTCCTCACCGGATGGTTCGGTGGCACGGCCTCCTTCGGCGGCACCACCCTCTCGGCGACCGGCGACGACGACCTCGTGGCGGCGAAGATCTCGGCGACCGGCGACTGGGCCTGGGCGGCACGAGCCGGCGGCTCCGGTCCGGACGCCGGCCGGGCGGTGACCGTCCGCCCCGACGGCACGGCGGTGGTGGCGGGCACGCTCGGCGGCACCGCCGTGGTGGCCGGCTCCGTCCTCACGCCGGTCGGCGGCGCCGACCTCCTCGTCGCAGCCCTGTCCCCGGACGGCGTGTGGGCGTGGGCGCTCACGGGCGGGAGCGCTGCGGACGACCACGTGCGAGCGATCGTCGCCCGCCCCGACGGCTCGACCTTCCTCAGCGGACAGGTCGGCGCGGCGGCGACCATCGGCACGAGTGCGGTGGCGTCGGCCGGTGACATCGACCTCCTCGTGGGAGCGGTGACCGTCGACGGTGCCTGGGGATGGGCCGTCTCGGCAGGAGGCGCGGACACCGATCTCGCCCGGGGGATCGCCCTGCTCCCCGATGGCTCCCCCACCGTTGCGGGTGAGGTCGTCGGCCCTGCCATCGTCGGCACGCTCACCTACGCCGGGCTGGGTGCTTCCGACGCCCTGGTCCTCAAGCCCACCCCCGCCGGGCTGTTGCCGTAGTCGCTCGCGATCGCCACCCGACCGCGACCGCACGGCCACCGGCGCGACACCCCGGTCTTGGTACGGTCCGCGCATGGACACGACCAGCCGTGCCACCCCAGTGCGCTTCACCACCGTCGATGAGCTCCTCGACCACCTCGGGGCGCTCGGTCGGACGGTCTCGGTGGAGTCCGAGGCGCTCACCGAGCTCGACCACGGACTGCAGTGCGCGGCCCTCCTGCTCGAGGTGGCCCCCCACGACGAGGAGCTCCAGGTCGCCGGGCTCGTCCACGACCTCGCCCACCCCTGGGACGGCCCAGGACAGCCGCGGCACGCCTCGATGGGGGCGATCGCCGTCTCCGACATCCTCGGCGGACGGGTCGCCGACCTCATCCGTGCCCACGTGCCCGCGAAGCGCTATCTGGTGGCCACCCGGTCGGAGTACGCCGACCTCCTCTCCCCCGACAGCGTCATGACCCTCGCCGCCCAGGGCGGTCCGATGCGCCCTGACGAGGTGGCCGCCTTCGAGGAGCACCCCGACTACCCGGCGATGGTCGAGCTGCGGATCGCCGACGACGGCGCCAAGGTCCCCGGCGCCGTCGTCCCCGGCCTCGACCACTGGGAGCCCGTGGTCCGGGCCGTCGCGAGGCGGACGGCCGCCTCGTGACACTCCCGACGAGCCATTCCGTCTTCGATCCCGCCGACCCGCTCGCCGCCGAGCACTTCGCCGAACACGGATGGGTCCTCACCGCCGACCTCCGCCCGGACGAGGTCCCCGCCCTGCAGGCCTGGGTCGACGAGGTCGCCGCCTGGCCGGACGACGCCGGCGACTGGCTGCACCACCGCGAGGCCACCGACGACGGCCCGAAGCTCTGCCGCTCGGAGAACTTCGTGCCCCACCACGAGGGGTTGCGGGAGCTCCTCGCGGTCCGGCTGGCCGCGACGGCCTCGCGCCTCCTCGGCGAACCGGCCGTGCTCTACAAGGAGAAGATCAACTACAAGCTCGCCGGGGGCGCCGGGTACTCGCCGCACCAGGACGCCCCCGCCTACCCGTTCGTCGCGACCCACGTCTCGTGCATGGTCGCCGTCGACGACGCCACCCTCGACAACGGGTGCCTCGAGGTCGTGTCCGGGATGCACGCCGAGCTCCTCCCCACCGACGAGCGCGGCTGCATCCCCGCCGACCTCGCCGCGACGCTCGCCTGGGAGCCCGTGCCGATCACCGCCGGCCGGACCCTCTGGTTCCACTCCCGGACCCCGCACCGCAGCGGCCCGAACCGGTCCGCCACCGACCGGCGCGCCCTCTACCCCACGTACAACGCGGCGGCGGAGGGCGATCTCCGGGACGCGTACTACCGGGAGAAGCTCGCCCGGTTCCGCGAGGCCGCGGCGTCGGGCGAACGGGTCCGCGTCTCCTTGATCGGCGACTTCGAGGGCCGGCCCGTCGACTGACAGCCCCGCCCCCGAGCGAGGAGGCGGTCAGCCGATCGTGAGCACGCCTCGCGCGACCTTGCCCTCGTGCATGTCGTGCACGGCGTCGGGGAAGCCGTCGAGCGGGTAGGTGGCGCTCACCAGCTCGTCGAGCATGAACTCGCCCCGTCGGTACAGGTCGATGATCTGGGGGATGTCGCTGTGGGGGCTGTACGAGCCCGCCCGACTGCCGATCACACCGCGCTCGTTCTGCGTGAACCGCTGGTACGGCAGGTCGAACCGGGCATCGCCACCGGGGGTCCCGATGATCACGACGGTGCCGCCCCAGTCGAGCATCTCGAGGGCGTTGGCGGTGACCTCGGGTCGGGCCACGACGTCGTACACCCAGTCGACGCCACCCGCGTTGAACGGACCGCTCAGCTCGGTGTCGGAGTAGGGCACGAGCCGGCGCACCTGCTCGACCACGTCCGGCGACCGCCCGTCGATGAAGTCGGTGGCGCCGAACTGGCGGGCCAGCGCCTCCTTGGCCGGTTCGACGTCGATGGCGATGATCCGCTCCGCCCGCTTCACCCGCAGCGCCTGGATGGCGTTGAGGCCGACGCCGCCGCAGCCGTACACCACGGCGGTGTCGCCGATCTGGACGTTGGAGCGGAACAGCACGGAACCGGCACCGGTCACGACGCCGCAGCCCACGAGGCACGCCGAGGTGAGGGGCACGTCCTTGGGGATCTTCACCGCCTGGTAGCCGCGGATGACGGTCTTCTCGGTGAACACCGAGACCGCGGCGAAGTTCCAGCACGGCTCGCCGTCGAGGGTGAACGGCTGGGCCATGTTGCCGAGGGTCTGCCGGCAACGGGTGGGCTTGCCCTTCGCGCACGCGCGGCACACGCCGCAGGCGGCGAGGGTGGAGATGACGACGTGGTCGCCAGGCGCCACGTGGGTGACCCCCTGCCCCACCTGCTCGACGATGCCGGCCCCCTCGTGACCGAGCACGGCGGGGGCGGGCCAGCCGAACGCACCGGACGCCGCCGTGATGTCGCTGTGGCAGACGCCGGCGGCCACGACCCGCACGCTGACCTCGCCGGGTCCGGGATCCCGGACCTCGATGCCGTCGAGCACCTCGGCGCCCTCGCCCGTGTACACGATGCCCTTCATGGATCCCCCCGAGAGGTGTCGACCGGTTCCTCCCATTGTCGGTCACCCGGGCGCACGACGCGCACCCCGCCGCCGCGCACCCCGCCGCCGGTCCGGGCGGATGACTAGCGTCCGCCGGATGTTGGCATGGCGCGTGGTCCGGCACGGCACCCCTCCCGAGGCCCTCTCGCTCGACGAGGTCGACCGTCCGGAGCCCGGACCCGGGCAGTTGCGGGTCCACGTCCGCACCACGGTCTGCAACCAGAACGAGATCGACGGGTGCGAGGGCCGGTACCGCACCGTGGACCCACCGCTGCCGTACGTCCTCGGCATGGAGGTGGTCGGGATCGTCGACGCCGCCGGGCCGGGTCTCGACGGGTGGCTCGGCCGACGGGTCATGGCCTGCGCGGTGGGCGCCCACGGTGGCCACGGCCAATGGGCGATCGTCGACCCCGACATGACCTTCGACGTGCCCGAGGGCCTCGACGACGTCGAGGCCGCGGCGGTCTTCTTCCCGTTCCACCTCGCCTGGCTGGCCCTCTTCCACCGCGGCGGACTGCGCCGCGGCGAGCGCCTGCTCGTGCACAGCGCGGCCGGGGGCGTCGGATCGGCGGCGGTGCAGCTCGGGGTCGACGCCGGCGCCACGGTGATCGCCGTCGCCGGCGGCCCCGAGAAAGCCGCACGGTGCCGGGAGCTCGGCGCCCACGTCGTCGTCGACCACACCACCGAGGACTGGGTCGCGGCCACGCTCGCCGCGACCGACGGGGTCGGCGTGGACGTCGCGGCCGACCTCGTCGGTGGGGCCACCACCACCGAGACCATGCGGGTCATGGCCGAGAGCGGTCGCCTGGTCCTCGTCGGGTTCTCCGGCGGCATCGAGGCCGAGGACGACGGCGGCCTCGTGCCCCGGCCCATCCTGTTCGGCAACTTCTCCGTCGGCGGGATCATGCTCTCCTACCGGACCGATCCCCTGGTCGTCCGGCGCGTCGCGGGGATCAACTGCCTCCCGCGGTCCCTCGGTGACCGGGTGCACGCCGAGCTCACCGCGCTGCTCGCCGCCGGCCGGGTCCGGCCCGTGGTCGGGCGGGTCGCGCCCTGGACCGAGCTCCCCGCCTGCCTGGAGGACCAACGGCTCCGTCGCACCACGGGTCGCACCGTCGTCGACTGGCGGTGAGGGCGGACCGCTCGGGACCCACGCGGCCAGGGCCGAGCTGCGGAGCGACCCGGCCCGCCGCACTAGCCTCGGACCACCGATGAGGATCACCCGCCGCCGCCGACTCCTCGCACCCGCCGTCGCCCTCGCCGTGCTCGCGGGCGTCCTCGGCGGAGCCGGCGCGGCAGGAGCCGCGCCCGCGCTCACCCCCGGCACGGTCACCCCGGTCACGGTCACCGCCGGCGTCGCCTACGAGACGACCCTGGCCACCTTCACCGACGCCGAACCGGGCCCCCTCCCGGGCGACGCCGGCTATGTCGCCCTGCTCTACCAGGACCTCCTCGGCCGACCGCTCGACACCACGTGGTGGACCGACCAGCTCGCCTCGGGCACGTCCCGCCGACAGGTCGCGGACACCCTGGTGCGGTCCGAGGAGTGGCGGGCGCGCACGGTGCTCGAGTGGTGGCTCCGCTACCTCGGGCGGCCGCCCGACGCGCCGGCCGCCTGGACCGCCGCCCTGGCCGGCGGCTGGAGCGTGGAGGACCTCCGCGGCGCGCTCGTCGCATCACCCGAACACCGCAACCGGGTGGGCGGCACCAACGCCGCCTTCGTCGAGGCCCTGTTCCTCGACGCCCTCGGCCGGCCGGTCGATCCACCCTCCGCCGCCTTCTTCGACAGCCTCCTCACCTTCGGCATCCCCCACCCGGTCGTCGCCGACTACGTCCTCTCGTCGAACGAGGCGCGGCGGTTCCGGGCGGCGACGCTGGTGCAGACGCTGCTCCGTCGACCGGCCAGCCCCGAGGAGCTCGACCGGTACGCCGCGTCCCTCGCGTCGTTCGGCGAGGCGAGCACCGTGACCTCGATCGTCACCACCGACGAGTACGACCGACTCCAGCCGAGCACCTACACGGCCACCGTCTCGGTCGCCGGGGGCGCTCCGGTCCCGGGCCGCGTGGTCCGCCGCCTCGACGGATCCTTCGGCGTCGTGGCGCCCGTCCTGGTCCCCACGGCCGGCACCCACACCCTCGAGGTCGTGGTCCGCCGCAGCACCGGCGAGACCTTCACCGTGACGGTCCCGGTCGTCGCCACCCGCGCCCGCAACGAGACGTACCTCGACGCCGTCGCCACCGAGGTGCTCGGTCGCACCCTCGCCCCCGGACAGGTCGCCGACCAGCTCGCCCGGATCCCCGCCGGCGGGACCCGCACCCGGGCACGGGTGGCGCTCGACCTGCTCGCGGGCGAGGAGAGCCGCCTGCGCATCGCCGCCGCCCTCTACCGCGACCTGCTGGGTCGGGAGGCCTCGCCGGACGAGGCCCGCTACTGGAGCGGCGTCATCGCCTCCAGCAACCTGCAGGTCGTGCGGGCCCTCCTGCTGGGATCCGACGAGCTCGTCACCCAGGCCGGTGGCACCGACGCCGCCTGGCTCGACACCCTGTACCGGCGGGCGCTCGGCCGTCCCATCGACCCCGACGCGCTCGCCTACTGGTCGTCGCTGCGCGCCACCCGTCTCCCTCGACCGTACGTCGCCTACGGCATCCTGCTCTCGGAGGAGGCCCGGCAGCGCACCGCCGAGCGCTGGGCCCTCGAGGTCCTGGGCCGGCCGCCCACACCGGACGAGCGAGCCCTCGGCACCTTCCTGATCGGGATCCCACCCTTCGAGCTCGGCGTCCCGGCCCTCCTCCTCGGCGGTGACGCCTTCTACGCCGCCCACACCGGAGCCGGGACCTGATGGCGCTCGACCGCGTCGGCACGCTCGCCGCCCTCGTCCTCGCCGCCGTGTTCACCGCCGCGGCCGTCGCCAAGCTGCGCGACCCGATGGGGACCACCCGGACGTTCCGGGCCCTCCGCCTGCCCTCGCCGAGGCTCCTCGCCCGGGCCGTCCCGGTCACGGAGCTCGCGCTCGCCCTCACGTTGGTGGTCCTGCCCTGGCTCGGCGGCCTCGCAGCGCTCGCGCTGCTCGCAGCGTTCTCGGTGCTGCTCGCCGGCGAGGTCCGCCGCGGTTCGGGGATCAGCTGCGGCTGCTTCGGCAGCGCGGGCACCGCACCGATCTCCTTCGTCGAGCTCGTGCGCAACGGCCTGCTCGCGCTGCTCGCCGTCGCCGCCGCGTTCGCCGAGCGACCGGTCGCGCCGGATCTCCCCTCGCTGGTCACGGTGAGCAGCGCCGTGGTGGCCGGGTTGCTCGTGGTCGCCCTGGCCGGCGTCCGCCGCGACGTCGGCGCCGTGTGGGACAACCGGCTCGCGGGAGAGGCCCGATGAGCGGCGGCGCCTGGATCGCGTCGTACGTGGTCCTCTGGATCACCGTGGTCGTCCTCGGCCTCGCCGTCGTCGCGCTCCTGCGTCAGATCGGGGTGCTCCACGCCCGGCTCCGACCTCTGGGCGTGCACTTCGGCGGCGAGGGGCCTGAGCTCGGCACCGCGGCCCCGGAGCCCGAGCGCTTCGGGTACCCCCGCCGCGACCTCACCCTCGTGGCGTTCACCTCCCCGACCTGCGAGATCTGCGCCCAGCTCATGCCCGGCCTGCGCGCCATCGAGACGGGCTACCGGGAGCTCCGGGTCGAGCAGGTGGACCACGGCCCCACCACGGCCCCGACCTTCGCGGCCTTCAACGTCCGCTCCACGCCCTACGTCGTCGCCGTGGATCGACGGGGCGTCGTGCGAGGGCGCGGCATCGCCAACAGCCTCGAACAGATCGAAGAGCTCATCACCGAGGCGCTCCGACCGCCCGACGAGGACACCGTGGAGACCGGGAACAGCGGGAACGGCAGGGAGGACAGGGCGTGAGCGGACTCGACGACGCCGTCGAACGGGCGGGTCGATGGCTCGCCGGACGGCAGTCCCGACGCTCGTTCCTCGGCCGCGCCGGCAAGGCCGCCGTGCTCGTCGCCGCCGGCCCGACCGTCGCCACCCTCCTCGCCGACCGGGCCGAGGCCCGCGTCTGCGGCCAGTCCGGCGTCGCCCCCAAGTGCCCGACGTTCGACTGCCTCTACAGCGACAGCGTGTGGGGCTGGTGCTGGTACGCCAGCGACGGCTGCTGCCGCAACGGCGGCCTCAAGAAGATCTGCGACTGCTGCACCCTGGGCTGGCCCAACGTGCACGGCTACTGCCCCACCGGCCACAACGTGCGCTGCATCGTCGAGAGCTGCGGGACCGACCCGCGGGTCCAGACCACCCTCCTCACCCGCCTCGCCCCGGACGCCTCCGGGTACACGGGGGCGGCCCGCTCGCTGCGGTACCGCACCGCGCCGACCGTCGTCGTCGCGGACGCCGAGGCCCCACTGCTCGCCGCCGTGGCCGCGCCGGTGGCCGGCGTGCTCGGTGCGCCGTTCCTCCGCTTCCCCCGGGCCGGGTTCGGCCCCGAGCAGCAGCAGCTCCTCGCCGGCCTGCAGGTCCGGCGCGTCGTGCTCGTCGCCCCGGCGCTGGCCGCGCAGGCCGACGCGTTCCGCGCGGCCGGGCTCGAGGTCGAGCTCGTCGGGACGAGCACCGAGCCGGGGCGCTTCTCCGAGGAGGTCGCCGCGTGGATCCGGGGCGTGAACCGCATCGGCCGCAGCGTGACGATCGTCCCCGAGGGGCTCAGCGGCGCCGTGGCGTCGACCGCTGCGGCGTTCGCGGCGGCGCAGGGCTTCCCCCTGCTGGTCGGTGGCGGCGCGGCCCAGGCCGTCGGGCTGCCCACCCTCCTCGTCGGACCGGAGGCCGTGGCCCTCTCCGGCACCATCGGCGTCGCCGCCGAGGCCACCGGCTCCCGCTCGGCGTTCACGTTGGGCGCGGAGCTGGCAGAGCTCGCCTACGCGAACCCCGTCACCGACCGCGGCCGCGTCGCCATCGTCCCGGAGGGCGTCGACGCGCTCGAGCTGGTCGACCTCGGCGTGCCCGTGCTGCACCACCCGGTCTGGTCGATCGGTTCGCTCCTCGACTGGCTCGTCCGCCACCAACGCGCCTACGGCACCCTCGGCGAGTGCTGCCTGGGGATCGGCAGCGGGCGCATCGGCGACGAGGACGTCTGGCGGCTCCAGTCCACGCTGAACGGCTACCAGGTGCAGGAGCTCATGGGGGTGGCCGGTCAGGGGCTCCCGGTGATCAGCCAGCCGATGGCGGAGCGGCCGATCGGCGCGGCGCGCGTCGACGGTCGACCCACCTACCCCGACCAGCCCCCGCCGGCGTACTGGACCTCCCGGGCCCAGACCCTCCGATGAGCCCGACCCTCTGATGGACACCGGGCTCGTCGTCGCAACCGCTGCCGCGTTCCTCGCCGGGCTCCACAGCCTCTGGAGCCCCTGAGGCCTCTCGGTCGCGGAGACCCTCCTGCCCTCCGTGCGAGGGCGCCGACGTCGAACCGTCCTCCTGGTGTGGACCCTCGCGTCCGCCGGGGCCGCAGCCCTCGTGGGGGGCGGGCTCGGTCTCCTCGCGGAGCTCGCCGGGATCCCTCCCGCCTCCGGCGCGGTCGCGGCCGTCGCCGTGGCCGCCGCCGCGGTCGCGGACCTCGCCCGCATCACCCCCCCGAGCATCCGACGCCAGGTGCCCCAGGTCTGGGGCCGCATCCTCGACCCCCACGTGACGGCGGTGCTCTACGGCGCCCGGCTGGGGATCGGTCCCGCGACGATGCTCTCCACCTGGCTCTGGTGGGCCGCCACCCTGGTCGGCGCGTCGTTCGGCGTCGGTCCGGCGGCGTTCGTCGGCGTCGTGTTCGCCACCAGCCGTACCATCGTCCACGTGGTGGTCGCAGCGCACGTCGACCAGCTGCCCCGTTGGCAGCCGCGGCAACGGGCGGTGACCCGCGCGCTGGAGCTCGCCGCCGTGCTCGTGGCCACGACCGTCCTGCTCGCCGGGTGCTCCGGGGACGACGCCTCGTCCGGAGCCTCGACCACGAGCGCCGCGCCCGCTCCCACCACCGTCGCCCCGGACGCCGCTGCGACCGACACCACCACCACCGAGGTGCCCGTGCCCGAGACCACGCCCGGCGAACGCCTCGCCGCGCTGCTGCCCCGCGACCTCGACGGCTACGAGCCCATCACGGACCGGCCGGGCGCCGACACGACCCTCGACCTCGACGCCGCCGCCGCCATCGAGGAGGACACCGCCGCCGAGCGCAGCCTGCTCGAGACCCGGGGCTTCGTCGCCGGGGCCACGCGCGCGTGGCGGGACGCCGCGGACCACGTCGTCGTCGCCACCGTGTACGAGTTCGCCACACCGGAGGACGCCGCGCTCTACCTGCAGGACGGCTTCATCACGCTCGAAGGGTTCGCGGCGACGCCCTTCGACGTCCCCGGCACACCGGGGGCGCGCGGGTTCACGCAGGACGGCGCCGACGGCTACCTGAGCCACGGCGTGGCGTTCGTCCGCGGGTCCCGATGGTTCCTGGTCTTCGTCGACGGTCCACCCGGGACCACGACGATCGACGAGGCCCGGCGCCTGGCCGCCTCGGTCGATCCCGACGCCTGAGGCTCAGCGCCCCCGCGCCATCGCCGCCAGCCGGGCGACCTCCGCGGGGTCGTCGATGAGCAGGGTGTCGTGCACCGGTCGCCTCGGTCCGGTCACGCCGGCCAGCGCCGCCGCTCCGGGCGTGCCCTTCCCCGGCCGTCCGGTGGTGAGGACGACGAAGCGCCGGCTCCGCTCGGCCTCGTGCAGCACCGAGGCCTTGGCGATCGTGCGCCAGAGGACGTCGGACCGACGCAGCCCGGGCCGGTTCGTGGTGAACGCCCCGGCGACCTCGAAGGCGTAGGTCCGGCCGCGTGCGTCCCGCGCGGTGAAGCTCACGTCCACGCCCGCGTCGAGCACCACGTCCGCGCGCACGTCGACGAAGCCGGCCTCATCGAGCAGGCGGCCGGCGAGGTCACGCGCCGCGAGCCCGTCGGCCAGCCCGGCGGCGAGCACGGGCGTCACACCGGCCGACGGTGCCGCCAGGGCCTCCCGGGCGGTCGCGATGCGCTGCTCGGCCCGTTCCACGTAGGCCGCGTCGGTGTCGTAGCCGACGTAGTGCCGCCCGGTCCGCACCGCGGCCACCGCCGTGCTCCCCGCACCCATGAACGGGTCGAGGACCAGATCGCCTTCGTAGGTGTAGAGGTGGATCAGCCGCTCGGGGAGCTCCACCGGGAACGGCGCCGGATGACCGACGCGGGTGGCCGACTCCGGCGGGATCTCCCAGATGTCGGTGGTGGCCTCCATGAACTCGTCGCGGCTGATCGAGGGCACCGACGGCAGCCCGCGCTGGTTGCGCTGACGGGCGGTGAGCGCACGGTCGAAGCGCCCCTTGCTCGCGATCACGACCCGCTCGCTGAGATCGCGCAGGACCGGGTTGGTGGGCCGCTGGAAGGAACCCCAGGCGCAGTTGCCCCCGGCGCCGCGCGCCTTCACCCACACGACCTCACCGCGCAGGAGCAGCCGGAGCCGGTCCTGCAGGATCCAGGTGACGTCGCCGGCCAGGGAACGGAACGGCTTGCGCCCGAGGTTCGCGACGTTCACGGCGATGCGGCCGCCGGGCTCGAGCGTGCGCACGCACTCGGCGAAGACGTCCTCGAGCATGGCGAGGTACTCGGCGTAGGAGGCAGGCACGGCGCCCTCACCCAGAGCGGTCTCGTAGGCCTTCCCCGCGAAGTAGGGCGGTGAGGTCACGACGAGGGCGACCGAACCGTCCTCGATCTCGGGCATGGTGCGGGCGTCGTGGGCGAAGATCCGGTCGATCGCCCGGTGGCCCCCGAGGGTCGTGTCGGCGGAGATGTCCGGCGCGGTGAACCGTTCGTAGAACGCAGTGGCGTCGTGCCCCTCGCGACGCGACACACCGAACTCGGACGTGGTGGTCGGCCGTCGGCGCCGCGGGACGTCGCGCATCCGTTCGACGTTAGCCGCAGGCCGCGCGGGTGCGGGCGTCCGAAGGGCACGACCCCCTGCCCGAGCGTGCCGTACGCTCCGCACCGTGCGCGGTTGGTCCCGGCGTCCGCTCCTCCGTCGGCTCGTCACCGTGCCGGCGATGCTCGTCGTCACGACGATCGCGGTCGCGCTCCTCCCCTTGACGCTGGCGGTGGCCGTCCTCGTCGACACCCTCGCCGGACCGCGCCGGCGCTGGCGGCGGTGTCGGGTCGTCCTGCTCGTGACCGGACTCCTCGTCATCGAGTCCATCGGCACGATCCGCTGCGGCTCCCAGTGGGTGCGGGCCGGGTTCGGCACCCGCATCGCCGGCGCGGCATCGCAGGAACGCCACCACGCGCTCGAGCGTTGGTGGACCGGCTGCCACCGGGCCCTCCTGCGCCGGGTCGCCGGCTTGCGCCTCGAGATCGACGGCGAGGACCTCCTGCACGGCGGGCCGCTCATCGCCATCGGTCGCCACACGAGCCACGCCGACGCCGCGCTCCCGGCCTGGTCGCTCGCCCGCGACCACGGGTTCCGTCTCCGCTACATCCTGAAGGACGACCTCCAGTGGAGCCCGTGCATGGACATCGCGGGCAACCGGCTCCCGAACCACTTCGTCGACCGCGACCCGAAGGACCCCGACGCCGAGCTCGCCGCGGTCCGTGACCTCGTGACCGGGCTCGGTCCGAACGAGGCTGCGGTGATCTTCCCCGAGGGCACGTTCCCCACCGACGAGCGTCGACGCCGGGCGATCGAGCGCATCCGTGCCCAGGACCCCGACCGGGCCGCCCGGGTGGAGGATCTCGTCGTCCTCCTCCCCCCCAGACCGGGAGGCACCCTCGCCATCCTCGAGGGAGCACCGGACGCGGACGTGCTCCTCATCGCCCACGTCGGCTTCGAGCGGCTGTCCTCCGTGCGCGAGATCGTCCACGGCCTACCGTTCACCGAGCCCTGCTCCGTCGAGCTCTGGCGGATCCCCCGCGCCGAGGTCCCCGACGACGACGAGGGTCGGCGCCGGTGGCTCGACGACGTCTGGCACGATCTCGACGCCTGGGTCGCCGCCCGTCTCCACCCGTCCCCCTCGTCGGCGTCCGCCGGCACCGAGCCCCTCGGAGGGCGCACATGACCGCCCAGGTCCTCGCGACATCGGCAGGCGTCCTGGCCGTGCTGATGGTGACCGTCTGGCTCGTCAGCCTCCGGCTCCGCAACGCCAGCATCGTCGACATCGTCTGGGGATCGACGTTCGTGCTCGTCGCCTGGACCGCCCTGCTGCTCGGCGACGGCACGGACTCCCGCCGCGTCCTGCTGACCGTCCTCACCACCGTGTGGGGCCTCCGGCTCAGCATCTACCTCGCCTGGCGCAACGGGATCCGCCACGAGGACTTCCGGTACGCGGCCATGCGGCGCCGCGACCCGGAGGGCTTCCCGCGTCGGAGCCTGGTCACGGTGTTCCTGCTCCAGGGGCTCCTCGCCTGGATCGTCTCGCTCCCGATCCAGCTCGCCGCCTCGGGCGACGATCCCGACCGGCTCGGCGTCCTTGCGGTGGCCGGCATCGTCGTCTGGATCATCGGGTTCGCCTTCGAGTCGATCGGCGACCTCCAGCTCGCCCGCTTCAAGGCCGACCCGGCCAACGCCGGCAAGGTCATGGACCGCGGGCTGTGGCGCTACACGCGGCACCCGAACTACTTCGGCGACTTCTGCGTGTGGTGGGGGATCTTCCTCGTCGCCGCCGAGATCCCGCTCGCCCGGGTGGGGATCGTGGGTCCCATCGTCATGAGCGTCCTGTTGACCCGTGTCTCCGGGAAGCCGCTGCTCGAGAAGAGCCTGATGAAGCGCCGGGAGGGCTACGCCGAGTACGTGGCCCGGACGAGCGGCTTCTTCCCCCGACCCCCGAAGCGCTGACCCGGGAGACGGCCGGAGCCCGGTCGGGACGGCCCTAGGCTCCGCCCCCATGACCGCCGCCCCGCCGCCCGTCGACCCCACCCTGCTCGACACCGCCGTCGCCATCGCCCGTCAGGCCGGCGACGCCACCCTCGCCTGGTACCGATCGTCCACCCTCGACGTGGAGACGAAGGGCGACGGTTCCCCGGTCACCGCCGCCGATCGGGCCGCGGAACGGATCGTCCGCGAAGAGGTGGCCTCGCGGTTCCCCGACGACGCCATCGTCGGCGAGGAGGAGGACGACACCGACGGCACGAGCGGCCGGACCTGGTACGTGGACCCGATCGACGGGACGAAGTCCTTCGTCCACGGCGTCCCGCTCTACTCGACGCTGCTGGCGGTGGACGACGAGCACGGTCCTGCCGTCGGCGTCATCCACCTCCCCGCGCTGGGCGAGACGGTCTGGGCGGGACGCGGCCTGGGTTGCTGGCACGACGGCCGACCCGCCCGGGTGAACGACCGCACCGAGCTCCAGGGCTCGTACGTCATGACCTCGGGCATCGACTACTGGCCCGCGGACCTCTTCGCCCGCATGCTCACGGTGCCGGTCGTGCTCCGCACCTGGGGCGACGGGTACGGGTACGCGCTCGTCGCCACCGGTCGGGCGGAGGCGATGATCGACCCCACCGTCAACCCGTACGACATCGCCCCCATGCGCGTGATCCTCGCCGAGGCCGGCGGACGGTTCTCCGACCTCGCCGGGCGGCCCCGCCACGACGGCGGCAGCGGCGTCGCGACCAACGGGCACCTCCACGACGCCCTGCTCGCCGCCCTGCTGGGCTGACCCGTCGTCAGGAGCCCGTGGCGTCCTCGGGCGGCACACCGATCGCTCCGGAGCACACGGCTCCCGGCTCCGGGCCCTGCTCGAGGTAGGCGTCGAGGAACCGGCCGAACCGGGGATCCTCCAGGCTGTCGAGGTCCAGCTGGCGCTCCCAGGCGGTGACCACGAACGGCGGGTCCTGCTCGTAGGGCGAGGCCAGCACGTGGGTCTCCCCGGTGGCGAGCGCCTCGAGATCCGCGAGCTCCGATGCCGGGACGTCGGTCCGGTAGGTCACCCAGACCGCGCCGTGCTCGAGCGAGTGGACGGCGGTCTCGTCCGGGACGGGCACCGTGTAGAAACCGCAGTTCTGCCAGGCCGGGAAGTGCGCGCCACCCGCCGGTGGCGACGTCGGATAGGCGACCGGGGTCTCCACGTGGTCGCGGCTCTCGGCCGGCACCACCCGCACCCCCTCGATCCCGTCGACGGCGCCGTCCGCCCCGTCCACCGGCGCGGTCGAGGACGGCGGTTCGGCATCGGGGTCGTCGTCGGACGAGCATCCGGGTCCCACCAGCAGGGACCCGAGGACCACCGTGGCGGGGAACAGGAGTGGGAGCGAGCGGCGCATCCGGAGACGGTACGCCGCCGCAGGGCTCAGGAGAGGGGCAGACCGGCCTCGATGCGGCCGGCAGAGCTCTCGACGAGGGTCACCTTCTCGATGCGGTCGGTCCAGTCGCGACGCTCGCCGATGGCGGAGGCGAAGGCGGCCTTGCGTCGGGCGACCCGGCCGGACACCTGGTCCGGGGTGGGGGTCTCCTCACCGGTGTACTGGGCCTCGATGCCCTCCTTGAGCATCAGGAGCGCCTCGGACCGGAGCTGGGAAACCCGGGACTCGGTCACGCCGAGGAAGCGGGCGAGCTCCTGGGACGTCCGGCCCTCGAGGAAGTACCCGACCACGACGAGGCGATGGCGCTCCGGCAGGAGGGTGATGGCGTCCCGGAGGTAGGAGTTCAGCTCACGACCCTCGAGCTCCTCGAGCGGCTCGGGCGAGCGGTGGTCGATGATCACGTCGACCAGGGTGAGGTCCTCGTCGCCCTCCTCCGACACCTCGTGCTCGAGGGCCAGGACGACGGAGCGGAACATGCGGTCCTGCAGCTTGGAGAGCTCGGCCCGGGACATGTCGAGGGCCTCGGCCATCTCGTCGAGGTTCGGCACCCGGCCCAGCTCGGTGGCCAGCCGCTGCTCGGTCGCCTCGAGCTTGCGGGCGAGGGTCCGGACCGAGCGGGGCGCCCAGTCGGCCGAGCGGACGGCGTCGAGGATGGCGCCACGGATGCGCTGGGCGGCGAAGCGTTCGAAGGGGACGCCCCGGTCGTCGTCGTACCGGCGGGCCGCCTCCACCAGACCGAGCGCACCGGCCCGGGCCAGCTCCTCGCGCTCCACGTGGCGGGGGAAGTGCACCGCCACCTGGAAGACGATGTGCTTGACCAGCGGGAGGTTCGCCTCGATCAGCTGGTTGAAGTCGGCAGTGTCACGCGGTTGCGCCATCGGTCTGTTCGCCCTCGCTGTTGGGTCACCCGGTCCACTCCGGGTCGGCAGCGAGAGAGGTTTCGACGCGCGCGCCGAAGACCTTTAGCGATTTTTCGGAAATCTTTCCGCGGCGGATCGCAACCCGCGTTCCCCCGGTCTCCGCTGATGTTCGGACGGCGATGGCGACGCCTTGATGGGCCGATCGTCCCAACACGCTCATCCGCCGCCGTGCGTCAGCCGTCGGCGTGCCCTTCGAACCGCGCGGCCCGCACACCCCGGCGGGCCAGATCCCGCAGGGTCCGGTGGGGATCGAGCATCGAGGCCAACCCGCCGGCGCCCGGCGAGCGCACGAGCCCGCGGACCGCGGCGCGTGCCGCGGCTGCGGCCATCACCCCGGCGGCCACGGCGGGGCGGTCGACCGCGCCCAGCACCTGGACGTCCACCGCACCGCCGATCCGGCCCCGCACCTCCACGCGCACGGCGCCGAGCGCACCCTCCGGGTGGGGTGGCCGCAGCATCGGGAGCTTCCCCGTGAGCCGGTCGCGACGGGTGGCCGACATCCGGGCGGAGATGCGCGACGCGTCCGGGAACGCCGAGCGGAGCAGGACGGGGTCCGGCAGCGCGCCGCGGTAGCAGTCCCGTCCGGCGACCGGGTCCGGGAACCAGCAGAGCTCCCGACCCGATCCGCCGGGCCGTTGCAGCCAGGCGCCGTCACGCCACTCGATCGCCGGGAGCGCGAGCGCCCGGTGGTGCACCCGGGCGCAGGCCGGACCGCCGGTCCCGACCTTCGCCACGTGGATCTCGTCGACCACGTCCACCTGGTCGGCGGCGAGGGCGACGAGCAGGCAGGTCAGCCCGGGGGCGAACCCGGCGCCGACCAGGACGCTCACGCCGGCGGCCCGGGCGGCGCCGTCGAGCGACAGCATCGCCTCCACCTCGTCGAGCGAGTCGGCGAGCGAGACCACGTGGCTGCCCGCGGCCAACGCCGCCCGGGCCACGTCGATGCCCTCACCCGGTGGGGTGGCGAGGATCACGACGTCGGCATCGATGCGGCCGGAGAAGGGCACCGCCTCCCCGACGACGCTCGACCCGAGCGAGCGCGTGACCGCCGTGAGCCGATCGGGCTGGACATCGCGGAGGCGGACCTCACCGGCGCCGTCGATGGTGGCGAGCTGTCGGGCCACCCTCGCACCGGTCGCCCCGGCCCCTACCACGAGGGCTCTCATGCCGGCGGCTCGTGGTCCAGCGTCTCGTCGTCCAGCGTCTCGTGGTCCAGCTCGGCGTCGGGGCCGGCGAGCTCCTCGGCCCGGAGTTCCCGCCAACCGCCGGAGCGGGGTGGGACGCCACCGGTGCCACGGAGGCGGAGCACTGCGGCCATCAGGGCAGCACCGCCGACGGCGATCAGCGTGCGCCGGACCATGGTGAGTGCGGTGGCGGCTGCTCGCGTACTCATCTGCCACTCCGCTGGTCGGTGCGTGGGGCTAGCTGGAATCGAACCAGCGACCTCACCCTTATCAGGGGTGCGCTCTAACCGACTGAGCTATAGCCCCGTGCGACGCAGCACGGTACCGGGTGCGGCCCCTGGATGCCACCCCGTAGCCGCCATCCGGCCACACCATCGACGTGCTTCAGGACCGCGGTCCGACCGGACGAGCGGTCTCCTCCTCCACCACCGTGACGCGGATGCCGCCCATCAGATCGCTGATGAGGTTGAACACCACGGCGAACAGGACGGTGAACCCGGTCCCTGCGACCACCATCACGAGGCCCCCGAGGGCGGACGCACGGAAGATCTTCTCGCCGTCGAACTCGAACTCCTCGAGCGCGAGCAGTTCCTTGATGAAGGTCTCGACGTTGTCGATGGTGGCGCCGGACGCCCCCCACATGAGGGTGCCGGCGATCATCAGGATCACCCAGAGGCAGAAGTAGAAGACCAACGACACCTTCAGCACCGACCACGGCTCGAGGTGCCGGACGATGCGACGGACCTTCCGGGCCTGGAGCTTGCCGGCACGCTTGCGCTGGCGACGGCTCAACTCGTCCATCGACTGCGGTGGAGCCACGGGCGCCGCCCCGTTGCCGCCACCGGCGACGAAGAAGGCGTCCAGCCGGCCATCGTCGAAGGAGGCCGTGCCAGGCGCGCTGATCGATCCACGGGCGTCCGACGTCACGGGGCGAGTCTACGGGACCGATCACCCACCACAGGGGTCACGTGCTCCACAGCGCTCCCACGATCGATCCGCGCTCGCGGTGGCCGCAGCCTCACCGACCCGGACGCGCACGGTCACCCGGTCGCCGCGCTGCTCGTAGACCTCGATGGTCCCGCCGTTGCGCAGGGCGAACCGCTCGGCCGCAGGACGCCCGGCGGCCGCGCCGGCGAGCGCTGCCGCGTCCGCCGCCTGCTGGGCCCGCGCCCGGTCGGCGGCCACGATCGCGGTCCTGGTCACGAGCAGGGCTCCGAATGCGGCGAGGGCGAGGAGCAGGAGGACCAACGGGAGCGCCTGGCCCCGTTGACGATGCCATGACGTGGGCTGAAGGCTGGGTTGCCGCATGGGCCACCTCCGGGACGTACCGGGTGGGTGGGGGAAGTGCGGAACGGGGACGGTCAGTCGACCGTGGGTGCGTCCTCCGCTGGAGGCTCGTCCTCGAGGTCGGCGACCGTCTGGAGCACCGGGGCGACCGCGGCGACCTGCTCGGCGCCCCCGAGGTTCATGACCCGGACGCCGGTGGCGTCACGACCCTGGACACTGACCTCGGCGACGTTCGTCCGCATCATCACGCCGCTGGTGGAGATCACGAAGATCTCGCCGTCGTCGTCGACCGGGAAGGCCCCGACCACCACGCCCCGTTCGCCGGTGACGCGGATACCACGGACCCCCAGGCCGCCGCGCCCCTTGCGGGGGAACTGGTCCACCCGGGTGCGCTTGCCGAAGCCTGCGGAGGTGATGAGGAGCACCGTGCCGCCGTCGCGGACCACCGTGCCCGAGACCAGCGTGTCCGCTCCGCGGAACCGCATGCCGAGGACGCCGGCGGCGGACCGCCCCATGGGCCGGACCTCGTCGCCGTCGAACCGCATGGCCTGGCCGCTGCGCGACACCAACAGGACGTCGTCGTGCTCCTGCAGGGGGAAGACGCTGACCAGCTCGTCGTCGTCATTGAGCCGGATGGCGATGATCCCCGCACGAAGCGACGAGTTGTACTCGGTGAAGCGGGTCTTCTTCACCCGCCCCAGCCGGGTGGCGAAGAACAGGTAGGGCTGCGTCTCGTAGTCCCGGGTGTCGATGATCGCGGCGATGCGCTCGTGCGCCTGCAACGGCAGCAGGTTCTGGACGGCGGTCCCCCGGGCCGTGCGGCTGGCGTTCGGGACCTCGTAGGCCTTCAGCCGGTACACCCGTCCGAGGTTCGAGAAGAACAACAGGTAGGCGTGGGCCGACGTGTGGATCATGTGGGCGATGTAGTCCTCGTCCTTGAGGTTCGCCCCTGCCACACCACGGCCGCCGCGCCCCTGGGTGCGGAACTCGTCGGCTGACGTCGTCTTCACGTAGCCCGTCGCGCTCATGGTGAACACGAGGTCCTCGTCGTCGATGAGGTCCTCGATGTCGAGGTCGCCCGGATCGAACACGATCTGGGAGCGCCGGGGTGACGCGAACGTGGCCTTCACGTCGGCCAGCTCCTCGCGGATGACCTCGCGGACCTTGGCGTCGTCGGCGAGGATCGCCTCGAGCTCGGCGATCGTCTCGCGCAGCTGGGCCATCTCCTCCTCGAGCTCCGCACGGCCGAGCCGGGTGAGCCGGCCGAGCGGCATGTCGAGGATGTGGTTCGCCTGGATCTCGCTGAACTCGAACGGCTCGGCCATCAGGCCCGCCCGGGCTGCCGGGCGGTCCGCCGAGGCCCGGATGAGGGCGATGATCTGGTCGATGAGGTCGAGCGCCTTGACCAGGCCCTCGACGATGTGGGCGCGGGCCCGCGCCTTGGCCAGGCGGAACTCGGAGCGGCGCCGGATCACGACGATCTGGTGATCGACGTAGGCCGCCAGCAGGTCCCGCAGGTTCATGGTGCGGGGCACACCATCGACCAGCGCCACGGTGTTGACCGCGAAGGTGGTCTGCAGCGGCGTGCGCTGGTAGAGGTTGTTCAGGATCACCAACGCCGGCGCGTCGCGCTTCAGGGTGACCACGATCAGGGTCTCGCCCTTCGACGACTCGTCGTTGATGTCGGCGATGCCGTCGATCTCCTTGCTGTCCACCAGCTCCTTGATCTTGGACATGATCTGGTTGGGGCTCGCCTGGTAGGGCAGCTCGGTGACGACGATCCGACTCCGGTTGCCGTCCTCCTCCACCTCCGCCTTGGCCCGCATGCGGATGGACCCGCGTCCCGTGCGGAACGCGTCGAGGATCCCGGCGCGGCCCATGATCAGCCCACCCGTGGGGAAGTCCGGGCCCTGCACGAACTGCATCAGGTCGTCCGGCGTGGCCTCCGGGTTGGCGAGCAGGTGGATCGTGGCGTCGACGACCTCACCCAGGTTGTGGGTGGGGATGTTGGTGGCCATCCCGACGGCGATGCCTTGGCTGCCGTTGACGAGGAGGTTCGGGAACCGCGCCGGCAGGACCTCGGGCTCGGTGAACTCCTGCGAGTAGTTGTCGACGAAATCGACGGTGTCCTCGTCGATGCCGGAGAGCATCCGCATGGACAGCGGGGTGAGCCGGCACTCCGTGTACCGCTCGGCCGCCGGGCTGTCGTCCGGCGAGTAGCCGAAGTTGCCCTTCGGGTGGATCAGCGGGTCGCGGAGGCTGTGGTTCTGCCCCATCCGGACGAGGGCGTCGTAGATCGCCGAGTTGCCGTGCGGGTGGTACTTGCCCATGACCTCGCCCGTGACGCGGGCGCACTTCATGGTGGGGCGATCGGGCAGGGCGCCGAGGTCGTACATGCCCCAGAGGATCCGGCGGTGGACGGGCTTCAGGCCGTCCCTGGCATCGGGGAGCGCCCGGGAGACGATGACCGACATGGCGTAGTCCAGGAAGGACTGCTCCATCTCGGTCTGGATCTCGATGGGCTGGACCGCGCTGCGGACCGCCCCCTCCTCCGGCAGCTCGGCACCCGGTTCGGTGGCGCCGTCGTCCGGGCCGTTCCCGGGTGGCACGTCGGTCATCGGGTCGCTCCCGCGTCAGATGTCGAGGAACCGCACGTCGCGTGCGTTCGCCTGGATGAACTTCTTGCGGAGCTCGACCTCTTCGCCCATGAGGGTGGAACACACCTCGTCGGCGATGGCGGCCTGCTCGACGGTGACCTGCAGCAGGGTCCGGCGGGTGGGATCGAGCGTGGTGTCCCACAGCTCGTCGAAGTCCATCTCGCCGAGGCCCTTCAGCCGCTGGAACTCCTTCTTGTGGTTCGGGCGCTCCGCGAGAAAGGCGGCCTTGGCCGCATCGTCCTTGAGGTACACCTTCTCCTTGCCCACGAGGGTGGAGTACAGCGGTGGCTGGGCGATGTACACGTACCCGAGCTCCACGAGCTCCTTCATCTGGCGGAAGAAGAACGTGAGGAGCAGGGTGCGGATGTGGCTGCCGTCCACGTCGGCGTCACAGAGCAGCACGATCTTGTGGTAGCGGATCTTCTCGACGTCGAACTCCGGGCCGAAGCCTCCGCCGATCGCCTGGATCAGCGTCTGGATCTCGGCGTTCTTGAGCATCCGGTCGGGCCGGGCCCGCTCGACGTTGAGGATCTTCCCCCGGATGGGGAGGATGGCCATGGTCTTCGGGTTGCGTGCCTGCACGGCGGAACCACCGGCGGAGTCACCCTCCACGATGTACAGCTCGGACTCACGCGGGTCCCGCGACGAGCAGTCCTTGAGCTTGTCGGGCATGCCGGCGCCGTCGAGCGCCGACTTCCGTCGGGCCGCCTTGCGGGCGTCCTGGGCGGCCACGCGGGCCCGGGCCGCCGCCGTGGCCTTCGTGACGATCTGCTTGGCCTCGGTGGGGTGCTCCTCGAGCCATTCGGCGAGCTTCTCGTTCGTGGCGCGCTCCACCAGCGACCGCATGGACACGTTGCCGAGCTTCGACTTGGTCTGCCCCTCGAACTGGGGCTCCCGCAGTCGGACGCTGAGGATGGCGGTGAGACCCTCGCGGATGTCGTCACCCTGGAGGTTCTCGTCCTTCTCCTTGAGGAGGTTGCGAGCACGGGCGTAGCGGTTGACCACGTTGGTGAGGGCCTTGCGGAAGCCCTCCTCGTGCATGCCGCCCTCGATGGTGCTGATGCCGTTCGCGAAGGAGTGGAGCCCGTCGGCGTTGTACCCGGTGTTCCACTGGAAGGCGAGCTCGACCTCCTGGTCCTCCTCCGACATGGCGAAGTAACCGACCGTGCCGAACAGGGCCTCCTTGGCCGCGTTGACGTGGCTGACGAAGTCCTTGATGCCGCCCTCGTAGCGGAAGCTCGTCCACTCGGCCGCGCCGTCGGCCGACGCCGGACGCAGGTCCCGGCAGCGGAGCTCGAGCCCCCGGTTCAGGAAGGCCATCATCTGGAACCGCTCGAGCAGCGTCTGGAGCCGGAAGTTCGTCTCCTCGAAGATGGTGGCGTCCGGCCAGAAGCGCACGGTGGTGCCGGTGCGGCCGTCGGGTGCGTCGCCGATCACGTGGAGCTTCTCGTCGAGCCGGCCGCCGTCGACGAACGCCATGAAGTGCCTGCGGCCCTCGCGGTCGATCTCGACCTCGACCCGCCGCGACAGGCCGTTCACCACGGACACGCCGACGCCGTGGAGCCCGCCGGACACCTTGTACCCCTCGCCGCCGAACTTGCCGCCCGCGTGCAGCACCGTGAGCACGACCTCGGCCGCGCTCATGTCCTCGTACTTGGGGTGCAGGTCGACGGGGATGCCACGTCCGTCGTCGACGACCTCGCAACCGCCATCGGCAAGGATCGTCACGTCGATCCGGCTGCAGTGGCCCGCCATCGCCTCGTCGACGGAGTTGTCGACCACCTCCCACACGAGGTGGTGGAGACCGCTCGGCCCGGTGGAGCCGATGTACATGCCCGGACGCTTGCGCACGGCCTCGAGACCTTCGAGGACGGTGATGTCCTTGGCCCCGTAGGACTGCTCCTGTTGCGTCATGGACCGCCTTTCGGGAATCGGCCGACGCATCGGCGCCGGCCGCACTCGGTGCTGGACCCGCCCGCGCGGGCCCGGATGAGGGGAGGACCCGAGGTCGAACCGGTGCCGTCCGCCAGCGCGAAGACGCAGGTGGCGAGCCGGAACCACAGCCTCGTCAGTCTACCAGCCGAGGTCCCGAGCCCCGTCCGATCGCTGCAGTCGGACGACGACGCGCGTCACGTCGGCGCCACGCTCCCTCACCCCGCTCAGCAGCTCCCGCTCACGCCACCGGAGCTCGGAGGCGACGGCCGGATCACGTGTCGACACCACGACGTCCCCGTCGTGCACGGCGACCAGCTCGACGACGGCGGCCAGGTCCGCTCCGACGATGGCCGGCCACGCCGAGCGGACCGCTGCGAGCACGTCGGTGCCGGGGACGCGCAGATGGCGCAGGAGCCGATCGATCGGCTCTCGCATGGGTCCGTCCGTCGGATCGCTCATGCCACCCGGACCTCGCCGTCGACGATCTCCACCACGAGATCCGGACGGGTTCCCGAGGGGACCCCACCCGCAGAGGTGATCACCGTCTGGGTCGCCGGCAGCATTGCGAGCAGGGCGTGCGCTCGTCCGGCGTCGAGCTCCGACAGGACGTCGTCCAGCAGGAGCAGTGGTCCGGTGCCCGTGCGGGCCTCGATCACCTCCCGCGCCGCGAGCCGCAGTGCCAGCGTCAGACACCGTTGCTCGCCCTGGGAACCGTGCAACCGTGCCGGCATGCCCCGCAAACCGATCTCCAGATCGTCACGGTGGGGTCCCACCGTGGTGACCGCACGTCGGACGTCCTCCTGCCGCGCATCGCGCAGGGCTGCGCCGAGATCGCCCTCCCAGCTCGGACGGATCACGAGGTCGACCGCACTCCCGGTTCCCGCCAGCTGGTCGTAGGCGCTCGCGACGAGGGGGGCCAGCTCGGTGGTGAGCTCGGCGCGCGCTGCCGCGAGCTCGGCCCCGCTCTCCGCGAGCTTCAGGTCCCAGACGTCGAGGGTGGCGACGACCTCGGGACCGAGCCGACCACCGGCCTGCTTGAGGAGGGCGTTGCGCTGGCGCAGCACCCGCTCGACGTCGGACCGCAACCGTTCGTACCGAGGGTGGAGCTGCACCAGCAGGTCGTCGAGCAGCCGTCGTCGCCCCCCGGGACCGCCCTTCACCAGCTCCAGGTCGTCCGGTGTGAACACCACCACGCGCAGGTGGCCGAGCACGTCCCGCGCTCGTGCGACCCGTTTGCGATCCAGTTGGAGGCGGGACCGCCCACGTACCGGCAGCTCCGCTTCGAGCAGGTGGATCCGCTCGTCGTCCCGGGCCACCTCGGCGCGGATGTAGGCGGCGGTCGCTCCCTGACGGACCATCGCTTCGTTGGGCGCTCCCCGGAACGAGCCGAGCGTCGCCAACCAACCGATCGCCTCGAGGATGCTCGTCTTGCCGGCGCCGTTGCGGCCGATCACCGCGGTCAGGCCCGACGCAAACGGGATCTCCGCCGCCTGGTAGCCGCGGAAGTCCGTGAGCCAGACCCGGTCGAGACGCACGGCGACAGACGGGGACCGCGGCGCAGGAGCGCGGTCAGGAGACCCGGACGGGCATCAGGAGGTAGAGGAAGTCGGGCTCGCCGTCCCCCCGGAGCAAGGCCGGCTTCAGCGCATCGACCGTCTCGAGCGTGATCTCGTCGCCGGGAGCCACCTCGATGCCGTCGAGCAGGTACTCCGGGTTGAACGCGACCGTCAACGGCTCTCCCTCGAACGTCGCCTCGAGGGATTCGTGCGCCTGACCCACGTCCTGCGTGATGGCGATCAGCTCGAGACCGTCTGCGGACATGGACATGCGCACCGGCGTGGCCTCCTGTGCGAGGAGCCGCACCCGACGCACGGCGTCGAGCAGCTGGTCGCGCGCCACGCGCAGACGGTTCGGGTGGCCGGGCGGGATGAGGCCGCGGTAGTTCGGGAAATCCCCCTCGATGAGCCGCGTGGTCACGACCGTTGAGCCGATCACGAACGACGCGTCCCGGGACCCGAGTCGGACGGTGAGGCTGTCCGCCTCGCCCAGCAGCCGGTTGGTCTCGGCCAGCGCTCGGGAGGGCACCAGAACGCTCTGCCCCTCGCCCAGGACCGAGGTACCGGGCATGTCGCGCATCGCCAGACGGTAGGAATCGGTGGCGACGAGCCTCAGACCACCGCTCTCGGCTGCGAGCAGCACACCGGTGAGGATGGGGCGGGAGTCGTCGGAGCTCGCCGCCCGCACCACCTGGGCGAGGGCTGCAGCCACGACCCTCGCGTCGATCGTGACCTCCTCACCCTCTGAGACATCGATCCGCGGGTATTCGCCGGCAGGGAAGACCCGCAGCGAGAACTCCGTCCGACCGGCGGCGATGTGCGCCGTCTCGTCGTCGATGTCGAGCTCCACCCGGCCCTTGGGCAGAGCCCGGACGACATCGGCGATGAGCTTGGCGGGCAGGACCGCGGTGCCGGCCTCACCCGATCCGACGGCGATGGTCGTCATGATCGTGAGATCGAGATCGCTGCCGGTCACCTCCAGGCGGTCACCCTCGAGGCGCAGCCGGAGACCGGACAGCACCGGTTGCGCCCCGCCGCGGGAGCTGACTGCGCGGCCCGCGGCAGCCAAGGCGGTGAGGAGCTCGTCACGCTCGCATGCGAACTTCACGGGTGGTGCCCCCTCGTTCGGCCGAGGATGTCTGTCTCCCCGGTTCTGATGGTAGGTCCTGTGCATTGTGGACGATCGGGCATCGTGCCTTGTCGTCCTGGAGAACGGCGTCCACCGGGCATCCACAGCCGTCCCCAGGGGTGGTGCGGGCGCGTCGGGGTCGTCCAGAGGTCCGTCGGTCCGTCCACCGTCGCGCGCAAGGACTCCACAGGGTCATCCCCTCAGTCGTCCCCACCACGGATCTCGTCGATCAGCGTGGTGACCTGCTCGTAGATCTGCCGCCGCTCACCCATGAGGTTGCGGATCTTCTCGACGGCGTGGATGACGGTGGTGTGGTCCCGGCCACCGAACTCGCGGGCGATTGCCGGGTAGGAGAGGTCGGTGAGCTCCCGGATCACGTACATGGCGATCTGGCGCGCGTTCACCAACGGGCGGCGACGGGAGGAGCCGGTGATCTCGTCGATCGACAACCCGTACATGCGCGCCGTGTGCTCGAGGATGAGTGCCGGGGTCACCGGTCGGGGCGCTCGACGGGCCACGACGTCGCCGAGGACCCGTTCCGCCAGCTCCACCGTGCAGGGCAGGTGGTTGAGGCTCGCGTAGGCGCTCACCCGGATGAGGGCTCCCTCGAGCTCGCGGATGTTGTCCGTGACGTTGCTGGCGATGAACTCGAGCACCTCGGGCGGGATCGGGATGCTCTCGTTGTCGCCCTTCTTCCGGAGGATCGCCAGACGGGTCTCGAGGTCCGGGGGCTGGATGTCGGTGATCAGGCCCATCTTGAAGCGGCTGCGGAGCCGATCCTCCAGCGTCGGTATGGAGTCCGGTGGACGATCCGACGAGAGCACGATCTGGCGATTGGCCTGGTGGAGGCTGTTGAAGGTGTGGAAGAACTCCTCCTGGAGCCCTTCCTTGCCTTCCATGAACTGGATGTCGTCGACGAGGAGGACGTCGATCTCGCGGTAGCGCCGCTTGAACTCCGGCAGGGTGTTGTTGCGGATCGCGTCGACGAACCGGTTCAGGAACGTCTCGGTGGAGACGTATCGCACCTTGTAGGTGGGGTAGTGGTCGTGGACGTAGTTGGCGATCGCCTGCAGCAGGTGGGTCTTTCCCAGGCCGGCATCGCCGTAGATGAAGAGCGGGTTGTACGACCGGGCAGGGGTCTCGGCCACAGCGAGCGCAGCGGCGTGGGCGAAGCGGTTCGACGTGCCGGTGACGAAGTCGTCGAAGGTGTACCGGCTGTTGACCGACTCGGCCGTGGGTGCAGCCTTGGGAGGGTCGGGGGGACGAGCCTCCGTGACGACCGGTGCAGCCGGTGCGGATGTGCCCAGCTCGAGCTGCTGCTGGGTGGGTTCGAGCGGGGCCGGCGCGGTGCGGACTTCGACCCGGACGTCGAGCATCGCCTGTCCGAGCTCGGCCAACGCATCGTGCACGAGCCCGCGGTAGCGATGGTCGACGCGTTCCTTCGCCAGAGCGTTCGGCACGGCGAGGACGAGCTCGTGCTCGGTCACGGCGACCGGTTCGACATGGTTGAAGGTGGTCTGCCAGACGACGTCGGACACCTGCGACCGGATGATCGCCGCGCACGTCGTCCAGAGCTGCGTGGCGTCCGTCATCACCGCCCTCGGTAACGATTGCTGTGTCCACAGACTGTGGGAAGAACTGTGGACAGACCCGCCGATCCCCACGGGGCGTGGGGCGGAACGGGGAACCTAGCAGCAGGTGGGCGGCATGGCCACGGGCGCTGTGGAAATCTTCGGAGCACGCCGTCGGGCCTCGGCGAGCACCCGTGTTGTGGACGTCGGCACATCCCTCTAGCGTTGGAGCGCTGCGCTGTCGCGCCCGATCGGGTGACAGTGCCGAGACCGCGCCGGTCGATCATCGCCTGTTTCGATGGTCGGGTACCGGTCATTCCCGGGAGAGATCCACATGAAGCGCACCTTCCAGCCGAACGTCCGCAAGCGCGCCAAGAAGCACGGATTCCGCCAGCGGATGGCCACCAAGGGCGGCCGGGCGGTGATGCGGGCTCGTCGGCTGAAGGGCCGGCACCGCCTCTCCGCTTGATCGTCGGACTCCGAGGCCGGCGCGCGTTCGGTGTCCTCCGTCGTGAGGGGCGTCGTGCACGAGGTGCGAACCTCGAGGTGCAATTTCGTCCGAACGCGTGCGGCGACGTCCGTCGTGTCGCCTTCGCCGTCAGCCGGCAGGTCGGTTCCGCCGTGGTCCGCAACCGCGTGAGACGGCGGCTTCGCGCCGCGTTGCAGGAACTGGATCGTCTCGACGACCCGCGGTTCCCGCCTGGCGACTACCTGGTCCGGGTGCGGCCGGGTGCCGGAGCGCTCGGCTTCGACGTCCTGCGCGACGACCTCCACCTGTCGCTCGCCCGATTGGGTGTGTCGCGGTGAACCGCTCGGCGCGCCTCGCGGTGTGGCTGATCGAGCGCTACCAGCGGGCGTTCGACCACCGCCCTTCGCCGTGCCGGTTCGTGCCGACCTGCTCGAACTACGCGATCGACGCCGTCCATGCCCACGGCGCAACCCGGGGCATGTGGCTCGGGGCGCGTCGCATCTGTCGTTGTCATCCCTGGGGCCCATCCGGTTGGGACCCCGTACCTGCCCGTCGAGGGAGCTGAGGTTCTCGTGTTCTCTGGTCTGTTCGACCTGATCGCCGGGCTGCTCGCGTGGTTCTACAGCCTGTGGCCGTCCTACGGGATGGCCATCGTCCTGCTGACCGTGCTGATCATGCTCCTGCTGTCGCCGCTGACGATCTCGTCCACGCGGCAGATGATCAAGATGCAGCGGCTCCAGCCCGAGCTGAAGAAGATCCAGAACGAATACCGCAACGACCGCCAGCGCATGAACGAAGAGGTCATGCGCTTCTACCAGGAGAACAAGGTCAACCCGGTCGGCAGCTGTCTCCCGCTGCTGATCCAGATGCCGGTCTTCCTGATCCTGTTCCGGGTGCTCAGCGGGCTCACCCGCCGTCTGACCGACGTGGGCTACGAGGTGGGCGCGGTCGCTGCGCAGATCGCCGGCGGCAGCGACGTCGCAGCCGTGACCGTGCCGGTGAAGCAGTTCGATCCGGACTACCTGTCGGATTCGACGGATCTGTACCAGAGCCTCAGCCAGGAGACCGAGATGGTCTCCTGGGGGATCGACCTGTCGAAGACGGCCATGGACGCCTTCCGGGACTCCGTGGCGACCGGCCTCCCCTACCTGGTGATGATCATCCTCATCGGCGTGTTGAGCTGGTTCCAGCAGAAGCAGATCCAGGGCCGCAACAAGAACGCGGTGATGAACCCGCAGCAGCAGATGCTGATGAAGATCTTGCCGTTCATGCTGCCGATCTTCTCCTTCGGCTTCCCGGCCGGCCTTTTGGTGTACTTCATCGTGTCGAGCCTCGTCCGGGTCGCACAGCAGGCGTACATCACCCAGGTCGTGTACAAGAAGGCGCAGCAGGACGAGCCTCTGGTGGTCCGGAGCACGCCGAGTGGCGGGAAGGCAGCCAAGGGCGACACGGCGACGGCCGGCTCGAAGCAGAAGAGCGTCGGTGGTGGTGGGGCCACCGACACCCGCACAGCGACGAACGCACGTTCGAGCAGTGCCGCACGTCGTCGACGGACGACGGCAGGTGAACAAGCCCGGCAGGAGCAACGTCGCTCCGATGCTCCGGCTGACCGATCGAGCAAGGGCGGCTCGGCCAAGAGCGAGCCGGCCACCCCGAGCCGACGGGTCACTCCCCCCGGATCATCGACGCGGCCCAAGAAGAAGAGGAAGTGACGATGGAATGGGTGGTCACGACGGGCAAGACCGTCGACGAGGCAAAGGAACGTGCCCTCGACCAGCTCGGGGTTGCGGGTGATGAGGCCGAGTTCGAGGTGCTCGAGGAGCCGAAGGTCGGGTTTCTGGGCCTGCGCAAGGGCGATGCTCGGGTGCGGGCACGAGTCCGACCGAGCCAGCCACGGCCCAAGGCCGAGCGCCGGGACCGGAACCGGCGGGACAAGCGCAAGCGGGGTGATCGTCCCGAGGGCGAGACGAAGCAGGAGACGAGCGCGCAGTCTGCGCCGGCTCCGGCACGAGCAGCACGTCCGGAGGAGGACGATTCCATGAGCGAGCAGATTTCCGAGCAGGCCGCAAGCGATCGCCCGTCCCGGACGCGTACTCCGTCCGCCGATGGCGTGATGCCCCACGACGAGCACGTCGAGACGGCCCGGAACTTCGTCGAAGGCCTGGTGGAGGCGTTCGGCTTTCAAGGGTCCGTCGAGGTGCAGTCCGGTGACGACGAGTCGGTCGTTGTGGTGCAGGGCGAGGGCATCGGCCTCCTGATCGGTCCCGACGGGCGGACGGCGGAGGCCATCGGCGATCTCAGCCGCTCGGCCGTACTGCGTCGCGCCGGCAACCGTGACACCGAGGGTCGGGTCACCGTCGACGTCGCCGGTCTGCGTGAGCGCCGGCGGGTGGCGCTCGAGCGCTTCGCGTTGGCGCAGGCCGAAGCCGTACGGACGGACGGACGTGCCCGGGTGCTGGAGCCGATGGGATCGGCCGATCGGAAGACCGTGCACGATGCGCTGATCGACGCCGAGGGCGTCCGCACCCTGTCCGAGGGTGAGGATCCGTCGCGGCGGGTGGTGATCGCACCCGCATCGTGAGCTCGTCGGTGCTGACCGAGATCCTCGCCGACCACCAGGAGATCGGAGCGATCGGTCGGCGCTCGAGCATCGATGACCTGGTCGCGCAATCGCTCGGCTTTCTGGAGGCCCTCGGCGGAGTTTCGCCGGGGGCCTTCGTCGTGGACGTGGGGAGTGGGGGAGGCGTCCCGGCGCTCCCGGTGATCGACGCTCGCCCCGACCTGCGGGTGCTGCTCATCGAGCGGCGAGGGAGTCGTGCCGGTCTCCTGCGCGGCGCAGTCCGCCGTCTGGGGGCGACCGAACGTGCGAGCGTGCTGGAGGCGGACGCCATGTCGGTGGGCCTCGTGTCGGAGGAGCCGTGCTTCGTCATGGCACGCTGCGCCGGGGACCCACGACACGTGCTCCGCTGGGCGGCAGGCCTGGTGGTCACGGGCTCGCGACTTGCCGTTTCGGCATCGCTGGGCGAGGACCCGACCGGGGATGTCCTGCAGTGGCAGGAGCCGGAATCGGTGAGCGTCGGTTCGTGGCGGTACCACCGCTGGGTGCGCGCAGCGAACTGACCTGGTGAAACGTCCGTGAGCCGGGGTTGTTCCACGTGGAACAACCCCGGCTCACGGACGTTTCACCAGGTCAGTTCGCTGCGCGCACCCAGCGGTGGTACCGCCA
>JBEIGA010000006.1:0-33840 GCA_040382135.1 Acidimicrobiales bacterium
CGAGGTCGATGCCGACGGTGGTCGCCGGGGCCAGCTCGCCGAGGTCGCACCTCCAGCCCGTGACGGCGGCGGTGCAGGAGCCGACACGGGGGACCGCGGCGACCATCGTGGCGCCGGGAGGGAGGGCCAGGTCGATCACGACGCCCGTCGCCGCGGCGTCGCCGCCGTTCGCCACGGTGGCGACGATCGACGCCCGGTCCCCCGGAGTGACGGGACCCGCCGGTCCCAGCAGGGAGACGGTCACGTCGGCGCCGGTCGCCTGGGCGTGCGCAGCGGGAGCGGTGAGCGCGTCGAGGCCGAGGGTGACGGCCAGGACCGGGACGAGGGTCAGCGCGAAGGGGACGCGCAGGCGGGGCCGGAAGCGGAGCACCCCCTCCCATCGGCAGGACGACGCCCGCGTTGAACCTCCGGGAGCCGGAGGCCCCCGCCCCAGGTCAGGCGAGCATGCCGCCGTCGACGGTGATGCAACTCCCCGTCACGAACGACGACGCGTCCGACGCGAGGAACAGGGCCGGGCCGATGATCTCGTCCGGCTCGCCGAGGCGTCCGAGCAGGGTCTTCGCCGCGTTGCGGGCCATGAACTCCTCGCCGCCGCTGGTGACCATGTAGGTGGCGAAGGGGCCGGGCGCGATCGCGTTCACGCGGATCCCCTTCCGGGCGAGGCCGACGGCGGCCGAACGCGTGAACTGCCACAACGCCGACTTGGCGCCGCTGTAGGCGATCTGGGCCTCGGTGCCCTGGAACGCCCCGACCGACAGGATGTTGATCACCGATGCCGCCGGCGCCTGCTCGAGCCAGGGGACGCACGCCTGGAGCAGGAACACCGGGCCCTTGAAGTTCACGCCCCAGCTCTTGTCCCACGCCTCCTCGGTGAGCTGACCGATCGGCTGCTTGAGCGGGTTGGCGGCGTTGTTGACGAGGATGTCGAGCCTGCCGAACCGATCGGTGGCGGCAGCGACGAGCGCCTCGACCTGGGTGAGTTCGCCCATGTGGCACGCGACGGCGAGCGCCTCGCCGCCTGCCGCCTCGACGGCCGCCGCGGTCTCCTCGCAGGCGTCGAGCTTCCGGCTCGAGACCACGACCTTCGCACCGGCCTCGGCGAAGCCGAGGGCCATGGACCGGCCGAGGCCGCGGGATCCGCCGGTGATCAGGGCGACCCGGCCGGTGAGGTCGAAGCGTGCAGTGGGATCGGTCATGGCCGGATGCTAGGCCCTCGGTCGCCGTCGGTCCGTGGACGCGCGACCCCGCCGACGGGTCAGGGGCCGGTGGCGACCGGGCGGTCCGGGTCGGCCGCCCACGCGGACCAGGACCCGGGGAACAGGCGGATGTCCGGCACGCCCGCGAGGCGGAGCGCGAGCAGGTCGTGGCAGGCGGTGACGCCGGAGCCGCACGACACCACCACGGTGTCGGCGTCGGTGGCGCCCAGCGCCGCGTAGCGGTCGGCGAGGACGTCGGCCGGCGCGAGGTGTCCCTCGACGAGGTTGCCCGCCCACGGCGCGTTGCGGGCGCCGGGCATGTGCCCCGGGCGGGGGTCCGCGCCGGCGAGGGGTTCGTCGCCGGTGAAGCGGCCGGGGGCACGGGCGTCGAGCACGACCGACGACGGGTCCTGCAGCCGCCGTGCCACCTCGTCGGCGTCGACGAAGCGATCCGTCGGCCACGGTCGAGCCGTGAAGGTCGCCGGTCGCGGCGTCGCCACGTCCGCCACCAGTCCGCCGTCCCATGCGTCGATGCCGCCGTCGAGCACCGCCGCCGGGTGCCCGAGGCTGTCGAGCAGCCACCACAGGCGTGCCGCCGTCCCGCCGCCGCAGTCGTCGTAGGCCACGACCGGCGTGTCGTCGCCGATCCCGAGCCGTCCCATGGCGGCGGCGAACGCCGCAGGGGAGGGCAGCGGGTGCCGTCCGGTGCCGGGGCCGGCGGGACCGGCGAGGGCGGCGTCGAGGTCGACGAAGACCGCGCCCGGGAGGTGCCCCTGAGCGAAGGCCACCGCGCCCCGGCCGGGATCGTCCAGGTACCAGCGGACATCGGCCACCACGAGGGCCCCGGCGGCCGGATCGGCGAGGGCGGACGCCAGCCACGAGGCGGAGACGAGCGGGCCGGGGAGGTGGGGTGCGGTCACCGGGCAAGTGTCGCGCGCGCGGGTTGCCCGGAGGGTCGGGCCGACGGGAAGCTGTCGTCCTCGCCGGGGAGCGCCGGCAGGGGGAGGCACGTCCATGGCCGGTCCGTTGTCCGGGGTGAAGGTGATCGAGCTCGCGGGGCTGGGGGCGTTGCCGTTCGGCACCCTGCAGCTCGCCGACATGGGCGCAGAGGTGATCCGCGTCGATCGTGTCGCGGAGGTCCCCACCGAGCCGGTACCGAAGGGCCACAGCTCGTTCGACCGCGGCCGGCGCTCCATCGGCGTCGACCTGAAGCACCCGGACGGCGTGGCCACGGTCCTGCGGCTGGCCGAGCAGGCGGACGTGTTCCTCGAGTCGTTCCGGCCGGGGGTGACCGAGCGTCTCGGGCTCGGTCCCGACGTCCTGCTGGCCCGCAACCCGCGCATCGTCTACGGCCGGCTCACCGGATGGGGTCAGACCGGCCCGCTCGCGCCCACCGCCGGCCACTCGCTGAACTACGAGTCGATCACGGGCCTGATCCGCGCCATCGGTCCGCGTGGCGGTCCGCCCGTGCCCCTGCTGCAGATCGCCGGTGACTTCGCGGGCGGCGGGCTGCACCTCGCCTGGGGCGTGGTCTGCGCCCTGTTCGAGGCGCAGCGCTCGGGCAAGGGCCAGGTGGTCGACGTCGCCATGGCCGACGGGGTCATGAACCTCGTCAGCGTGTTCTTCCAGATGCAGGCGAGCGGCTTCCACACCGAGGTGATGGGCGAGAACCTCTTCGACGGCGGCTCGCCCTTCTACAACGTGTACGAGACGGCGGACGGCGGGTACGTGAGCGTCGCCCCCATCGAGCCGCACTTCTACGCCCTGCTGCTCGAGAAGATCGGGCTCGCCGGTGAGGACCTGCCCGCGCAGTACGACCGGGAGGGATGGCCGGTGCTGCGGGAGCGGTTCGCCGAGGTGTTCCGCACGAAGACCCGTGACGAGTGGTGCGCCCTGCTCGAGGGCACCGATGCGTGCTTCGCCCCCGTGCTCACGTTCGACGAGGCGCGCGCCTACCCGCACAACGTGGCCCGGGGTTCCTTCGTGGAGGAGGGCGGCACCGAGTTGATCGTCATGCCCCGGCTGTCGCGGACGCCCGGCGTCCCGGGGCGCTCGCCCCGCTGGCCCGGCGAGGAGACCGACACGGTGCTCGGCGAGTTCGGCCTCTCGCCCGAGGAGATCGCCGCGCTCCGGTCGTCCGGCGCGGTGCGGTGACCGGCTCGCACCCTCGCAGCCGACCGGCTGGGTCTGTCGCAGCCGACCGGCTGCACGGGGACCCCGCTATCAGACGAAGCCGGTGATGTCCACGTCCACGAAGGTGTAGGTGGGCTCCGGCGGGGCCACCTGGATCCGCGCGCCGTCCACGCCACGGGCGAGCTCGACCCGGTCCGTCACCGAGCCGTCGCGCACGTCCACCCTCCAGAGGTCCCACGGCCCGGAGCACCCGTCCGCCGACAGGGCCACGACCACCCGGGTCGTGCCCGTCGGCGCGTCCAGGAATCCCACGGGGATCGACGGGGCCGGTCCCTCGGCGAGGTCGACGACCGCCGGCGCGGCGTCGATTGTCGGCAGCGCGACGAGGGTCGCTCGACGGTCACCGCATGTCCCGGCCGCGTAGGCCACGAGGGTGGGGTCGGCATGGTGCGCGACGACGGCGCCGATCCCGAGCGGGTGGGACACGACCGGCAGGATGCCGAGCGGCGCGCCGGTGACCGGGTCGACGTCGTCGCTCACGGTCCCGATCATCGGGTCACCGTCCGGGTCGAGTACCGGCACGAGGTCGATCACGTGGAGGTGGTGGTCCCGGCCGTGCGCGGCGGCGAACCAGAGACGGCTCGCGTCCGACGAGAAGGCCAGCTCGGTGGCGGCCACGTCGTTGCCCGAAGCCAGGCGCTCGGGCGTGCCGCCGTCCACGGGCACCGCCCAGACGCCGTCCTCGCCCACGAAGCGTCCACCCACGACTCGGTGGGTGCCGTCCGGGTGGAGCACGACCGGTCCCACGCCCTCGACGCCGCCCAGATCCGACGGCTCTGCCGGTTCCGCCGGCTCTGCCGGCTCTGCCGGCTCTGCCGGCTCTGCCGGCTCTGCCGGCTCTGCCGGCTCCGCCGATTCGGAGGGCTCGACGCACCGGCGCGTCCCGTCGGCATCGACGGTCTCGACCACGCCGCCTACGAGCGCGAGCAGCAGCGGCGTGGCGGTGGGCGCGGGTTCGGGAGCACACCCTCGAGACGCCGCCGCCGTCGTCGCCGGCTCCGGGTCGGCGCCGCTGCACGCGCCGGCGGTCAGGACGACGACGCTCAGCAGGACCGTGGCGGTCGTTCGGGTGGATCGGGTGCGCACCGGTTCCCATCGGCAGGACTCGGGCGTCGGCTGAGTGTCCGCCGTCGGGAACCGGACGGCGGTCAGGATCGTCGGAACGGATGAAGCGACCGGAGACGATGAGGAGGAGCGGCGTGATGCGGATGCGACGGGCAGGACTGGGTGCGGTGGCGGTGGCGGCGGTGCTGCTGACGGCCGCGGCGTGCGGCGACGACGACGAGACCGTCGAGAGCGGCTCGGACACCACGGTCGGCGAGGTGGCCGAAGGACCGGGTGCGCCGACGCCGATCGAACCCGGCGACGGGGCGACGCTGCCGGAGGAGCCCGAGCAGGCGGAGCTCGATGCCACGTACGTGGGGCTCAGCAAGGACGACGCCATCGCCGCGGCCGAGGAGGCGGGGGTGCCGTGGCGCATCGAGCGCGAGGACGGCGAGGACTTCGCGCTCACCATGGACTACCGGCCCGACCGCGTGAACTTCAGCGTCGAGGACGGCGTGATCACCGCGGTTCGCGCCGGCTGACGCCGGGTCGACCGCGGCTGCGCCGCATCAGACCGACTCGGGCACCGCCTCGACCCGGTCCGGTGCGGGTGCGGTCACGGCGGCCTCGGTGCGCAACGGGTACTCCGGCAGGAGCCAGGCGACCGCGAACGCCAGCAGGCACACGGGCACCGAGAGCAGGAACACCGTGTGCAGCGAGTTGGCGAAGGCCTCCACCACACCGTCGCGGAGCGCCGGCTCCAGCGCCCGGATCTCGGCCGGGCTCTGCGAGAGCGACGACGCGTCGGCGGCGAGGTCGGGGACGAGGCGGGGGAGCCAGACGTCGAGCTGCGAGATCAGCACGGCCCCGAGCACGGCCGAGCCGATGGTGGAACCCAGGCTGCGGAAGAAGTTGTTGGCGGAGGTGGCCACGCCCAGGTCGGCGTGGGCCACCCGGCTCTGGGTGGCGGTGAGCACGACGTTCATGGCGCCGCCGATGCCCATGCCCAGCACGAACATCCAGGTCGCCGCCTCCCAGGCGCTCGTCCCCACACCCATCGAGGCGAGCAGGACGGCGCCGAGGGCCATGCCCGCGGTCCCGAGGATCGGGAACATCCGGTAGCGGCCGGTGCGCGTCATCAGCGTGCCGGTGGTGACGGAGGTGACGAGCATCCCGAGGGTCATCGGGGCCACCAGCAGGCCCGAGCGGGTGGCGTTCACGCCGGTGACGATCTGCAGGAACAAGGGTGCCGACAGGGTCGTGGCGAACATCGCGAAGCCGATCAGGAACGACAGCACGTTGCCCCAGGCGAAGAGCGGCTCCCGGAACAGGTGCGGTGGCAGCAGCGGCTCCGGCGCACGGAACTGCGCCCGGATGAACACCACGAGCGAGACGACCACGACCGTGAGCAACGCCGCCGTGGTGGGGGAGGCCCAGGCGAACTCGTCGCCGCCGAGCTGGGTGGTGATCACCAGCACCGACACACCGATCAGCAGGCTGAAGGTGCCCACCCAGTCGATGCGGGCCGATCGGCGGGTGAACGGGAGCTGCAGGGTCCGGTAGGAGAGGGCGAGACCGGCGAACCCGAGCGGCAGGCCCATGAGGAAGATCCATCGCCAGTGCGCGTGGTCCACGATGAGGCCGCCGACGAGCGGGCCGAGCACGGTCGCCACGCTGAAGATGCCGGCCATGTAGCCCTGGTACCGCCCCCGTTCCCGTGGGGAGATGACGTCGCCGAGGATGGTCATCGACAGGGCGAAGAGCCCACCGGCGCCGACGCCCTGCACGGCTCGGGCGGCCACGAGGGTCACCATCGTGGGGGCGATGCCGGCGAGCAGCGATCCGACGACGAAGACGACGATCGCCAGCCGGTAGAGCTGGGCCCGCCCGTAGAGGTCCGACAGCTTCCCCCACAGCGGGGTGGATGCGGTCGAGGTCAGCAGGTAGGCGATGTAGACCCACGGCACGAGGTCGAAGCCGCCGAGGTCGGTGGCGATGGTGGGGAGGGCGGTGGAGATCACCGTGCCCTCGATCGCCGCCATGAGCTGGGCGAGCATGAGCCCGACGATGAGCAGCACGATGCGACGGTGCTCGGCGGACCCGCGGCGGGCGGGGACCCCGGTGTCGTTGGTGTCGCTGGTGTCGGGAGACGCCATGCACACACATTACTTGTATGCACCAACGAAGTGTCCAGCCCGTACGCTCCCTGCCGTGGAAGACGCCGAGCTCGCCCGCATCCTGCGTGCGCTCCAGGTGATCATGCGGACGGGTCGGAGTCCCCGGCTCGGTGAGCGGATCAAGGAGCGGGCCGGCGTCGAGACCGACCGCTCCGTGTACTACCTCCTCGCCAGCGTCCGTGACCTGCAGCCGGTCCGGCTCACCGACCTCGCCACCCACCTCGGCGTCGATGTGTCGACGGTCAGCCGGCAGGTGGCCCACCTCGAGGCGAACGACCTCGTCGACCGGGCCCGTGATCCCGACGACGGGCGGGCGTCCAGGCTCCGGCTCACCGCCGCCGGCCAGGACGTCCTGCACCGGCTGGGCGGCGCGTGGCAGGACTCCGTGGCCGACCTGCTCGCGGACTGGGACCCCGCTCGGGTGGCCGTCTTCGCCGCCACCATCGAGGACTTCGCCGAGCGCCTCGGGGGCATGGCGGAGGAGCGGGAGGACGTATGACACCCACGCCACGCATGACACCCACGGCAAGGGGAGCGCGATGTTCGAACTGACGGGACGACGGGCCCTCGTGACCGGGGGCGGCCAGGGCGTCGGGGCGGGGATCGTCCAGGTGCTGGCCGCAGCGGGTGCCGAGGTCGGGGTCAACGACCTGCACGCCGAGCGGGCGGAATCCGTCGTCGCCGACGTCGTGGCCGCGGGCGGTCGTGCGGTCGCCGTCCCGTTCGACGTCACCGACCGCGCCGGGGTCGCCTCGGCCATCGCCGCGTTCGGGGACGTCGACGTGCTGATCAACAACGCCGGCATCCCCGAGACGATGCGGCCCACCCAGTTCCGGGACTTCGCACCCGAGGACTGGGACCCGTACGTGCAGGTGAACCTCTACGGGGTGCTCAACTGCACCAAGGCGGTCGTCGACGGCATGGTCGAGCGCGGCTTCGGCCGGGTGATCACGATCTCGTCGGGCGCCGGCATCGTCGGGCTCAACATCGGGGTGTCGCTCTACGGCGCCGGCAAGGGCGGGGCGCTCGCCTTCATGCGCCACCTCGCCGTCGAGCTCGGCCGCACGGGGGTCACCGCGAACAGCATCGCCCTCGGCCTGATGGAGATGAAGCCGGGTGCCGACCGCAGCGTCACCGAGGCCATGGCCCGTCAGGTCCCCAAGGGCAGGTTGGGCACGGGCACCGACGCCGGACACCTCTGCGTGTACCTGGCGTCGGAGGAGGCGTCCTGGCTCACCGGTCAGACGATCCAGCTGAACGGCGGCTCGGTCACGACCTGAGCCGGGACGCGGCACCGGCCGGGCCCGAAGGCCCGGCCGGTCCGGAACGGAGGTCGGTCGGGGGGAGGGGTCCCACCGCCTCCGGAAGGCGTGGCCTGATCAGGCCGGCGGCAGCAGGACGGCGTCGATCACGTGGATGATGCCGTTGCTGGCCATGACGTCGGTGGCGACCACGTTGGCCTCGCCGACCATCACGCTCTCACCGTCGACGGTGACCGGCAGCATGGCGCCGTTCACGGTCTCGACCTCGGTGCTCCCGCCCTCGATGACGGCGGCGGCCGGCAGCTCGGCGGCCACCACGTGGTAGGTGAGGATGGCGGTCAGGGTCTCGGTGTCGGCGAGCAGCTCTTCGGCGGTGAGGCCGAGCTCCTCGAGGGCGGCGGCGAACGCCTCGTCGGTCGGGGCGAACACGGTGAACGGGCCCTCGCCGCTCAGGGTCTCGACCAGGCCGGCGGCCTCGACGGCGGCCACGAGGGTGGTGAAGTCACCGGCCTCGACGGCGACGTCGACGATGGTGCCGGGCTCGTCGGCCATCTCGCCGCCCTCGGCGGCCTCGGTGGTCTCGGTCTCCTCGGCGGGCACGTCGCCGCTGACGGACACATCCTCGTCGTCGTCACCGCAGGCGGCGGCCGCGAGGCCGACGACGGCGAGGGGGGCGATCAGCTTGATCAGGGTGGAGCGTCGCAATGGGGTTTCCTTTCACTGTCCGGTGCGCCGGCTGGACCGGGGCACCGCGCCCGGGGGGATGGGCTCGGCGTGTCTACAGGGTTGGGGTGCCGTCCGGATGCACTTCCGCCGGAATTCCTGTGCTTGCGTGCCGAAGGGCACAGCTAGCGTGCGGCCATGCGCTTCGCCTGGAAGACGATGCCCCAGCACTGCACATGGGAGGACCTGCTCGCGGTCTGGCGCGAGGTGGACCGGATCGAGCTCTACGAGTCCGCCTGGAACTTCGACCACTTCTACCCCATCTACGGTGACAGCGACGGTCCCTGCCTCGAGGCCTGGGTGACGCTCAGCGCGCTCGCGCGCGAGACGAGTCGGGTGCGGATCGGCTGCATGGTGAACGGCGCGGTCTACCGGCACCCGGCGGTGCTCGCGTCGATGACCTCGACCCTCGACATCGTCAGCGGTGGACGGCTGGAGCTCGGGTTGGGCGCTGCGTGGAACGAGCAGGAGTGCGACGCCTACGGCATCGAGCTGGGCCCCCTCCGCGACCGCTTCGACCGGTTCGAGGAGTACCTGCAGTGCGTGATCGGACTCCTGCGCGACGACACCACGTCGTTCGAGGGTCGGTGGTTCCGGCTCACCGAGGCGCGCAACGAGCCCAAGGGGTCGCAGCGTCCCCACCCACCCATCTGCATCGGTGGTGCCGGGGAGCGGCGCACGCTCCCGCTCGTCGCCCGGTATGCCCAGCACTGGAACTTCCCCGGGGGAACCGTCGAGACCTTCCGCCGGAAGCTCGACCGTCTGCACGAGTGCTGTGCGGAGATCGGTCGTGATCCCGCCGAGATCCTCGTGTCCACCCACCTCCTGCAGCTCCCGGGCCAGACCCATGACGACGTGGTCCGCCAGGCCGAGACCTACGCCGAGGCCGGCCTCCAGCTCGGGATCGTCTACCCCTGGCCGCCGTTCGACGCCGGTGACGTCGAAGCACTCGCCCGTCGCCTGGAGCCGCTCGCAGGCTGAGCCCGGGACCGGAGCACCCGTCCCCGGGCGGCGAGGTCGAGGCCGCCGACCGCAAGGGCGGTGAGTCCGGCGAGACAGCAGGCGAGCGCGGCCGCCTGGCCCTGCAGCGCCTCACCGGGCTGGGACAGCAGCCGGCCGAGGGCGAGTGGTGCGGTGAGCTGCTGCGGGTCGCGGGCGACCATCGTGGATGCGCCGAACTCGCCGATCGAGACCGCGAACGCGAAGGCCGCGCCCACGGCGACCGAACGGCGGACGATCGCCAGCTCCACGTCGCGGGCGACACGACCGGGTGTCCCGCCGAGGAGGCGGGCGGCCTCGGGCAGGTGGGGGTCGATCGCCCGGAGCGCGGGCAGGACCGCCCGCACCACGAACGGCAGCCCCAGCAGAGCGTGGGCCAGGGGCACGATCCACCACGAGCTCCGCAGCTCGACCGGTGGGCCGTCGAAGGTGACCAGCATCCCGAGGCCGAGCGCCACCGACGACACCCCGGCCGGCAGGGTGGCCGCGACGTCGAGCAGGCGGGCCGCACGGCGCTCCGGCGTCCCCGGTCGGTGGACGGCGAGCGCGGTGAGGAGGCCCAAGGTGCTGGCCAGGACCGTGGCGGTCAGCGCGACCTGCAGCGAGTTCCCCAACGCCTCGATGGCCGACACCGGCAGGATCGGGACGCGCTCCCCGAGCGCCCGGTAGTTGTCGAGCCCCCAGGCGCCACCGGCGCGCAACGATCGCACGAGCATCGAGCCGAGGGGCGCGGCAACCAGGAGGACGACGGGCGCGAGCGCGACGAGGGCGAGCCCACGGGCACGGCGGTCCGCCCGGGGCGCCGGAGGCCGCGGTCGCTCGCCGGTGGCGGCCCGACGCTGGGCTGCGGCGACCGCCGTCGTCAGGACGGCGACGAAGGCGAGCTGGAGCACCGCCACGGCGGATGCTGCAGCGAGGTCGGTGCGGACGAGCGCCTGCCGGTGGATCTCCGTCTCGAGGGTGCGCATCCCGGGCCCGCCGAGGAGCAGCACCACGCCGAACGACGTGAAGCAGAACAGGTAGACCAGGATGGCGGCGGCGAGGGTCACCGGCGCGAGGCGAGGCGCGGTCACGGTGCGCAGCACCCGCAGTCGCCCGGCGCCGAGGAGTCGGGCGGCGTCCTCCGGACGACGGTCGAGGTCCGCCCAGACCCCGCCGACGGTGCGGATGACCACGGGCGCGTTGAAGAACGCGTGGGCGGCGAGGACGGCGCCGAGAGTCCGGTCGAGCTGCAGGTCCGCGGCATCGAACAGGGAACGGAACGCCCCTGCGGCGACGGTGGTCGGCAGGACGAAGGGGATCGTCAGGGCCACCGTGAGCGCGCCGCGCCCTCGGAACCGCACGCGGGCGAGCGCCCAGGCGGCGGGGAGGCCGACGAGCAGCGTCAGCACCGTGGAGAGCAGAGCCTGCCATGCGGTGAAGGCGGCGATCGAGCGGACGGAGCCTCCGGTGAGGGCATCCGCCGCTGCGGCGTCGAGACCTCGCCCGAGGAGGGTGGCGAGGGGCAGGACGAGCAGGAGCGCGAGGAACGCGACGGGGCCCGCGGCCCACAGCAGCCGGGTGGCGGCGCCCCGCCGGTCGGCCGGGCTCAGCCGAGCACGATCTCGGTCCACCGCTCGGTCCAGCGGTCCCGGCCCTCCTCGATCGTGACGGGGTCCAGCTCCAGCGGCTCGTCCGCGACCGCGGCGAACCGGGTGAAGACCTCCGGCAGCTCGGCGTCGGCGCGGGCGGGGAACACGAACATCGACAGCGGGATGTCGGCCTGGAACTCCGAGGACAGGAGGTGCTCCACGAGTGCCGCCGCCTCGCCGGGGTGCTCGGTGCCGGCGAGGATGCCGGCGAACTCGATCTGGCGGAAGCAGCCGTCGGTCAGGACGCCGGTGGGTGGCGTCTCCACCGGCGGGTCGGCGAAGACGACCTCGGCGGCGGGGCTGGTGGCGTAGGAGGTCACGAGGGCCCGGTCGCCGCCTCCGGCCACGAACTCCCCGTAGTAGGCGTCGTTCCACCCCGTGGTGACGAGGACGTCGTTGGCGCGCAGCTGCTCCCAGTACGCCTCCCAGCCGTCCTCGCCGAACCGGGCGACGGTCGCGAGCAGGAACGCGAGGCCGGGGGAGGAGGTCTCCGGGCTCGGGGTCACGAGCTCCCCGGCGAAGCGCGGGTCGGCGAGGTCCTCGAGGCTCGCGGGGGGCTCGCCCTCGAGGTCGTCGGTCCACCAGTTGACGCACACGTTGCCGTAGTCGATCGGGGTGACCCGGTGGTGCGGGTCGAGCTCGAGCTCGTCGGGGACCTCGGCGAGCGCGGCGGCCTCGTACGGGACGAAGAGGTCGGCCAGCAGTGCCCGGCACAGCAGGGTGTTGTCCACGCCGAACAGGACGTCGCCGAGGGGTGCGTCCCGGCTGATGATCGACTGGCTGACGACGGTCCCGGCGTCGCCGGCGGCGAGCACCTCGACCTCGATCCCGGTGCGCTCGGTGAACGCCTCGAGCACGCCCGGGCTGACCGCGAAGGACTCGTGGGTCACGAGGGTGATGGTCGTCCCGGGCGACGAGTCGACGGCGTCGACGCTCTCGGCACTCCCGTCGGCGGACGGCGCCTCCAGGCAGGCGGCGGGGTCCGCCGCTCCGTCCGTCCCGTCCGCATCGTCGTCCCCGCACGCGGCGACGATCCCGAACAGGCACAGCACCGCTCCGGCGATGCGCACGTGCCGACCGGTCTGTGGTCCCTTCCGACCCATGGTGCTCCCTCCGCTGGCATGACCCAGTTCAGGTTCTCGGGTCGACGGCGGCGGCGTGGCGCCCGGCCGTCCTCTCAGCCCGCCTCCGCGGACTCCCCGGTCTCGGTTGTCCCGGGGACTCTACCCGCGGTCCTCGTGGCGTCCCGTCTCGGCTTCGAGCAGGGTCAGCAGGAGGGCGACGGCGCGGCCGACCTCGTCCTCGCGGTCGGGCGGCACCCGGTCGAGCAGGTGTTGGGTGCGTTCGGCGATGTCGGCGAAGACCCGGCTCTCGGTCTCGAGCCCCGTCTGGGTGAGCTGCACGAGCCGCCGTCTGCCGTCGAGCGGGTCCGGGACGCGTTCGACGAAACCGGCGCGCTCGAGGCGGTGGATCGTGGCGGTGACCCCACCGGAGGTCTGCAGCAGCACGGAGGCGAGGAAGCTCGGGCTCGTCCGGTAGGGCGGGTCCGACCAGCGCAGCGTGGTGAGCACCGTCTGCTCGGCGATCGTGAGCCCGTGGGCGCGCACGACCTGCTGCAGCATCGCCTCGGTGAGCTGGGCCAGGCGCGCGAGACGGGAGATCGTGTCGAGGCGGGGGGACTCGCCGGTGGTGCTCATCGGCCGGAGAACCGTGGTCGGCGCTTCTCGAGGAACGCGGCGATGCCCTCGCGGTAGTCCTCGCTGTGGTAGCAGGCGAGGACGGCGGCATCGGCCGCGGCGACCGCCTCCGCGTCGTCCTCGCCCGCGTCCACCGCGAGCTTGGCGGCGCGCAGGGTGCCGGGAGCGAGGCGGGCGATCTGCTCGGCGAGGCGCTCGACCTCGGCGTCGAGGTCGGCCTTGGCGACGACGCGGTTGACGAGCCCGAGCCGCTGGGCCTCGGCGGCGTCGACGACCCGCGCCGTGAAGAGGAGCTCCTTCGCGACGGCGGGGCCCACGATGTCGCGGAGACGTCGGGCCGCTTCGGCGGGGTAGCCGATGCCGAGCTTGCCGGGCGGGACGGCGAACGTGGCGTCGTCGGCCGCGATCCGGAGATCGGCGCACAGGGCGAGCCCGAGCCCACCGCCCATGCACGGTCCGTGGATGAGCGCGACCACGGGGACCGGGACGGACCGCAGCGCCTCGGTGGCGTGCTCCTCCACCGCGTTGTACGAGGCGGCGCCATCGCCGACCCGGCGCACCGCGAACTCGGAGATGTCGGACCCGGCGCCGAACGCCTGGTCGCCGGCCCCGCGCAGGATCACGACGCGGAGGTCCGGGTCAGCGGTCAACTCGGCCACGGCGGTGGGGATCGCCGCGTACATCGCCAGTTCGGTCGCGTTGCGCTTCGAGGGGTTGTCGAGCACGATCCGTCCGATCGTCCCCGCCCGCTCGACGCGGACGCCGGCGGCGGTGGTCCCGTCCGGATCGTGCTGGTGTTCGCTCATCGGGAGGATCATGCCCGAGCGCGGTCCTGCTCAGCGGACCGGGAGCCTGCCCACGCCGACGGCCTCGCGCACGGCCTTGAGCCCGTCGAGCAGCTGGCCGATCTCGTCCTCGGTGTTCGCCGCAGTGACCGTGAAGCGGACGCCGCCCCGGTCGAGCGGGGTTGCGGGGACCACGGCCGGGGTGAGCAGGATCCCGTGCGCCCACAGGATCTCGGCCGCGGTCCGCACGATGTCGACCGGACCGAGGATCACGTTGACGATCGGGAAACCGGTGGCGTTGTCGAGGTGGAACCCGAGCTCGGCGATGCCGTCGAGGAGCTGGCGGGTGAGGCGCCACAGGCGCATCCGGAGGAGGTCGCCCTCGCGTTCGTTGACCCGAAGGCCCGCGATGGCGCTGGCGAGGCTGGCCACCGGCACGGGCCCGCCGAAGATCATGGTGCTGGCCGTCTCCGCCATCCGGCGTTCCTCGACCGAGTTGACCGACACGAAGGCCGCCATCGAGGAGTACGCCTTGGACAGGCCGGCCACGTAGACCGTCCGCTCGTAGTCGAGGCCGAGGTGACGGACGACGCCGTTGCCGTTGCAGCCGTAGGGGAGCGACGGGCCGGGCCGTTCGCCGAGCACGCCGAACCCGTGGGCGTCGTCGACGTAGACGACGGCGTCGTGACGACGGGCGAGGTCCTGCAGACCGGCGAGGTCCACGGTGGTACCGGACATGGAGTACACGCCGTCCACGGCGATGACCCGGCGCCGGCCCCGGTCGGCGGCGAGGAGCCGGCCCAGCGCGTCGAGATCGCCGTGGGGGAACGAGCGCACGGTGGTGCCGCGCGCCCGGGCGAGATCGCACGCCTCCTGGATCGAGTGGTGGGCCGCCTGGTCCAGGAAGATCGTGCCGGACGGACCGGCCATCGGTGGCAGCAGCCCGAGGTGGGTGAGGGTGACCGTGGGGAACACCACCGTGTCGGCGGTGCCGACCGTGTCCGCCAGCAGCTGCTCCAGGAGGCCGTAGGGGGCGGGTGAGGCGACGGCGCGGGTCCAGCTCGGGTGGACGCCGAACTCGGCGATCATCTCCGGCACCGCGGCGATGACCTCGGGGTGCAGGTCGAGACCCAGGTAGTTGCAGGACGCGAAGTCGACGACCCAACGGCCGTCGATCAGGACGCGGCGGCCCTCCTGCGCCTTCACCTCCCGGAAGACCTGCGGCATGGACGTCTGGATGTCGAGCACCGTCTGCGTCAGGCCGCGCCGGTCGGCGCCCGCTCCGCCCGGCCGGCGTCGCTCCTCGATCCGGCGGATGACGAGGCCGGTGACGTCGCCGACGCTGCGGAGGGCGGCGAGGTCGTCCTCGGCGATCTCGACGCCGCACTCGGCTTCGATGGTCATGGCCGCCTCGAACAGCGCGAGCGAGTCGAAGTGCAGGTCCTGCACGAGGCGGTGCTCGGGCACGAGGGCGACGTCGATGCCGCGTTGGACCGCGATGCGTGCGAGCACCTTCTCGGTGCGGTGGACCGCATCGACGACGTCGAGGTCGACCACCGGTTCGCCCGCCTCGGATCCGAGGTCGTCGACCGCGGCCGCCGCGCCGAGGGCGAAGCGGTCGACGATCTTCAAGCGGGCCTCGGCGAGCATCGCTCGGATCTCGGCGTGACGCTTCTTGCCGCTGGTCGTGCGGGGCAGGGCGCCGGGTCGTACGACCACGAGCTCTTCGAGCGCGAGGGGGAAGCGGTCGAGCGCGCTCCACACCTGCGCCTCGAGCTCCACGGGGACGGCGCGCCGTTCGAGCTCGACCACGGCGGTGACCCTCCCCTCCCCGGGGCGCAGGTCCGAGTCGATGACCGCCACCCGGTCGACGGGGATCGCGGTGACCTCGGCGAGGATCTCCTCGAGCAGCTGAGCGGAGTGGTTCTCCCCGTTGCGGATGATGATGTTCTTGAGCCGCTCGACCACGTAGAGGTCGTGGTCCCGGAGGAAGCCGACATCGCCCGTGGCGAGCACGCCGCCGGGGAAGGGCTCGGGCGTGCCGTCGGGGCCGAGGTAGCCCGCGGCGACCGACGCCGCCCGGACCATGATCTCGCCGCAGATGCCGTCGGCGTCGATGCGGTTCCCGTCCTCGCCGCGGAGCCAGACCTCCACCCCCTCGAGCGCGGGTCCGACCGACATGGCGGTGAGACCGGCCGCCGGTTCGGTGAGCCCCGTCCGGAGCGCGCCGTCCACCGCGGTGCCCGGCAGGGCGAGCGCGCTGCCCTCGAGCTCGATCCAGCGGCGGTCGTGGCCGAGGTGGGGCATGGTGACCGCGAGGGTGGCCTCCGCGAGGCCGTAGGTGGGGGTCAGGGCGCGTGGGTCGAACCCCGTGGGTTCGAGCTTGTGCCAGAAGCGGGCGAGGGACGTCCGCCCCACGGGTTCGGCGCCGACGTACACCCGACGCCAGCAGCTGAGGTCGAGCCCGGCGACCTTGTCGTCTGCGACCCGGCGGACCACATGGTCGAGCCCGAACGTGGGCGTCGCCGACATGGTCCCGCGCTTCTCGGCGACGACGCGCAGCCAACGCGCCGGGTCGGCGAGGAAGTCGAACGGGCTCAGCACGTGGAGGTCGAGCCCCGTGACCAGCGAGAGCAGCGCCTGCCCTACCAGGCCCATGTCGTGGTAGAGCGGGAGCCAGGTCACGATGACGTCCTCGTGATCCAGCTCGATGCGCTTGGCCAAGCCGTTGCAGTTGGCGAGCACGTTGGCGTGGGTCACCGCCACGGCACGCGGCGCCGAGGTGGAGCCGCTCGTCAGCTGCAGGTGGCAGATGTCGCCCGGCGACGGGATGTGGCCCGGGTCGCCGTCGTCGGCGTGGTCGACGGCGTCGAGGTCGAGGGTGCAGACGCGGGCGCCGGGTGGTGCGGGGAGGGGTCGTCCGTCGGCGCGCTGGGGGGCGACGAAGACCGAGCGGGGACCGGCGGCGGCAAAGGCATGGCCGAGGAGGGCGGCCGTGCGGGCCTCGTCGTCGAAGGCCGGACGGACCGGGAGCAGCATCGGCGTGGCCCCGGCGGCGAGGCCGGCCACGAACAGCCGCAGCGCGTGCTCGGGCGTGGCCGTGGCGACGAGCAGCGGGTCACCCGGACGGATGCCGGCGGCACGGAGCCTGCCGCCGAGCCGCAGCGCCCCGGCGAGGAACCGTTCCTGCCGCTGCTCCCGCATCCCGCCGCCGGCGCGGTCGGAGAAGCCGATCCGCGCCTCCGGGCCGGCGGTGGCTGCGCGGCGGCGGAGCAGCGTGGTGACCTCGAGCGATGACCACTGGACCACCAGGGGGTGCATGGACGCGTCCCTCCTCGACCTGTCGGACCCCGCCCGGAGGCACCCTAGGCACACCCCGCGGGCCCGGCGCCAATCTTTGGCGGATGCGTCACGGAACGCGGTCGAAAGCGCGCGGTGTGCCGCAGAGGGCGGCGATCAGCCGACGGTGACGGCCGGGTGTCCGGCGTCCCGCCGGAGCAGCGCCTCGATGCGATCCGGGGTGTCCGGCCGGGCGAAGTAGTAGCCCTGCGCACGACGGCACCCGAGCTCGGCGAGGATCGCGAGCTGCTCGGCGCACTCGACGCCCTCGGCGACCACGCTGAGCCCGGTGCGCTCGGCCATCTCGATGAGCGAACGGACCTGGACCACCCCGCGGTGCGTGGGGTCGGCGCTCGTGAGCCCCTCGATCAGACTCATGTCCAGCTTCAGCCCCGTGAAGGGCATCTGCTGCAGCGCCGCGTACGAGGCGTACCCGGCACCGAAGTCGTCGGCGACCAGGCCGACGCCGAGCACGGTGATGGCCTCGAGGCGCTCCCGCGGCGGCCCGCTGCCGTCGACCAGGATCGACTCGGTGAGCTCGAGCGTCACCGAGCGGGACGGGACGCCGCACGCGGCGATGGCCCGGGCGACATCGGCCACGATCCGGTCGTCCTCGAGCTGTCGGGCCGAGAGGTTGAGGCTCATGCCGAGCGGCTCGGGTCCCGGGTAGCGCTCCTGCCACACGCTCAGCTGCCGGCACGCCTCGTCGATGAGCCAGCGGCCCATCTCGACGATGAGCCCGGTCTCCTCGGCCAGGGGGATGAACGAGCCGGGGCTGACGAGGCCGCGTTCGGGGTGCTGCCACCGCATCAGCGCCTCGAAGGACACGATGCGGCCTGACCGCACGTCGACGATGGGCTGGTAGTGGAGGCGGAGCTCGTCGCGCTCGAGCGCACGGGCCAGGTCGGTCTTGAGCTCCAGGCGCTCGAAGGCACCCTCGTGCATGGACCGGTCGAACAGGGCGAGCCGGCCCTTGCCCCGGCCCTTCGCCGAGAACATGCCCATCTCGCCGCTGCGCAGGAGGACCTCGGCGGTCCGTTCCTGGATGTCCTCGGCGAAGACGATGCCGATGCTCGTCTCGACGACGAGCTCGCGATCGGCCACCTGGATGGGCTCGCGCAGGGCGTCGAGGATCCGGCGTCCGACCCCCACGGCGGCCTCGCGGCTGATCTCGGACTCCAGCAGCACGCCGAACTCGTCGCCGCCGAGGCGGGCCGCCGTGTCGCCCACCCGGAGGTGCTGCTGCAGGCGGAACGCCATGACCCCGAGGATCTCGTCGCCGACGTGCATGCCGAGGGCGTCGTTCACCGTGCGGAAGTCGTCCAGGTCGATCACGAGCAGCGCCAACGGGTTGTCGCCGCGGCGGCTCAGTGCCTGCTGGGCGCGGTCCCGGAACAGGATCCGGTTCGGCAGACCGGTGAGGTCGTCGTGCAGCGCCTGGTGGCGGAGGTCGAACTCGAGGCTCTTGCGCTCGGTGACGTCGTGGGCGTTCACGACGATGCCGGCGACGGACTGCTCGGAGCGCAGGTCGGTGAGCGCGACCTCCATCACCCGCACCGCGCCGGTGCTCGTGGTGACCTCCAGCTCGCTGCGGTGCGGCGTGCCGGGGGACGAGGCGAGGCGGTGCAGCAATCCCGTGAGGTTCGAGCGGCTGCCGGGGGTCACGATCATCGCGAACTCGCGGTTGACCAACTGGTCCGGGCGGTAGCCGAGGATCCGTTGTACGGACGGGCTGACGTAGTTGACCATCCCGTCCCCGTCGAGGACGGCCACGACGTCGGTCGAGTGCTGGACGAGCGCACGGAAACGGGCCTCGCTACGGGCCAGCTGCTGCTCGGCACGCTTGCGCTCGGTGATCTCGCGCGCGGTGACGACGACGCCGGCGATCTCGGGCTCGTGGTGCATGTCGACGGCGACCACCTCGAACCAACGGAGGATCCCGAAGGCGGTGTGCATCTGCACCTCGAGCACGGTCTCGCCGTCGGCCCGCTCGACCAGGTCGAGGTAGGCGCGTTGGTGCTCGGCGGCGACCACGCCCACGAGGGGGTTGGCGAGGAACTGCTCCTCGCTGAAGCCGAGGAGCCGGGATGCCGCCGGGCTCACGAACCGGGTGACGTTGAGGTCGACGACCGCGACGATGTCCGTCGAGTTCTCGACCAGCGACTTGAACCGGCGTTCGCTGCGCTGCCGGTGCGACTCGGCCACCAGCGCCGCGCTCTCGACGGCGAGTGACAGGTCCGAGGCGAGGGCGCGGAGCGCGTCCTGGGCCTCGGGTGACAGCGGTGCGTCCGCGGACGCCACCAGGGCGCCCCGGAGCTGGTTCAGGGAGACGAGCGGGAGGAGCAGCGCCCACGCCGGCCGGTCGCCCATGCCGTCCGTCGCAGGCTCGTCGACGAGGAGCACGGGCTCGCGGATCGTGAGCGTGGTGATCGCGTGGGCCGACAGGTTGGAGAGCTCGCCGTCGGCTGCGCCCCGGACGCCGCCGCCGACCCCACGCTCCACCCGCCACCCGCTCGGATCGGCGATGAGCACGGCGACGCGGGCGGACGGTGCCTCCTGCACAGCGATCTGGCGCATGGCCTCGGTGGCGGCGTCGACCATCTCGCTGCGTTCGGTCGAGGCCACGAGCGCAGCAGCCGCCTGGCTGAGGATCCGGTCGTACTCGGCGAGCCGCTCCCGGGCCAGGACGAGACCACCCAGTCGGAGGACGATCAACAGCGTCAGGAAGATCCAGCAGCCCAGGACCACGAGCACCGTGCTGTTCCGGTCCGTGCCGATCTGGCCGAAGATCACGAACGGCGGGATCAGCGCGGACACGACCATCACGGTCCAGCGCGCCCGGGTCATCCGGGCGACGGTCTCGCGTGCGGGGGTGGTCAGGTCGACCATCGTGGGGTGCAGGGCGGCGGCGCCGAACGCGACGAAGCCGATCGTCGGGAACAGCGTCGATAGCTGCGCGGCGCCGGCGAACTGTCGCCCCGAGAGCTCGACCGCGGCCACGATGTCGGCGCCGAGCGCTCCGACGGCGGTGAGCGAGAGCAGGCGGTAGGCCGTGCTCTTCACACCCGGTCCGAACGACAACCGGGCGATGACCATGGTGAAGGTCAGCGAGAGCACCGAGAACGCCGCGCTGGCGACCCGACCGGAGACGGCGAGCTCCTCGTTCTGGAGGTACGGCACCATCACGTACACCCAGACGAGGACGGCCACACCGCCGACGCCGATCAACGAGTCGGCCACCACGGTGCGGTCCGACGCAGTGATGCGGAGGCGCAGCATCAGGTAGGCGGTCCCGATGAGGGTGCCGTACCCGAGGAAGTCGAAGAGCGTCGCCAGGCTGGGGTACGGGGACGCGCCTTCCGATCCCGAGATGACGAGCTCCACCACGCCCGCGAACAGGAACAGCGCGACCGAGATCGACCAACCGATCCAGACCCGTCGACGCCCAGGGCGGTGCTCCCGCACGCCGAGCCGGATGGCGGCGATCACGGCGATGCCGCTGAGCGCGGCGATGGCGTCCTGGGCATCAGGGCCCAGGAACACAGCGACGACGGCCAGGATCAGGCCGACCACCATGTAGACGCGAGACACCGCGGTCCACTTCACGAGCCTTGCATCGGCAGATCGGCGCTGCGTGTGAGGAAACCCCTCGTGCGACGGCTCAGACGGGGTCGCGGTACCTCCACGCGCGCGTCACCCTGCCACCGGCGACCTCGAGCACCGAGCACGCACGGCGCTCGCTCCCCGGCTCGACGATGCGGTAGCGGAGCAGCACGAAACCACCGACGAGCTCGGCGTCCTCGATCACCACCCGGGCGTCCGGGTGCGCCGCCCACGAGCGGACCGTTGCGGCGGACTCCTCGTCGGCGTCGAGGGCGACCGGGCGCCCGTCGGCCTCGCCGCGGAAGTGCTCGGCGAGCAGCGCCTGGTAGCGCACGAGGTCGCGCTCGTTGTCGGCACGGACCAGCCGGAGGGCACAGACCAGCGGGTCCAGCGCGACCGGCCGGACATCTGCGGCGTCGCCCATCGTGCGTCCTCCCGTCCTGTCGTCGGTCACCTCCACCCATGGTCGCACACCCCGATCGGCGGGTCGGTGTGCGCCGGGTGCCGCTACCGTGCGGGGCATGCCGACGATCTTCGAGAACCTCGACGACCTCACCGCAGCGGTCGGGATCCACCTCGGGTACAGCGACTGGATCACCATCGACCAGGCCCGCATCGACCTGTTCGCCGACGCCACCGGCGACCACCAGTGGATCCACGTCGATCCCGAGCAGGCGAAGGCCGGGCCCTTCGGCGCAACCATCGCGCACGGGTACCTCACGCTCTCGCTGACGAACCTGTTCCTGCCGCAGATCGTCGACGTCCGCGGCATCTCCATGGGCATCAACTACGGCGTGAACAAGGTGCGGTTCCCGTCGCCGGTGCTGGTCGGCTCACGCGTCCGTGGGGGCGCCGAGCTCGCCGCCGTGGAGGAGATCCCCGGAGGGGTGCAGGCCACCATCCGCATCACCGTGGAGATCGAGGGCGCCGACAAGCCGGCGTGCGTGGTCGAGTCCGTCACCCGCTACCTCCGCTGATCGGGGACGGACTCGTGGGCAAGCGCAAGCGTCGCAACGGCGGAACGGTGGCGGAGCTCCCGCCAGCCGGTCCGCCCGTGCTCCCAGGGCTGGTGAGCCCGCGCCGGACCGTGCCCGCCGGCATCGGGCGGCCTCCCTACGCCACCACCGGTGACCCGGGTCCGTCGCGCTCGTCGGTGATCCGCACGCCCGACGAGATCGTCCGGATGCGCAAGGCGTGCCACGCCGCAGCGATCATCCTCGTCGACGCCGGGCAGCACGTCCGGCCGGGCATCAGCACCGACGAGATCGACCGCATCGTCCACGACAGGACCGTCGAGCTCGGGGGCTACCCGAGCCCGCTCGGCTACCGGGGGTTCCCGAAGTCCGTGTGCACCTCGGTGAACGAGGTGATCTGCCACGGGATCCCCGACAGCCGACGCCTCGCCGACGGCGACATCGTCAACATCGACGTCACGATCTACCTCGACGGCGTCCACGGGGACATGTCGGTCACCTTCCTCGTCGGCGAGGTCGACGAGCGGTCCGTGACCCTGGTGCGCGAGACCCGCATCGCCATGGAGAAGGGGATCGACGAGGTGCGCGCCGGTCGGCCGATCAACGTGATCGGCAAGGCGATCGAGCAGCACGCACGGGCCCACGAGCTCGGTGTGGTGCGCGAGTTCATCGGCCACGGCATCGGCACCGAGTTCCACACCGCCCTGCAGATCCCGCACTACTACGAGCCGCGGGCGCGGCGCGAGATCGAGGTCGGCATGACCTTCACGGTCGAGCCCATGCTCACCCTCGGCGACCCGTCACTCGGGATCTGGGACGACGACTGGACCGCCGTCACGATCGACGGGCACCGGAGCGCCCAGTTCGAGCACACCCTGCTCGTCACCGAGGACGGGGCGGAGCGCCTGACGCTGCTGCCCGACGGCACCTCGCCCGCCGACCTGTTCGCCCCGTTCGCATGACGGGACCGGAGCCGTCGGTCGCGCCCGAGACGCTGATCGTCCGGGCGTCGGACGACGCGAGCCGGTCGGTGACGCCGCCGATCTTCCCGTCGACCACGTACCACCGCGAGCCGGACCTCAGCTACCCGACGGGCCGCGGGTACACCCGGGACGACAACCCCACCTACGACGAGCCCGAGGCGCTGCTCGCCGCGCTCGAGGGTGGCGAGGCCGCCGCCCTGTTCGCCTCCGGGCTCGCCGCGTCCACTGCGGTGTTCTGCGCCCTCGGCACCGGCGACCACGTCGTGGTCCCGAAGGTCATGTACTGGGGCCTGCGCGCCTGGCTGCAGAGCGCCGGCGTCCGCTGGGGGCTCGACATCACCGAGGTCGACGTCACCCGGCCCGAGGAGGTCGCCGCGGCGGTGCGCCCGGGTCGGACGCGCCTCGTCTGGGTGGAGACCCCGGCCAACCCCACCTGGGACGTCGTCGACATCGAGGCGGTCGCCGCCATCGCCCACGCGGCGGGCGCAGCGCTCGCCGTCGACTCCACCTCGGCGACGCCCGTCCTCACCCGTCCCGTCGAACACGGTGCCGACCTCGTGGTGCACTCGGCCACCAAGTACCTCAACGGGCACTCGGACGTGCTCGCCGGCGCCGTGGTGTGCGCCCGGGCCGACGAGCTCTGGGAGCGGGTGCTGGCCTGGCGCCACGACGCCGGCGCGGTGCCCGGGCCGTTCGAGGCGTGGCTGCTGCTGCGCGGCATGCGCACCCTGTTCCTGCGGGTGCGGCGGCAGTCCGAGAGCGCGCTGGCGCTGGCATCGGCCCTCGAGGGGCACCCGGCGGTCGCCGCCGTGCTGTACCCGGGCCTGCCCGCCCACCCCGGCCACGCGGTGGCCGCCCGCCAGATGCAGGGCGGCTTCGGAGGCATGCTCTCGATCCGCGTGCGGGGCGGCGAGGCCGCTGCGGTCGCCGTGGCCGCCGGGGTGCAGGTGTTCACCCGCGCCACCTCGCTCGGCGGCGTGGAGAGCCTGATCGAGCACCGTGCCAGCGTGGAGGGTCCCACCTCCCCGGTCCCTGCAGACCTGCTCCGGATCTCGGTCGGCATCGAGGAACCCGCCGACCTGCTCGCCGACCTGCGCCAGGCGCTCGACCGCCTGGTCTGACCCTCGCGGGCCTGCCCGGTTCAGCGACGTAGGACGGCGCGCACTGGGCTGGCGTCGAACCCTTCGAGCCGCAGCGGCAGGGCGATCAGCTCCCAGATCCCGGGGTCGACCCCGTCGAGCACGATCCCCTCGAGGACCGCCGTCCCGGTGCGCAGACAGGCATGGTGGGCCGGCAGGTCCTTCGAGTCGGACAGGTCGACGCTCGGGGTGTCGATCCCCACGAGCACGACGCCGGCGGCGGCGAGCCGCTCCACCAACGGTGCCGACAGCGCGGCGAAGTCCGTGGTGAAGACGTCGGGGTCGGGGTACGTACCGGTGGCGAAGAGGACCCGGGGCGCGGCTGGGGTCCAGTCGCCCAGCAGCTCCGGGGTGATCCGTGCGCTGCGGGCGACGTCCACCCGCACCACCTCGCACGGGCCGAGGTAGGCGTCGAGCGGCACCTCGCCGATCGACGGGGCGCCGAGGCCGTAGTGGCTCGGCGCGTCGGTGTGCGCGCCCAGGTGCACGGTGGCGTGCAGCGTGGAGAGCGTCAGGACGTCGCCGGCCGCGAGGTCGAGCAGGACCTCCCGTGACAGGGGTGTGTCACCCGGCCAGACGGCGATGGACGGGCGGACCGGGGGGCTGATGTCGACGAGCACGATGCTCCTCCTCACACCCGGTGGCGCATGGCCCAGAGGTCGGGGAACACCGGCCGGAACAGCGTCTCGCGGAGGAACGCCACACCGAGCGAACCTCCGGTCCCGGTCTTGTTGCCGATGGTGCGCTCCACCAGCTTCACGTGCCGGTACCGCCACAGCTGGAGGAGCTCGTCCACGTCGGTCATGAGCTCGAACAGCACCCGCAGCTCGAGGTCGGTCCGGTAGAGGCGCAGGATGCCGTCCTGGATCACCTCGCTCGGTGGCGCCGGCTCCGTGACCGGACGATCGCGGATCTCCGGTGGGATGGGGACACCCCGCCATGCGAGGAGCCGGTGCAGGGCGTCGACGACCGACGGTTCCGCGAGACGACGCCGGGCGCGGTCGATGCCGGGGAGGTCCGACGGGAAGTGGTCGAGCACGTCCGCCCGCTTGTACCCGAGCACGAACTCCAGCTCCCGGAACTGCATGGACTGGAAGCCGGAGGACCGGTCGAGCCGCTCACGGAAGGCGTTGAAGGACATCGGCGTCATGGTCTCGAGCACGTCGAGCTGGTCGACCACGACCTTGAGGATCCGACGCACGCGGGTGAACGTGCCGACGGCGCCTGCGATGTCGCCGGCCGGGAGGTCCCGGCACACCTTGTCGAGCTCGTGGAGCAGCTGGGTGAACCACAGCTCGCACACCTGGTGGAACACGATGAACAGGGTCTCGTCGTGCTCGGGGGGCGACGAGCGCGGGCGCTGCAGGTCGAGCAGGCGGTCGAGCCCGAGGTAGGTGGCGTAGTTCAGCCGGTCGTCGTCGTGATCGGTCACCGTCGCCCTCCGATCCGGCGGACGACCCCTGCGAGCGCGCCCGCGGCGCCGGCCAGGAGCCCGATCCCGCCCCAGGACACGAGCCTGCGCAGGAGCGTGTCCTGACGGCGGGCCCGGCGCACCGCCTCGGCGTAGGGGATCCGGGTGAAGGTCACCATCGTGTAGAGCGGCACGAAGCGGTCGGGGAAGCGGCGGTGCAGGAAGCGCTCGAGCCGACGCTCGGCGAGGAACCGGCGCGACGCCACGTGCGCCCGCATCTCCACGTAGTTGTCGAGGGCGAGGTCGGCGAGCGCGTCCGCGTCGGGCTTGCGCCGCCGCTCGAACTCGGCGAACGCCGCCGGCCAGTCGGACGACTCGGCGAGGACGTCGAGGAGGATGGTGCAGTCCTCCATGGCGGCGTTGGCCCCCTGGCCGTAGAAGGGGACGACGGCATGGGCGGCGTCGCCGAGCAGCAGCACCGAGCCGTGGTGCCAGGGTGTGCATCGGATGGTGACCAGGGAGCCGACCGGGTTGCGCAGGAACTCCCCGGCGAGGTCGGGCACCAGCGGCAGCACGTCGGGGAACTCGGTGGCGAAGACCCGCTCGACCGCGGCGGCGGTAGAGAGCGACTCGAAGGGCACGTCGCCGGCGAGCGGCCAGAACAGGGTGCAGGTGAACGAACCGTCCGGGTTCGGCAGAGCGATCAGCATGTGGGAACCGCGCGGCCAGATGTGCAGGGCGTGCGGTTCGAGGCGGTGGGCTCCGCCGGGACCGGCCGGGATGGTGAGCTCCTTGTAGCCGTGCTCGAGGTGGTCCTGCTCGAGATCGAAGCCGCGGGTCCGCTGCAGGCGCGCCCGCACCGCGGACCACGCTCCGTCGGCCCCGACCACCGGCCCTCCCCCGCGCGAGGGGCCGTCGGCCTGCTCGGTGTCGTCCTGCTCGGGGCCATCGGCGAAGTGGAGCCGGCCGGTGTCGAGATCGAGGTCCTCCAGCTTCCGGCCGAACTCGGTACGGATGCGGGGCCGTTCGTCGACGGCGCCGAGCAACAGCGCGTTGAGCGCGTCACGGCTGACGCTCAGGAGGTGGTGCTCGGGGCGGATGCCGTAGGGCTGGAACGTCAGGCTCCCGTCCACCGCGTGCATCCGGCGGCCGTGCATCGGGACGCCGCCCGCCCGCACGCGTGCCTCGAGCCCGATGCGGGCCAGGGCGTCGAGCCCGCGCGTGGACATGGCGAGGTTGATCGACCGGCCCTCGTCGACGCCGATGCGGCGCGGGTCGGGGCGGCGGTCGTAGAGCACGACCTCGTGGCCTGCGTCGGCCAGGCGGCAGGCGAGCAGGCAGCCGGTGAGGCCGGCACCGATCACGCTGACCCGTGCCGGCGCCACGCTCACGGCGCCTCCGCCTCGAAGCGGATGGTGGCACTCGCCGGGTCGGCGGCGACGAGACGGAGGCGGACCGTGGTCCCGGCGGGCAGGGCTCCGGGTGCGAGGCCGCCGTCGACGGCGATGTCGGCCACCACCGCAGGATCGGCGAGCAGCACCCGCGCCCGGCGGTCGTCGCGGGTGACGACGGTGGCGTCGAACACCTCACCGACCCGGTCGCGGAGCAGCACCGCCTCCACCAGGTCGACGACGGCGCGGTCGAGCGCGCCCTCACGGCGGCGGGCGTCGGCCATGAGGTCCGGCAGGGCGGGCAGGGCGTCGAGCGCCCACGAGGGAGGCGTGGCACCGGCGGCGACGGCGACGAGGACCTCGTTGGCGAAGCGGTCGGCGAGGCGTCGGAGCGGTGCCGTGACGTGGGCGTAATGCGCAGCGATGGCGGCGTGCCGCGCCGCCGGCGGACGGTCGCCGGCAAAGGCCACGTAGCCGGCGCCGCGCAGCAGTCGGGCGGCCTGGTGGAGGAGGGCGGCGTGGGTGGGGAGCTCAGGGTCGAGCGACCGGATCCGATCGGCGTAGCGCACGCCCTCGGGCCAGGGGATGCCGAGGGCTCCGGCCGCCCGCCGGAGTGCGACGATCGTCGCGTCGTCGGGCGGTGGCAGGGTGCGGAGGAGGCCGACCCCCGCGTCGAGCATCATCCTTGCCGCGGTCATCCCGGTGAGCAGCGAGATCTGGGCGTTCCAGTGCTCGACGGGCAACGCGGCCCGGTAGGCGAGGCGGAAGTGCCCGCCGCCCAGGTCCTCGACCTCCTGTTCCGGGAGCTCGAGGCTCACTGCGCCCCGGTCCCGCTCGGCGGCGAGGCGGAGCTCGCCGACCTGCCGCAGGAGCGCCATCGCCGGGTCGGTGCCGGCGTCGATGCGGCGCTGGGCCTCTGCGTAGGAGAGCTTGGCCCGGCTGCGGACCGTGGCCGGTTCGAGGTGTGCCCGCTCGACGGCGCCGGCCGCGTCGAGGTCGAGCGTCCAGAGGAGGGCAGGACGGTCACCATCGGGGAGGAGGGACGCAGCGTGCTCCGACAGCGCCGGTGGATGCAAGGGGACCCGCCCGTCCGGGGCGTAGAGCGTGACGCCCCGTCGGCGGGTCTCGTCGTCGAGCGCGCCACCGGGCGTGACGAAGGCGGCGACGTCGGCGATCGCGTAGGAGACCCGGTAGCCGCTGGCTCGCCGCTCGCACAGCACGGCCTGGTCGAGGTCCGTGCTGCCCTCGGGGTCGATCGTGACGAGGGCCAGGTCCCGCCGGTCGGTGCGGCCGGGGGAGCGTCCGGGTGGGTCGGTGGGGCCCTGCGCCGCTGCGATGGTCGCCTCGGCGAGCGCCGCCTCGGGGTATGCGTCCTCGATGCCGAGCGCGCCGCGGATCCGGGCGAAACCCGCTGCGAACTCCTCCCGGGGCGGTGTGGCGAGTCGGCGGGCGGGCACGGGGTCAACCGTAGCGGCGGGACCCGGTGGGCTCCTGATGCGGCCGGGTGTTCAGGCCGAACCGGTCAGGGTGTGCCGTTCAGGGTGTGCCGGAGGCGCGGAGCTCGGCGATCCCGGGGGCGAGGGCGCCGGGCGTGAGCGCGGTGTCGGCCCGCAGGTCCTCGCGGAGCCAGCGGTCGAGGAAGGCGACGATCGTGGCGTTCGTGATGGCGTGGCCGGGATCCGCGGGATCGAGCCCGGCGGAGTGGTCCTCGCCGAGGAGGGTGAGCAGGTACCCGGGCCCGCTGAGGGCGTCGAACACGCCGACGGAGGTCTCGAAGGGCACGAGCTCGTCGTCCTCGCCGTGCACGAGCAGGAGGGGTGTCGGGACCCAGGTGAAGGGCTCGCCCCGGAACGGCAGCCGGGCTCCGGCGAGGGTGAAGGCGGCGTCGATGCGCTCGTCGGTGCAGCAGTCGTGGAAGACGAGCCCGTAGGTGGTGAGGCCGCCGAGGGAGTGCCCGCCGGCGGCGATGCGGTCCGGGTCGACCAACGGTGCGAGGTCTGGGTCGGCCAGGACGGCGTCGAGGACCACGCTGACGTCCGCCGGCTGCTCCTCGTAGGCGGGGAGCGCGGTGAAGTCGGTGCCACCGGTGGTCTCCGGGAAGTCGGGCGACACGACGACGTACCCCGCCTCGGCGATCGCCTGCAGCACGGGGAGGAGGCCCTCGGCCGACCCGGTGAGACCGTGGGACACCACCACCAACGGGAAGGGTCCGTCGGTGGCGGGCGGGGCGTCCTCGGTGATCCCTGCACCTTCGCCCGTCGCGGGGTGGAGGACCAGGACCGGGATGGTCCGGTTGGGGGCGGCGTCGGTCACGCCGGGGATCGCCGTGGTGGGGCGGGTGGGGTCCACCACGGTGAGGCTCCGACGTCCGACCGGCCGAGCTGCGCTCACCACCACCGGCGGGAGCAGCTCCGTGGTGACGGAGTCGTCGGGCGGTGTCGTGTCGACGACCAGGGTCGTGGTCGGTGGCAGCTCGGTGGCGCCGAGGACCTCCGTCTCGGCGGCGCTGTCGCTGCAGGCGGCAGCGAGGAGCGCCACCACGACGGCGAGGGCGACGACGAGGGCGGGGCGCCGGGGGTTCATCGGACGGTGACCGTACCGGGCGGCGCGAGGGCCACCCACGTCCGGCCCGGCGTGAGGGGCACCACCCGCCCGCCTGCGGTGTACACCGTGGGCGCTTCGGCGTTCTCCCGACTCCACGACCCACGGATCACGGTGCCGGCGGTGAGGATCAGCGCCTCGCCGCTCCCGACCACGATGCCTTCGGGCGAGCGGCTGTCGGCCGAGCTGGTGCCGTACTCGGTGAACTGCACGATCACGTTGGCCGGCGCGACCCGCACCCCTGCCGCATCGACGTGGGCGCGGTCGTTCTGGGTCCGCGCCCAGCCGGTGCCGTCCCAGCGGTACGAGATGTCCGCGTTCGGGAAGGCGATGTCGACCCCCTCCGAGGGCTGCGCCGAGGAAGGCAGGGGGTCGCCGTCGATGCGGTAGGTGAACAGGGGTGGTGGCGGGCCGGTGCGGTCCGGGCGCAGTGCCCAGAGCGTGTCGGTGGACGAGAACAGGTTGTGGGGCGCGCGGCGGGACCCTTCCCGGTAGTACGCCGCAGGCTCACGGACATGGCCCACGTCGACGAGGGTCGATCCCGCCACGGCGTCCAGGGCCCCGGCGTTGCCGCCGCTGTTCGCGAACAGTGGACGGTCGAGGTTGGCGAGCAGGGCGACGTCGGTGGTGCGGATGGACCGCACGGGACCGAGCGGGTCCGAGCCGGTGGAGTGGAAGACGGCGGCGAGGCGGGTGACGCCGCCCTCGACCAGCTCCTCGAAGACGACGTCGGCCTGGTTGATGCCGGTCTGGGGGCGGGCCGCCTCGACGTTGTCGATCTTCACGGCGAGCGCCGGGCGGGCGGGGTTGCCGCCGGGGAGGCCGGTCAGGAGCTGGTGGCTCTCGAAGTAGCGGAAACGGACGAGCTCGCGCTCCACCCGCTCGAGGCGGTCGGCGAGATCGGTGCGCTCGGCGATGGCCTGTTCGCGTCGGGCCCGGGCGTCGTCGAGCTGCGACTGCGCGGCCGCCGCCTCGGCGCGCAGGACCTCGACGGCGGCGCCGAGCTCGAGCAGGCGGGCGTCGACGACCTCGAGGTCGGCGATGGCCCCCTCGATCACCGATTCGTAGAGCGCCTGGGAGATGACGGCGCTCATGTCGTTGCGCATGCTCGCGACCTGCTCGATCAGGCCGGCCAGGGCTCGATCGCCGCGCATGAAGGCGTCGAGGCTCACCTGCCGGAAGATCAGGGCGGGGGCACGCCGGTCCTCGACCGCCCGCGCGTACTCGTCGGCGAGCAGCTCGAGGCGCAGGGGGTAGGCGCCGACCTGCGGTTCGAGCGCGGCGATCTCGGCGTCGGCCGTGGTGATCGCCGCGTCGAGCTCGGCAATGCGTGCCGTGGTGGTCTCCTCGAGCGCCCGGAGGTCCCCCTCGGACGAGGGGAGGTCCTCCTGCGCGCCCGCACCCGTCGTCGACGCCACGGCGAGCAGCGCGACTGCGAGGAGGAGGACGGACAGACGGCGCACCGCACCAGGGTACGGAAGGGACCGGGTCGAGGGAAGGCACCGGGCTCCGGCGAGGCCGATCGGCTCAGCCCCGTGTCTGGTGGCCGGTCCAGCGACTGCCGTCCCAGTAGTGGAGGACGCCGGGCTCGTCGCCGGGGTACCAGCCGGGCGGGGCGAGGTTGCCGAAGGACCGGAGATCCGCCGGGGCGGGCTGCGGTTGCGCCTGGGGCTGGGGCTGGGGCTGGGGCTGGGGCTGGACCACGGGGGGCTGCACCACGGGGGGCTGGACCAGCGGCATCGTTCCGGGGGCGGCGGGGGGCGGTGCGAGACCGCTCACCGGCGTGGTGGCCCTGCCGCCCTCGTACTCCGGGAGCCCTTCGATGGCCCGCAGCAGGTTGATCCGCTCGGCCAGGGGCGGGTGGGTGTTGAACAGGCCGTTCACGCGGGCCCCCTTGTTCCCCTGTTCGGTGTCGTCCGGCGACTCGATCCAGAGGTGTGAGGTGGCGTGACTCGTCCGGCGGACGACGGTCGAGTCGGCGGCCAGCTTCTCGAGCGCCTTGCGGAGCCCGGTCGGGTACCGGGTGAGGTCCACGGCGGTGGCGTCGGCGAGGGACTCCCGCTGTCGGGAGATGGCGGCCTTCAGCACGGCGGCGGCCAGCGGGGCGAGCACCATCACGACGATCGCCGCGAGGAGCACGAGCGGGTTGCCGCCACCCTCGCGGTTGCCGCGCGACCGGCGGGCGCCGCCCACCGATCCCCAGAACAGCATCCGGAAGAAGATGTCGGAGACGATCGCGATGCTGCCGACCGTGGCGACGGCCACGGTCATCACCCGGACGTCCTGGTTGCGGATGTGGGCGATCTCGTGGGCGATCACCCCTTCGAGCTCGTCGCGGTCGAGCTTCTGGAGCAGACCCGTCGTGACCGCGACCGACGCCTTGTCGGCGGACCGGCCCGCGGCGAAGGCGTTGGGTGCGGGGTCGTCGACGACGTAGACCGCCGGCTTGGGGATGCCGGCGGCGATGGCCATGGACTCCACGAGGTTGTGCACCCGGGCGAACTCGGTGGGATCGGCCTGGCGGGCGCCGGTGGCGCTGAGCGCGACGGACGGGGACGCGGCGTAGCCGACGCCGGTCAGCGCCACGGCGCCGACGGCACCGAAGATCAGTCCGGGCACCCCGCCGCCGGCGTAGAGCGAGATCGCCCCGGCGACGGCGAGCAGGAGCAGGAAGAACCCGAACAGCAGCAGCCACGTGGTGCGGCGGTTCCGCTTGATCAGCTCGACGTAATCGGGGCGTCCGGCGGCTGGGCTCACCGCGTTCAGGGTAGGCGCAGGTGGGCCTCGGCGGGTCCCGTCGCCCAGACTCGGGTCGTGGACGATCTCCTGCAACAGCACCTCGAGCTCGACGAGGTGGCCCCTGGCGTGTACGCCCGTGACGCCGACCGGACCTGGTGGGGGAGCGGGGCGATGTTCGGCGGGTACGCCCAGACGCTCGCCCTGGCCGCCATGCGGCGCAGCATCCCCGACCCGGAGAAGGTGCCCAAGAGCATCACGATGCACTACCTGCGGCCCTTCCTCGACGGGCCCCAGCGCATCGAGGTGGTCGTGGAGCGCGAGGGTCGGCAGATGGCGAACTGCACCGCCCGCCTGTTCTCGGGCGGGAAGCTGGCCGGGCTGGCGCTCGCGAACTTCGGCACCAACCGGGCCTCGGGGTCGTTCCGGGCCGCCTCGCCGCCGGCCGCCGCCACACCGGTCCGGTCGGACGAGCAGCCCCAGCGGCCGCAGTTCGGCATCCCCACCCACGACCTGTTCGACTTCTTCCCCCGGATCCTCACCGGTCCCGACGACCCGGTGGCCGAGACCGGCGCCTGGATCCGGCCCCGGTTCCCGACCGCCGCCGACGAGTACCTGTGCGTCGTCCTCGCCGACGTCTGGCTGCCGGTGATCTTCGCCCGCGTGGTCGGGGGTTCGGGTGCGGTCTCCGCCGACATCGCCGTCCACTTCCGCACGCCCATGCCCGCCGCCGGCGTCGCGCCGGGAGCACCCTTGTTCGTGCACCTGCGCGCCCCGCGCTCGGGCGACGGGTGGGCCGAGGAGGACGGGCAGATCTGGACCGAGGCCGGCGAGCTCATCGCCGAGTCCCGCCAGACCCGCTTCGTCCACACCTGACGGTGTTCTGTGAGGCGGAACGCGTGACAGTCACGCGTTTCGCGTCACAGAACGCGGCTGAGGATGAGGGCGCTGGTGGGGACGCCGGTGCCGGCGGTGACGAGGACGTGCTCGACGTCGTCGACCTGGTTCACGCTCGTGCCGCGGACCTGGCGGACGCCTTCGGCGATGCCGTTCATCCCGTGGAGGTACGCCTCGCCGAGCTGCCCGCCATGGGTGTTGATGGGCAGGCCGCCGCCGAGCTCGATGTTGCCGTCCTTCACGAAGTCCTTCGCCTCGCCGCGCTCGCAGAACCCGAACTCCTCGAGCTGGGGCAGGACCAGCGGCGTGAAGTGGTCGTAGAAGACCGCCGTCCGGATGTGCTCGGGCCCGAGGCCGGACGCCTCCCACAGCTGGCGGGCGCACACGCCCATCTCGGGGATGCCCGTGATGTCGGGGCGGTAGTAGGAGCGCATCATGTGCTGGTCGGCGGCGACGCCCTGAGCGGCCCCGTTGATCAGGACCGGCTCCTGTGCGAGCTCGGCGGCGCGCTCCACCGTGGTGACCAGCAGGGCCTGGCCGCCGTCGGTCTCCTGGCAGCAGTCGAGGAGGTGCAACGGCTCGACGATCCAGCGGCTGTTCTGGTGGTCCTCGAGGGTGATCGGCCGGCCGTGGAACCACGCCTTCGGGTTCGTGGCGGCGTGACGGCGCGCCGCCACCGCGACGCGGCCGAAGTCCTCGGACGTCGCTCCGGTCTGGTGCATGTAGCGGGTGGCGAACATGGCGACCCACTGGGCCGGGGTGAGCAGGCCGAACGGCGAGGTCCACGAGAACGAGACCTCGACCGCCTCCGCCTCCGCCGACCCGCCCCGGCCCTGGACGCCCTGGCCGAAGCGGTGCCACGAGCGCTCGTTGAACGCCCGGTACACGAGGACGTAGTCGGCGGACCCGCACACCACGGCGTTGACCGCCTGCGCGACGCAGCCGGCCGGTGCGCCGCCGCCGTGGTGGACCATGGAGAAGTGGGTCAGCTCGGGGATGCCGAGGTTCCGGGCGACCTCGATCTCGGGGTTCTGCTCGGCGGAGTAGGTGACCATGCCG
>JBEIGA010000007.1:0-33177 GCA_040382135.1 Acidimicrobiales bacterium
CCTCGGTGTCACCCGCGAGCAGCGCACCGATCTGGGCTGCAGGATCGTCGCCTGCGGCCCACGAACCGGAGAAGCGGACCCCGCAGAAGCCGTCCTCCTCGTACTCGCTGACCTCGAGGTTCGGCGGGAGCCCCGTGCCGGTGCGGAACTCGTCGCAGAGGGCGTCGGTGTCCTGGGCTTCCTCGCCGAACATCTCGCCCATGCCGGCGAACGAGTCGACGTCGATGGCGAGGATCCCCTCCAACGAGCCGGACCCGTCGTCCTCGACGGTGATGTCGTAGTCGACCTTGATGCACGCAGTCGCCAGCAGCGCCAGGAGCGAGGCGACGAGGATCGGACGCAGACGCACGGCCACCTCCCGAGGGACGGGTCCGACGGGGTTCGGACCTCACGCACGGTAGTGGGCCACACTGGGGACCATGCGGACGGTCGCCGTGGTGATCGCCGCCGGACGCGGCACGCGGTTCGGCGGCTACAAGCAGTTCCAGCCGTTGGGAGGCCGCAGGGTGATCGACTGGGCGGTGTCCGCCGCCGCCCGCAGTTGCGACGCCGTGGTGCTCGTGCTGCCGCCGGGGGTCGAGTGGGACGGCGCTCCGGTCCACGCCGTCGTCGCCGGCGGGGCGACCCACGCCGAGTCCGCACGGCTCGGGGTCGCCGCCGTGCCACCCGAGGCGCTGGTCATCGCCATGGGCACCGCGTCGCACCCACTGACCACCGCAGACCTCTACGGCGCCACGATCGACGCGGTGCTCGACGGGGCGGACGCAGCCATCTCGGCCCGGCCGATCGCCGACTGCCTCAAGCACCTGGCACCGGACGGCACCACCATCCTCGGCTCGGTCGACAAGTCCTCGCTCCTGCTGTGCGTCACCCCCACGGCCTTCCGTGCCGATCTGCTGTGCCGGGAGATCGTCAAGGGCATCGAAGTCCCGGAGGAGCTCGAGCTGATCGAGCGCGCCGGCGGTCGAGTCGTGGTCGTGCCGGGCGAACCGACCAACATCCACATCACCGAGCCGGCCGAGCTGGTGATGGCCGAGGCGCTCCTCCCCCTGGTGCGGGATCGGCTGTAGTCCGGGGACGAGCGTCTGGACAGACGGGGCCGGGGGTTCCACACTCGGGAGCATGGGCTTCATCGACGGCGACGACCTGTGCGAGGGGTGCAGTCGGTGCTGCAGCCGCATCGAGGGCATGCTCCTGACCGAGGAGGAGGTGGCCCGGCTCCCGCTGCTCGCGCCCCACGTGGTCAGCCGGGGCCAGGGGCTGCTGCGGGTCGACGCACCGGACGGATGCCCGTACCTCGGCGACGACGGCTGGTGCACCACGTTCGACACGCGGCCCTTCGACTGCTCCCTGGTCCCCGCCCAGGTGGGCGGGGTGCGTCGCGCCCCGGGCCTCGACGAGGTCGAGGTCACGTGGCGGTTCGGCGGATGGGAGTGCCCGTCACGGGCTGCGTTCGTGGCCCGGGCCGTGTCGCCCGAGCAGATCGAGGACCTCCGGGCGTGGATCGGGCGGGCCTACGAGAGCTCGAGCGTGACCGCGGTGCAGGACCGCAGCCCGGACCAGGTTCCGGCGAGGCTCAAGCGCCGGGTCGCCCCGGTGGTGCGGAGGCTCAGAGCCGCCCGGCCTCGATGACCCGCTGCAGGAACTGGCGGGTCCGCGCCTCCTGAGGATCGGCGAACAGCCGGGCGGGCGGCCCCGACTCGAGCACCCGCCCCTCGTGCAGGAAGCACACCCGGTTCGCGACGTCGCGGGCGAAGCCCATCTCGTGGGTTGCGAGCACCATGGTCATGCCCCGCTCGGCGAGGTCGCGGATGACCCCGAGCACCTCCCCCACCAGTTCCGGGTCGAGCGCCGAGGTGACCTCGTCGAGGAGGAGGATCTCCGGCTCGCTCACCAGCGCCCGCACGATGGCGGCCCGCTGTTGCTGACCGCCCGAGCAGCGATCGGGGTAGTCGTCGACCTTCTCCTCGAGCCCGAAGCGCACGAGCAGCTCGCGGGCCCGGTCCTCGGCCTCCCGCTTGGGGACCTTGTGGACCCGCCGCGGGGCGAGGGTGACGTTCTCCAGCACGGTCAGGTGCGGGAACAGGTTGAAGGCCTGGAACACGATGCCGATGCGGCGGCGCACCGAGTTGGCGTTGACGTCCCGGCGGGTGATCTCCTGCCCGTCGAGCAGGATCCGTCCGGCGTCGATCCGCTCGAGCAGGTCGACGCAGCGCAGCAGGGTGGACTTGCCGCAGCCGCTCGGGCCGATGAGGCACACCACCTCGTGGTCGTGGACCTCGAGGTCGATGCCGTTCAGCACCCGGCGCTCACCGAACGCCTTGTGCACCCCTTCGAGGACGAGCGTGCTCACCGGTCCCTCATCCCATCGAGTGCGAGCGCCGGGCGCGCTCGCGTGCCGTGTACCAGTCGGTGAGCCGGGCGAGCGGGATGCTGATCGCGAGGAACAGCAGGGCCGCCACCACGTAGCTCGTGTAGTTGAACGTGCGGGAGGTGTAGATCTGCGCCTCCCGCACCGCCTCACGGATGCCGAGGATGCTGACCAGCGCCACGTCCTTCTGGAGGCTGACGAGGCCGTTCAGCAGCGCCGGGACCACGTTGCGGATGGCCTGGGGCAGCACGGCGAACCGCAGGGCCTGCCACTGGGTGAGCCCGAGGGCTCGGGCGGCCGCACGCTGGCTCTCGTGCACCGAGTCGATCCCGGAGCGGTACACCTCGGCCGTGTACGCAGAGTACGAGAGCACGAGGGCGGTGATGCCCCAGAACAGGGCGCCGTCGGGCACGCCGGAGATGTCGAGCGCAGGCACACCGAAGCCGAGCAGCAGGATCACGAGCACGAGCGGGATCCCGCGGAACAGGTCGATGAAGACCACGACGAGGAACCGCAGCGGGAAGAAGGCCGGGCCGCGCAGGCTGCGGATCACGGCGAGCAGCAGCGCCAGCGCAAGGATCAGCACCTCGGCGACGACGAACATCCGCAGGTCGAGCCAGAAGCCGCCGAGGACGTCGGGCAACGACTCCCGGAAGTCCTCCGGGTTGAAGAACTGCTGCTGGACCTTGGGCCAGTTCTCGCTGGCGAGCACCGCCCACAGCAGCAGGCCGAGCACGAGGACCGTGCTGGCGGCGGCGATCAGGGCGCCCTTCGCCCCCTCCTCGCGCAGCTCGTCGCGCCAGCGCAGACGCGTCGAGGAGGGCGGGACGAGCCCGCCCTCCTCGATCACGGGGCCGGTGCCGGGTCCGGGCACGGACCCGAGCTCACTCGCTCAGGGTGGGGATGCTGCCGCCCTGGTTGAGCCACTCCTCCTGGAGGGCGTCGAGCGTGCCTGCGTCGGCCAGCGCTGCGAGCGCCTGGTTCACGCAGGGCACGAGCGGGCTGCCGTCGGCGAAGAGCATGCCGAGCTCCTCGGTCTCGCCGACCACCGGCAGCACGCCGACGATCGACGCGTCGGGGATCTCCACTGCGGTGATGTAGTAGGCGGTGGGGAGGTCGAAGACGATGCCGTCCACCTGACCGGCGTCGAACGCCGCCTTGGCCGCCGCGTTGTCGTCGAACACCAACGCCTCGGTGTCGGGCTGGATCACGTTCTCGATGTAGTCGAGGCTCGTGGTGCCGATGGCGGCGCCGAGCGTGGCGCTCTTCAGGTCGGCGAGGCTCGCCGCCGAGGCGATCTCGGCGTCGGCGGCAGCGACGAGCGCCTGCTCCACCTCGTAGTAGCCGTCGGAGAAGTCGACGACCTCGTCACGATCCGCAGTGATCGAGTACTGCTGGATGTTGAAGTCGTAGTCCTTGTCGCCGGGGGCGATGGCCTCGTCGAACCCGGTGCGCACCCAGGTGACGGCGTCCTCGGCGAAGCCCATCTCCGCCGCCAGCGCGTACACCAGCGCGCTCTCGAAGCCCTCGCCGTTGGTGGGATCGTCCTCCACCATCCACGGCTCGAACACCGGCTCACCGGTCGCCACCGTGAGCACGCCGGTCTCGGTGAGCGCCAGGTCCTCGACGGCGCACGAGCCGGCGGCCGCCTCGCCACCGTCCTCGGCGGCCTCGCCCTCACCAGAGGAGCCGACCTCCTCATCGTCGTCACCGCACGCCGCAGCCAGCAGGCCGAAGGCCAACGCCACCGCGAGGACGCTCTTGGATCGTCGCATCGATACCCCTCCCAGGGTCCCGGCCTCTGGCCGATCAACAGGTAACGGGGAGGTTTCTACCAGCGGGATCCCGCGTCACCGCCTGCTGATCCGGCGGCAAGTTCCATCTCGGCCTCGTCGTAGCGGGCTGACGGGACGAAGCCGAGCACCTCGTAGAGCCGCCGGGCGCCGTCGTTGCCGTCGGCGACGTTGAGCCCGACCACGGGCACCACGCGCCGCAGTCCGTGGCACTGGGTGGCCACGAGCCGGCGGGCGTAGCCGAGCCGCCGATGGTCCGGGTGGGTGACCACGTTGCCGATCGCGGCCACACCGAAGCGCTCGGAGAGCACGTGCACCCCGGTCATCGCCACGAGCCGGCCACCCACCCGGATGCCGTGGTGGTGACCGAACCCGAGCAGCTGGGGCACGAAGAATCCCTCACGGTCCGGGTCGGCGTCGAGGAGCGCCAGGACGTCGTCGACGTCGTCCGGGCCGAGCCGCTCCACGGCCGGATCGGGAGGCGGCAGCAGCCCGGGCTCGGCGAGCCAGAGCTTCGTGTACCGCCGCTCCCAGACCGGCCGGTAGACCGGGTCGAGCAGCGTGACCATCCCCAGCGGACCGGTGGCGACGTACCGCTGCGGCAGCCGCCCGGCACGGGCGAGGTCGACGAGCAGCGAACGGGCGTCGTCCTCGGCCGCCGGCGCAGCGACGGCGTAGAGGATCGGGGTCGTGGCCCCCGGGACGTCGACCACACCCACCGCGCCGGCTCCCCGCCGCCACCACGTGGAGCCAGGCCAGTAGGCGTCGTCGATGTCCGCCAGCCCGTACGGGTGCACGGCCGGGGCGCGGCCGAACAGCTCGGCGAGGGCGTCGGGGTGTGCGTCCGGTTCGGGGATCAGCACGAACCGCCGATGATCCCGAGGCCGCGGGCAACGTGGACCATGCCGACGAGCTGGACGGCGATCGCCACGGCGAACAGCAGGACCCGGTGGTCCGCCGTGGGCCGATGGATGGTGCGGGCAGTCGCCATGGTCCCGGCGAGGATGCCCACGGTGCCGGCGATCAGCGCCCCCCAGTCGAGCGACGTGCAGGAGACCACCACCCCGTCGACGACGTCACGTGACTCGGCGGTGACCCCCACCACGAAGCCGAGCACGCCGGCCACCACCCCCACGAGGTGCTGGACGGTCAGGGCCTGGCGCCAGGTCTCGGCTGCGGGTTCGCTCACGGGGGCGACCCTACGCGACGCCCCGCGGTCGTGGGCCTATCCTCCACAGCGATGAGCAGCAGCTTCGGCACCCTCTTCCGGGTCAGCACCTTCGGCGAGTCCCACGGCGCGGGCATCGGCGTCGTGCTCGACGGCTGCCCGCCGCGGCTCGCCCTGTCCGAGGACGACCTCCAGCCCGACCTCGACCGCCGCCGCCCCGGCCAGAGCCGCCTCGTCACCCAGCGAGACGAGGCCGACCGCGTCGAGATCCTCTCCGGGGTCACCGACGGCTTCACCACCGGCACGCCCATCGCCATGCTCGTCCGCAACTCGGACCAGCGCTCCGGTGCCTACGAGCACCTGAAGGACGTCTACCGCCCGTCCCACGCCGACTGGACCTACGACGCCAAGTACGGCCACCGCGCGGTGGCCGGCGGCGGCCGGGCCAGCGCCCGCGAGACCATCGGCCGGGTGGCGGCCGCAGCGGTCGCCCGCAAGCTGCTCGCGCAGGCCGCCGGCACCGAGGTGCTCGCCTGGGTCTCGAGCGTCCACGACATCGACACCGACCTCGACCCCGCGTCGGTCACCTTCGACGCCGTGGAGGCCTCCCCCACCCGGTGCCCCGATCCCGCTGCGGCGGAGCGCATCACCGCCGCCATCGACGCCGCCCGGCGCGCCGGCGACTCGCTCGGCGGCATCGTCACCTGCGTGTGCCGCGGCGTCCCCGCCGGGCTCGGTGAGCCGGTGTTCGACAAGCTCGACGCCGACCTCGCCAAGGGCATGCTGTCGCTGCCGGCGGCCAAGGGGTTCGAGATCGGCAGCGGCTTCGCCGGCACCCGGCTCACCGGCCTCGCCCACAACGACCCGTTCGTCCCCGGCCCCGACGGCCGTCCCGCCCTCGCCGCCAACCGCAGCGGCGGTGTGCAGGGCGGCATCTCCAACGGCGCCGACATCGTGTTCCGGGTGGCGTTCAAGCCCACCGCCACCATCTCCTCGGAGCAGCAGACGGTCACCACCGCGAACGAGGCCACCGTGCTGGCCGCCAAGGGCCGCCACGACCCGTGCGTCCTCCCCCGCGCCGTGCCGCTCGTGGAGGCCATGGCCCTGCTGGTCCTGGCCGACCACTGGCTCCGCCAGCGCGCCGTCGACGTCCTGCCGCCCCTCGCCTGAGGCGGCGCCCCCACCCGGCGCACCCCACCCGATGCGGGTACGGTGCCGCCCATGGCAGACACCACCGACACCCCGGCGTGTCCGGTCCCCCAGCCGGTCCTCACCCCGGTCACCGAGCTCGACGCCGAGACGCAGGCGATCGTCGACCGCATCGGCCACCGCGCGTTCTGGCACCAGTGGGGCCACGCGTCGGACGTCGTGCGCGGCTGGCTGGCCTGGTACCAGCCCCTCGTCACCGCCGGCCGCGTGGAGCTGCGCACGAAGGAGCTGTGCCGGCTCCGCGTCGCCGCCCTCAACGGCTGCCACTACTGACTGCACGGCAGGTTCGCCGGCCCGGGTGGTCGGCAAGCGGTCGAGGAGGAGCTGGTCCCTGCGCTGCTCGAGGGCACGGCCATGGACGACGAGCGGCTCAGCCCCCGGGAGCGGGCGGCGCTCCGCTACACGGAGCGGTTCTGGCACGACCACACCTCGGTCGACCGGGCCGCCGTCGCCGACGTGCTCGAGCACTTCTCCGAGGCCGAGTTCCTCGAGCTGGCCACCTGCATCTCCCAGTTCATCGCCATGGGGAAGCTGTTCGCCGTGCTCGGCATCCCCAACCCCGCCTTCGACGAGCCCCTGGAGTGACCGTGGCCGAGCCGATCCGCTTCCACTTCGACCCCCTGTGCCCGTGGTGCTGGCAGACGTCTCGCTGGGTGCGGGACCTCGAGGCGGCCGGCGTCGTGCGCGTGGACTGGGCGCTGTTCTCCCTCGCCGTCGCCAACGCCGCCGAGGGTGAGGTGCTCGACCCCGACACCGCCCGCGGGGTGCGGGCGCTGCGCACGGCGGTCGCGGTGCGCGACCGGCTCGGCTCGGAGGGGCTCGGCCGGTTCTACGCGGCCATCGGCCCCCTCGTGTTCGACCGGCTGCAGTCCGTCAACGACGACGTCACCATCGACGAGGCGCTCGCCGCGGTGGGCCTCGGTCCGGAGGTCCGCCATGCGGCGCTCGCCGACCCCGCCACGTGGGAGCGGCTCCAGGCCGAGCACGCCGCTCTGGTCACCGACACCCGGAGCTTCGGCGTCCCCACCATCCGCCTCGACGGCGGCGAGGGTCCGGCCATCTTCGGCCCCGTCATCTCGAACCCCCCGGCCGACCCCGCCGAGGCCGCCGAGCTCTGGACCCACGTCTCGTGGCTGGTGCGCTACGAGAACTTCAACGAGCTCAAGCGGGAGCGCACCACCGATCCGGACCTCGAGTCCTACCGCGCCTACCGCCGCAAGCACACCTGACCCGCGTTCTGTGAGTCGGAACGCGTGACAGTCCCGGATTTCGCCTCACAGAAACCCGGGGGTCTCAGAGGAGGTGGCCGAAGCGGCGTCGCTTGGTGTCGAGGTAGGCGGCGTTGTGGGGGTTGGGCGCGATCTCGACGGGGTGACGTCCGGCCACGACCACCCCGAGCGCCTCGAGGCGGGCGATCTTGGCCGGGTTGTTGGTGAGCAGGCGCACCGATGCCGGGCCGAGCAGGCGGAGGATCTGCGCGGCGTCGGCGAAGTCGCGGCCGTCGGCCGGGTGGCCGAGCGCCACGTTGGCGTCGACCGTGTCGAGGCCCTGCTCCTGCAGGGCGTAGGCCCGGAGCTTCTCGGCGAGGCCGATCCCCCGCCCCTCGTGGCCGCGCAGGTACACGATCACGCCACGGCCCGCCGCTGCGATGGCGGCGAAGGCGGCCTCGAGCTGCTCGCCGCAGTCACACCGCCGCGAGGCGAACACGTCGCCGGTGAGGCACTCGGAGTGGACACGGCACAGGACGTCCTCCCCGCCCTCGATCTCGCCGAGCACCAGAGCGAGGTGCTCCGCGCCGTTGACGAGCGAGCGGTAGGCGTGGGTCCGGAAGGTCCCCGAGGGGAGGGGCAGCGAGGCGACGGCGACCTCGTCGACGAGGTGGTCGAAGCGCCGACGGTGGTGCACCAGGTCGTCGAGCGAGACGAGGGGCAGGTCGTGGTCGGCAGCGAACCGGGCGAGCACCGCGGGCAGCGGCGCTCGACGGGGGACTCCGGCGAGGTCACCGAAGCGGACTGCAGCGGGCGCCGCATCGCCGAGCCGGGCGAGGCGGAGCAGATCGAGGGCGACCGCGGCCGCCGTGGGGCGGGCAAGGACCCCGGAGGGGTCGGCGGTGGCCTCCCAGGGGACGGTGCCGACGGCCGTGGCGTGCAGCTCGACGAGCCGAGCTCCGGGCGAGCCCTCCACCGCCACCAGGACGCCACGGTCCGGCAGCTCGACCAGCAGCGCGCTGCCCGACGAGAGCGCGGCGACGGACTCCTCGACGGCCAGGTAGCCCATCCCGGGAGCGTATCCCCCGCCGCCGGTCAGGGCCGAGCGGTGACGGCTTCGCCGCGTACGGTCGATCGGACCACCTCGTGCAGCCGGTGCCCGAACTCGGCGGTGGAGAACGTCTCGGCGTGCCGACGCAGCTTCGCCGGATCGAACGCCCCGGGGTCGAAGGCGCGCAGGGCCTCGGCGAACCGCTCGGCCATCGCCTCGGTGCTGCGGTCGGGTGCATCGACCAGCACGCCGGTGACGCCGTCGACGACGGTGTCCCGTGCCCCACCCGCGTCGAGCGCGACGACCGGCGTCCCGCAGGCCATGGCCTCGACCGGCACGATCCCGAAGTCCTCCTCGCCGGGGAAGACGACCGCCGTGCAGGTCTGCAGGAGCGTGACGAGCTCGGCGTCGGTCACCCGGCCGAGGAACTCGGTGCCCGGAGGGGCGATCGCCTCCACGTCACGCCGGGATCGTCCCTCCCCCGCCACGACCAGCCGCATCCCGGCCATCCTGGCCGCTCGCACGGCGACCTCGGGCCGCTTGTAGGGCACGAGCCGACCTGCCCAGAGCAGGAACGGCTCGCGTCGAACGGACGGGTCCGGGCGATACCGGTCGGTGTCCACCGGGGGCGGCACCACCACCGAGGAGCGACCCCACCAGCGGGCCACCCGATCCGCGACCGCGGTGGAGTTGACCATGATCGTCCACGGTCGGGCGGCGGCACGGCGGTCCGCCACCTGCTGCCGCGCGGCGTAGGCCCGCAGGGCCCGGCCCCTGATGCCCTCGGGTCCCTCGAGCGCCAGGGTGTCCTCGTCCCAGATCCAGCGGGGCGGGGTGTGGGTGTAGCTGAGGAAGGGGACGTCGTCGGGGACGTCGACCCGGTTCGCGAAGGCATGGTGGCTGGCGATCACGAGGTCGGCACCGGCCACGTCGAACCGTCGCATCGCCCAGGGGAGCAACGGGAGGAGGTGTGCGTACCGACCGTCGTGGCGGTAGATGCGCTGGAGGACGCTGTGCTCCACGATCCCGGCCAACTCCGCCGGCACCACGGCAGGGTCGACGACGGGCGCGAGCACGCGCTCGACGTGCAGACACCCGACCATGGCCGCCACCACCAGTTCCGACCCGCCGGGCTCCGTGAAGCGCTCGTGGACGACCACGGTGCGCCGTGGGAGCCGATCCGTCACCGTCTCGCCCTCCCCGGTCCCGCCTTGCCCGATCGAGCGATGCCGCCACCGATCGGGGCGAACGACGAGTCCCGCCTCCCGGAACGCCCACGCCGCGGGGCACGGACGAGGACGACGGCACACAGCCCCTGGCCGATCGCCCGGAGCTCGTCGACGGCCTCGACCACCTGCCGACGCGTCGAGCGGTCGGGATCGAGGACCAGCACGACGGTGCCGGGCAGACGGGCCACCACGAGGAGGCTCTCGAGTCGGGGGACCGCGGCGGTGGTGCTGACGACGGCGACGTCGGCACCGAACCCGACGATCCGAGCCTCGAGGTCCGGAACGGCCACCGCATCGAGCCCGACGGCGTTGCCGGCGTTGAGCACGACGGCGTGACCGCTCTCGGTCCTGAGGCCGACGTCGGCCACCCGGACCGTCCCGGCCACCACCTCGGCGAGACCGGGCCGGGCGCCGAGCAACGGCGCAGCGACGTCGGCGTCCACGAACACGCTGCGTCGGCCCACGGCGCCGAACGCCTCGGCGATGAGCAGGGCGCCGGCCGACGAGACCGGACGGCCCCGCTGCACGACGGTGACGACGGGTCGACCGGCCAGATGGCGAAGCACGAACGGAGCGAGCGCGAGCAGCGACGCCTGGCGGTCCGTGGCGCGCAGGGCCAGCGCGGGCAGGCCCACGAGCTCCTCCACCTCGCCGGCGGGATCACCGAGGCGGAGCGCACCCCGAGCGGATCGGACCAGGGCGAGCGCCTCGGCGGCGAGGACGAGGACGACGATGAAGGCCATCACCGTCTCCGCCAGGGCGGCCGACGGGATGCTGGTGGCGGTGCGGTCGGCGTCGGTCTCGACCACCGCGTCGATCCCGAGAATGCCCTGGTCGAACGACTGGTCCTCCAGGACCGCGGCCACGAGGGCTTCGGCGACCGCCTCGGCGAGGGCGATCGCGTCCTCCGGCGTGGTGGCCACGACGGCGACGTCCACGAAGCCGGGCGTGGAGGAGGCGGTCACGGTGATCTGGTCCTGGGCCTCCTCGGGGGTGAGGTCGAGCCCTGCGGCGGTGACGGCGGCCCCGAGGAGGGTGGGGCCGTTGCCGAGCTCCGCGTACGTGCGCGCCGCCAGGTCGGCCTGGTCCTCGTCGATCACGAGACCGGCATCGTCCCGGAACACCAGCCGCACCCGGGCATCCGCCTCGAACTCGTCCGTACCGCCGGAGCGCAGCGCGAAGACGGCTGCTGCGGCGAGCAGGGCGAGCAGCAGGGCACCCCACTTGACCCGCCAGAGGACCCGGAGGTGCTCCGTGAACTGGGGTTCCACCACCGGCATGGGCCGGATGCCCGTATCCGGCGGCAGCGACGGCGCACCCTTGGGATCGGACGCGAGGGGCGCAGGATGCATCGTCATCCATCCAACCCCTGCTCGCCTCCGCCAGGCAGCACGTCCGACCTCACCCTGACCGATCGGCAGCGTCCCGTCCTGCTTGAGTACTGGAGGGGCCCGCCGATGGAATACTCCGCCGCGTCGTGCGCCACCCGGCACCATTGCGCAGGCGGGGCACATGGCGCACCATACCGGGCGACCCTCGCCCGGGATGCGCGGGACGGCGGGACATGGACGGGAACGGCAGGTGACGGAGCAGCGCCAGGACGAGGCGGACCGGCGGCGGGCGCGTCCCGACGACCGGTGGACGATCGAGGTGCTCCGCACCGTCGAGCAGGTCGACCGCATCGAGGACGAGTGGGACGCGCTCGCGCGCAGGTGCGGCGGCGCCCCGTTCACCCTGCCGGCCGTGGCCATGGCCTGGTGGCACCGACGAGGCCAGGGCCGGCTCCGGGTGGTGACGGTTCGGGATGCCGACGGTGCGCTCCGAGCGCTCGCACCGCTGCACGAGCGCCGGCTCGGCCCCGGCACCGCCGTCCGCTGGCTCGGCACGGGGCTCGGGGCCGTGGGCGAGGTCGTCGCGGCGCCGGGGGACGAGACGGCGGCGCACGCCGTGTGGACGACGGTCCGTCCCCACCGCGACGTGCTCGACCTGCACACCTGCCGCGCCGACGGCACCGGGCTCCGTGATCTCACCGCCGCGACCGGTCTGCGCGTCCGGGCGACGCCGACGGAGCGGTGCCCGGTCATCGACCTGTCCGCCATCGAAGGGCCCGCCGCCCACATCGAGGGGCGCCGTTACCTCCGCAAGAAGCTGAACCGCTACGACCGGATCGTGGAGGCCGCCGGGCTCCCCTTCGGGATCGAGGTGGTCGCCGACGCCGACCGGCTCACCGCGGTCGTCCCCGAGCTCGACGCCGTCCACGATGCGGCGGAGGCCGCCCGTCCCCGACAGCACCTCCTCGCCGCACCCTGGCGCGCCTTCACCCTGGACGCCATGGAGCGCGCCGCCCGACGAGGGCAGCTCGCCGTGTTCCTCGCGCGGCAGGGCGATCGACCCGTCGCGTTCGACATCTGCTTCCGGGTCGGGTCCCGGCTCGGGAACTGGCTCGGCCGCTTCGACCCGGTCGCCGCCGAGATCTCGCCGGGCCACCTGCTCCTGCGGCGCGAGCTGGAGTGGTGCGCCGACCAGGGGATCACGACCTTCGACCTGCTGGTGGGCGAGGACGAGTACAAGATGCGCTGGGCGACAGGCACCTACGAGACCGCACACCTCGTCGGGGGCACGCCCTTGGCCCTCGCCGTCGGCCACCGGGCGCTCGACGCGCGGGACCGCCTCCACGGGCTGGCACGACGCCGGCGGATCGTCGCATGAGCCCCGTGGTCCTGGTGCTCCTGGGCCTGCCGCTCCTGATCGCCGCGGGTGGTGCCGCCTGGTGGACCTTCCGGCGCCCACAGCGGACCCTCCTCGTGCTCGCCGCGCTCCTGCCGTTCGACGGGTTGCTGCTGATCGTCCCCCACCCCGGGTTCGTCGAGGGCTGGAAGGAGGGGCTGGTCCTCGGTGCCGTGGCGGTCGCCCTGCTGACCGGCCGACGGCGCGGCCCCGCCGACGCACCGCTGCCCGCGTGGGTGTCGCCGCTCGCTGCGCTCGTCGCCCTCGGCGTCGCGTCGGCTCTCGCCGGTCTGGCCGGCCTCGGAGGCGGGGCCGACGGCGCGCTCGTCGGCCTGAAGGTCACGTTCTTCTTCCTGCTCGTGCCGTTCGTCCTGTGGCGGTGCCCGTTCACGGCCACCGACCGCGACCGCCTGGTGACGATCCTCATGGGCACGGCCGTGATCGTCTCGCTCGTGGGCATCGGGCAGCGCGTCGTGGGCGACGAGGCACTCGTGCGCCTGGGCTACGAGTACAACACGACGATCCGGTTCGCGGGCGACCAGCTCCGGGCGGTGTCCACGTTCAACCAGCCCTTCCCGTTCGCCTTCTACGTGGTCGCCGTCGCGCTCGTCGCCGTCCCGATCGCCCTCACCGACCGGTCCCGCTGGCGCAACCGGCTCTTCCTCGCCGCGCTCCCGCTGCTGCTGCTCGGCGTCCTCGCCTCGGTGGTCCGGGCCGGGCTCCTCGCCGCCGCCGCGGGCGCGGCGTGGCTCCTGGCGGTGCACGGTCGATCGCTCCTGCGCTACGCCCTGCCGGCCCTCGCCCTCGGCGGGGTCGTCCTCGCCACCGCCGGCGCGGCGTTCGTCTCCTCCGACAGCTTGCAGGAGCGCCTCGACGGCTGGGCCGCGATCGTCGACGAGGTGGCCGGCTCGCCGTTCGGCGACGGCATCGGCACCACCGGCGCGGCGGCCGAGAAGGCCGGGGCCGAGCTCACCGTCGGCGCTGCGGCCACCGACGAGGACGCCGCCTACCAGCCCGACAACTACTACGTGAAGCTGCTGCTCGAGCTCGGTCCGATCGGGACGTGGTTGTTCGCCGCGGTGCTCGTGCTGCTCGTGGCCGACGGTCGACGCATCCGGGCCGCCGCCCTGCGGGCGGGCCGACCGGCCGACGCCGCCTTCGCCGAGGGCATCACCGCTGCGACGATCGCCGCAGCGGTCGCCGCCACGGTGTCCACGTACTGGGAGATCTTCCCGGTCGACGTCCTCTTCTGGATGCTGCAAGGAGTGCTGCTATCGCTACGCATCGGCCTTCCCGCCCTCCCCGAGTGGTCGCCAACGCGCTCGCCCTCCGCCCCGGTGGTGGCGGCGTGCAGACCTACATCCGCGAACTCCTGCGCGGCCTCGGTGGTGTGAACGGGATCGCCGTGGCCGCGATCGTGCAGGAGGACGCCGTGCCCGGCCTCCCCCCGGGCGTGACCGCCCTCCCGCGGCCCGTGTCCGCCGGCGTCCGCCGCGCCCTCTCGGGGCTGCGGCCCGTCCGGGACGCCGCGCTCGTGCACGGGCTCGACGTCGACCTGCCGCTGCGGCCCGGCGCGCCGACCGTGATCACCGTCCACGACCTCGCCGTGTTCGACGTGCCCTGGGCCTTCCCGCGGCACCGCACGCTGGGCGAGCAGCTCCTCGTCCGTCGGGCCGTCCGCAAGGCCGACGAGATCATCGCCGTCTCCTCCTTCACCGCCGAGCGCGTCGCCGCGCGCTTCGGCCGCGACGCCACCGTGACCCCGCTCGCGGCGGCACCCCGCTTCCGTCCCGCCACGCCCGAGGCCGTGGAGGAGGTGCGTCGGCGGTACGCGCTCCCGGAGCCGTGCGTCCTGCACGTCGGAGCCGTCGAGCCGCGCAAGGACATCGCCATGCTGGCATCGGTCTGCCGGGCCCTCGAGGTCCCGCTCGTCACCGCCGGACCGATCCTGGCCGCCGATGCGCAGCCGTCCGGGGTGGTCCACATCGGCTACGTCGATGCCGCGGACCTGCCGGCGCTCTACGGTGCCGCCACCGTCGTCGCCTACCCGTCCCGCTACGAGGGCTTCGGCCTCCCGCCGGTCGAGGCGATGGCGAGCGGCGCAGCCGTCGTGGCCACCGCCGTGGGTGCCCTGCCCGACGTCGCCACCGGCGGCGCCGAGCTCGTGCCACCGGGCGACGAGACGGCCCTGCGGACGGCGCTGGACGCCCTGCTCCGGGACCCGGCCCGACGCGCCGAGCTCGTGGCCGCCGCCACCGAGGTCGCAGCGCGCCTCTCCTGGGACACCACGGTCGCCGGGACCCTCGCCGTGTACGAGCGGCTCGGGGTCCGCGCCGCATGACCGGGCACCCCTCGTCCGAGCGCCCCTCGCCCGACCGGGCGCCGGCCCGCCTGCTCGCGGTGTCGCCCACGGGGCTGCGCAGCGGCGCCGAGGTCGCCCTCCGCGACTACCTCCTCGCCGCCACCGCAGCGGGGACCGACGTGCGCTGCCTGCGGCCGGAGGGGCCCTTCGACGTGGAGCTGACCGCCGCCGGCATCCCCGGCGGCCGCATCCCCGAGCTGAAGCTGCCCGAGGGCCCGAAGGCCATCGCCGCCCTCCGCCTCCTCGGCCGCGTCCTCCGCGGCGCCGTCCAGGTCCGACGCGCCGTGCGCGACGCGGAGATCGTGGTCGTGAACAGCCCCTTCGCGCTGCCGGTCGTCCGGCTCGCCCGCATCCGGCCGCCCGTGGCGTGGATCGTCCACGACGTGTTCATCCGGCCGGCCCTCGCCCGACTGATCCACGCAGTCCGCAGGGGGGTCACCTGCGCGGTGGCGGTCTCCGAGGCGGCGGCCGTCTTCCCCCGGTCGATCCGGATCCCGACGACCGTCGTCCCGAACGGCGTGGTCATTCCCGAGAACGCGGTCGTTCCCGCCCTTCACGACGCGCCGGCGCCGGCACCCGACGCTCCCCCGATCGTCGGCATCAACGCGGCCATCACCCCGTGGAAGGGACACCGGGTCTTCCTCGAGGCCATGGCCCTCTTGCCAGATGCCACGGCCGAGGTGATGGGCGGCGCCTTCCCCAAGGACCGTGCCTACGAGCAGGAGCTCCGGGCGCGTGCCGCCGAACCGGACCTCGCCGGACGGGTCCGGTTCCTCGGCCACGTCGTCGACACCACCACGGTGATGCGCCGATGGACCGTCGCCGTGAACGCCTCGGTCGAGCCCGAGGCGGGTCCGTTGTCGGTCCTCGAGGCGATGGCGCTCGGACTCGCCGTCGTGGCCACCGACCACGGCGGCGCCCACGAGATCCTCGCGCCCGGGGGATGCGGCACCCTCGTCCAGCCCGGCGACGCCGCAGCGCTCGCCGCCGGCATCCGGGGGCTGCTCGACGACCCCGCCCTCCGAGCGGCGATGGGCGCGGGCGGACGCGTGCGGGTCCTCTCCCACTACCGGGCCGAGGACTCGGCGCGGCGGTTCCTCGCCCTCCTGACCGAGCTGGTCACGGAGACGGCGGAGGGCACGAGAGCGCCATGAGCCCGCTGCGCGTGCTGTTCGTCAACGAGAACATCGGCGGGCACGCAACGGTGCACCACCACCTCCGACAGCTGCTCGCCGGTCGTCCGGACGTCCGGGCGACCTTCCTCGACGTGCCGCCCCCCGGTCTGTTCCGCCGCATCGCAGGCGCGCCGGTTCCCGGCCTGGAGGGTCTGGACCTCGACCTGCAACCGCTCCGGGCCCAGCTCGCGCTCAGCGCCTGGGTGGCAAGGCGTCTCCGCCGGACACTCCAGGACGTGGACGTCGTGCACCTCTACACGCACAACGCCGGGCTGCTCGCCGCGCCGCTCCTGCGCCGGGTGCCGACGGTGGTCACCACCGACACCACCAACGCCCGCAACGCCTACCGCCTCCCCTACCGCACCCGACCCGGTGGACGCCCCGGGCGGTGCGCCTCACCCTGCCGTTCGAGCGGCGAGTCCACCGGCTCGCCCACACCGTCGTGGCCAACTCGGACTGGGCGGCGACCTCCCTCCGGGACGACTACGGCCTCCCGGACGCGAAGCTGCGGGTCATCCCCTTCGGTGTCTCGCCACCCGATCTTCCGTCCGGCCCGGCACCCGGCACGACGGCGGCCCGGCCCACGCTCGTGTTCGTGGGCCGCCAGTTGGAGCGCAAGGGCGCGCTCCGTCTGCTGCGCCTGCACCAGGACCACCTCGCCGACCGGGCCGACCTGGTGCTGGTCACGCCGGAGCCGGTGCCGCCGGGCCGGTCCCTGCGGGTGGTGGACGACCTCCGGCCTGGTGACGACCGCCTCTGGGAGATCCTCCGCTCGGCGTCGGTCTTCGTGTTCCCGAGCGAGATCGACCAGGCGCCGAACGCCGTCCTCGAGGCGATGGCCGCAGGTCTGCCGGTGATCGCCGCCCGATCGGGGGCTGTGCCCGAGATGGTGACCGACGGGATCTGCGGCCGGATCGTCGAGCCGGGGGACGACGACGAGCTGCTCGCCGCGATCACGGACCTGGTCGACGACCCGGAGCGCCGCCGCTCCATGGGCGCAGCCGCGCAGCGACGCCAACGTGAGCGGTACGACATGCGCGCCGCGGTCGACGAGCTCCTCGAGGTGCTCCGCCGCTCGGTCACGGACCACCGGCGCGCCGAGGGGCGGTCCTCGTGATCACCGCGCTCGGACACCGCACCCGGGCCGTCGATCGGCTCCTCCGCCGACGCCGGGCCGCGCCGGGCGCGGTGGTCCTCGGCTACCACGACGTCCTCCCCGACGATGCGGCGCCCGCCCCCTGGCAGGTGTCGGTCGCCCGGTTCCGGTCGCACCTCGACGTCCTCGACCGCCTCGGGTTGCGCATCGTCCCCCTCCACACCATCGCCGACCGGCTCCGCCGGGGCGAGCCCGTCGAGGGCCTGGCGGCCCTGACCTTCGACGATGCCCTCGCCGGCGTGCACGCGCGGGCCCTCCCGGTCCTCGACGAGCTCGGCCTCACGGCCACCGTCTTCGTCGTCACGGGCTCCCTCGGGGTCGCGCCACCGTGGTGGCCGGGCGCCGCACCCACGCTCGGTGCCGGGGCCCTCGCCGAGCTGGCCGCTGCGGGCTGGACCCTCGGCTCCCACACCCGGACCCATCCCAGCCTCCCGACCCTAGGGCCCTCCGCGCTCCAGGACGAGCTCGCCGGCAGCCGGGACGATCTCGCCGACCTGCTGGGCGCGGCGCCCCGAACCCTGGCCTACCCCCACGGGCACCACGATCCCGTCGTGCGGGCCGCCGCCGTCGCTGCCGGGTACGACGTGGCGGTCACGTTCCACAACGGTCGGATCGCCGGGGTCGAGGATCCGCTGCGCCTGCCGAGGCTCACGATGGGCCCGCACCTGCGGCCCCTCCGCCTCGCCCTCCAGCTCGCCCGCCCGGCCGGCTCCTGGCCCGACCACCAGCTCGACCGGGTCGACGGTGGGGGCCCGACGACGGGGCGGGCACCGTGAGCGCCGCACCCTCGGAGGCGTCCTCCGACGGCCTGATCAGCAACGCCGGTGCCCTCCTGGGCGGTCGGCTCGTGGTGGCTGCGCTCGGCTGGGCGGGCTCGATCCTCATCGTCCGGCAGCTGTCCGGCGAGGAGTTCGGGCGGTTCGCCTTCATCTTCAGCGCGCTCGGGATGCTCTCCATCGTCACCGACATGGCCATCGGCCGGATCGCCGTCAGCGGCGTCCTCGGACGTCCCGACGAAGCCGGCAGGTTCGTCGGGAGCTACGTCCTGCTGCGGTCGGTGCTCGGCGTGGTGGGGTACGTGATCGCCGTCGGATCCGTGGTCGTGCTGGGCTACCCCGACGAGGTGGTGCGGGCCATGGCCGTGGCCGCCGTGGTCGTCCTCATCGCCACCCCGGCCCACGCCCTCGGCATCGTCTTCCAGGCCCGACTGCAGATGCAGTGGGTCGCCGTCGCCAACACCATCGGGCAGGTCGCGCAGTTCTCCCTCACCGCCGCCATCGCCGCGTCGGGCGGATCCCTCCTGCTCTTCACGGTGCCGCCGATCCTCTGCGAGCTGGTCAACCTGGCGATCATCGCCCCGCGGGCCCACCGGATCCTCCCGATCCGCTACCGGGTACGGCTCCGGCAGTGGGGGGCGCTGCTGCGCGAGGCGCTGCCGCTGTCGATCGGCGCGGCGTTCGCGACCCTGACGTACCGCATCGACTCGGTGATGCTCGCCGAGCTCGACGACTTCGTGGCCGTGGGCCGGTACAACATCGCCTACAAGTTCTCGGACCTGCTCCACTCCGTGTCGTCCGCGGTGGCCGCGCCGATGATGACCATCCTCGTCGCCGCCTACCCCGACCGGCCCGAGGACTTCCGCGGTGCCCTCCGCCGGGCGTCGACGATGCTCGCCCTGCTCGCCGGCCTGGCGCTGGCCGGCTTCGCGCTCTACGCCGCCGAGCTCATCGAGCTGCTCTACGGCGCCGAGTACGCGGAGGGGGCGACGGCCACCGTCGTCCTCGTCGCCGCCCAGGCCTTCGGCTACGCGAGCTCCCTCGCCTTCGTCGTCCTGGCGGCCACCTCCAACCACCGTGCCTACCCGTGGGTGGCCGGCGGCGGCCTCCTGGTCAACGTCGGACTGAATGCCGCCTTGATCCCCCGCTGGTCCTTCGACGGTGCCGCGGTCGCAACGCTCGTGACGGAGGTGCTCGTGCTCGTGGCGCTCACCGTGCTCATGCTCCGGATCCCGTACGTCCGTCCCCTCCCTCTGGCGGCCCTGCCCCGGGTCGCCGTTGCCGCGCTGGGCGCCTACGGCGTGGGGCTCGTCCTCGACGGGGTGGTGCCGTGGGCGGTGGGCGGCGTCCTCGTCGCGGCCGCGTTCGTCGGTCTCGCCCGGGCGACCGGTGCACTGGATCCGGCAGACCTCCGGGGTCGCCCATGAGCGGCGCCGTCACCCCACCGACGCCGGGCGACCCAGGCCGATCCCCCGGCACCACCCGGATCCGCGTGCTCCTCCTCCTCGTCGCTGCGGCGCTCGTCGCCGTCCTCCTGCGTCCCGACGAGGGGCCCTCCGTGGACTCGACCGACGGGCCACCGCCTGCATGCGGGCCGGGTCCGCGCGCCGACGGCCGGCTCGTGGGCTACTCCCCCGGCGCGAGCTTCTTCGGCGATCCTGCGGGGATGGCCGAGGACCTCGATGCCATGGCCGAGAGCGGGGCCACCTGGGTCCGGCTCGACCTCGACTGGTCCTGGGTGGAGCGGACCCGCGGCGCGCCCGACTGGGACGCGACCGACACCGCAGTCGCACTCGCCCGCGACGCCGGGTTGCGGGTGCTCCTCCTCGTCGCCTACACGCCGACGTGGGCCCGCCCCGCGGCCACCGACGACAAGACGCCACCCACCGACCCGGCGGACCTCGCGGCGTTCGCCGCCCGCGCCGTCGAGCGGTACGGCGACACCGTCGATGCGTGGGAGGTGTGGAACGAGCCCAACCTGGACGCGTTCTGGCAGCCGCGGCCCGACCCGGACGCCTACGCCCGCCTCCTCGTCGAGACGACGGCGGCCATCCGGGGGGCCGACGCCGATGCGTTCGTCCTGAGCGGGGGGCTCGCCCCAGCGACGGACACCGTCGACGGCGCCGAGTGGGAACCGGAACGCTTCCTCGCCGCCATGGGCGCCGCCGGAGGGCTCGACGACGTGGACGCCGTCGGCATCCACCCCTACTCGTTCCCGGCGCTGCCCGAGGGCGGCGAGCCCTGGAACCTGTTCGGACGACTCCCGGCGCTCGCCGAGCTCGCCGTCGACGGCGAGGGCCGCAGCCTGCCCCTGTGGCTCACCGAGTACGGGTTCCCGACGGGTGACCACCCCCGGGCGGTGACCGAGGAGGTCCAGGCCGAAGGGATCGTGGCAGCGATCGTCGCGGCACAGGCGACGCCGGGGATCGGACCGCTGTTCGTCTACGCAGACCGGGATCGGGACGAGGAGTCGGACCCCGGGGGCTTCGGTGTCCGTGACGTCGACGGCGCGCCGAAGCCGGCGTGGCACGCCCTCCACGAGGCACTACGGTGCCCCCGAGGCGGGTGAGGGCATGTTGGTCGGCGGGACCACAGGGCAACGGATGCGCGGTGCCGCGCGACATGTCGGACGCGCCCTCGCCCACCTGCCGGTGATCGGTCCGGGGGCGGACGCCCTGCTCGAGCAGGTGCGGGGCCGGCTCTTCCGCATCGCCGACGACGACCTCCGCGCCGTGGCCGACCGCCTCGATGCGGCCGGGCTCTCCTGGCACCTCGCCGGGGGCTGGGGTGTCGACGCCCTGTTGGGGACCCGCACCCGGTCGCACGCCGACATCGACGTGTGCGTCGACTGGGAGGACGACGGCGAAGCCCGTGCGGTGGCCGCGCTGGCACCGCTCGGCTACGACGTCACCACCCACCGCAGCCCGAGCGGGGCCGTCCTCCCCGTGCGCGCCGTGCTCCGCCGACCCGACGGACGCACGCTCGACCTGCTCCTGGTCACCAGCACGACCGGACCCGGCGCACCCGACCCCGGCGTCGCGGCGCCGCTCCCCGCCACCGAACGGACCACGGGCACGATTGCCGGACGGACCTACCCCTGCATCGGCGTCGGGAGCCAGATCGCCGCCCACGAGGGGTTCCGGCTGTACGCCCACCAGCGCCGCGACCTCGAGGCCCTGGTCCGACGCTTCGGCGTGGCGTCCCCACCGGTGAGCACCCGTCTCGATCCCTGGCGACCGGTCCGCCGGGTCCGGCACGCGACCGGACGCCGCCTGCGGCGGGTCTGGGCCACGGCGCTCGTCGTGGTGGTGGCCGAGGCGGAGCCGGTCCTGGCGGCCACCGGCCTCGCCGACATGGACGGGATGCCCGCCCACGTCACGATCACCTACCCGTTCCTGCCCGCACCCGATGTCGACGCGACGTGCCTCGACGAGCTCCGGGGGATCGCCGCCGGGCACCACACCTTCACGGTCGGGTTCCACGAGGTCGGCCGGTTCCCGGGCTCGGTGCACCTGCGTCCCGACGACGCCGCCACCTTCCGCACCCTCGGCCACGCCGTGCGCCGCCGATGGCCCGGCCTGCCCGAGCCCACGGCCGGGGCGACGGTCCCCCACCTCACGGTCGCCTACGCAGAGGGTACCGAGGCCGACCGCGCTGAGAGGGCGGCACAGCCCCTCCTGCCCGTCCGGACCACCGTGGACCGCCTCACCCTGCTCGTCTTCGACCGGCGGACCGGGTGGCGGGTCGAGGAGGAGTTCCCCCTCGGCTCCTGACGACCGGTGTCAGCCCCGACCGGGGACGAGCGAGCGCACGCGCCGCCAGCCGGCGGCCGCCGCCACCTTGCACTGGTCCACCGCAGGCGAACGGCCCGGCGGCCGCGGTGAGAGCCGCAGCCGCCGCAGGTGGGCGTTCACCGCGTGCACCCGGGCAGCGCGTTGCAGTTCGGGCGTGGACCACACGATCGACAACGAGACCGAGGGGCCGTCGGTGATCACCGAGTGCACGGCCTTGGGCGGGACGAACAGCCCGTCGCCGGGGTGCAGCAGGTGGGACACCACGTCCACCGGCGCGTGATCGGTGGCGCCGTACTCGCCGCTGTACATGCCCTCGAAGGTCAGGGCCCGCCGGGTGGCGTCGGGGAAGTCGCCGATGCGGAAGTGCTTGTCGCCGGTGAGCTGCAGGAAGAGGTTGTGCTCGTGGTCGACGTGGAACGGCAACGTCGATCCGCCGGCCGTGACGAAGACGTAGCCCTCGCCGTGGAGCACCGTCCCCGCCGGCAGGCCGGCCGCTGCGGAGAACTCGGCGAGCAGACCGTCGACGAGCTCCCGGTAGGCAGGCTGCTGCTCGATGTTGCTGAGCGCGACCCAGAGGCCCCGTTGCTCGGCCTCGCGGACCGCGCCGCTCGCCCCCGTGCCCGCCCACACGGTCGGACGGAACCCCGCGACGACCTCGGACAGGACCGCGGGTGCCGTCTCGACCGATGCCGGGGGGAGCGCGTCGGCCAGCTCGGCCAGCGCATCGATGCCGAGCAGGGGGTGGCCGACCAGGTCGTGGGTGAACCGGAAGGGTTCGGTGTCCTCGTCGGGGGTCCACACCGGATGCCCGAGGTCGAGGTGGGTCCTCCCCCGTGCGGGGGTCGTCGTCTCCGCCATGCGCTGATCCCTTTGCAGCTCGTCCTTCCGTATGGTGTCATTTCGTGTGCACCCCGTCGAGACCCTGCTCGCAGCGACCACGGCAGAGGCCGTGGGGGTGGCCGGCGCGGTCGTCGCCGCGGCGATCATCGGGGCGCTGGTCGGGGCCGTGGTCGCCCGCCGTCGCCGACCCCCGCCCGGGGCTGCGCCGACCGACGCCGCGCTGGCCGACGTCCGGATCGCTGCGCTGTGGGCCGGGACCCGACCCGACCCGACCCCGGCTGCGCCGCCGTCCCCGGCCCTGCTGTTGACCCTGTCCGTCTGGCGTCTCCGCTCGGACCAGGTGCTCGGTCTCGTACTCGATGCCCTCGGCGACCTCGGGTTCTCCCTGGTCGAGGTCCACGGCGATCGTGCGCTCCTGACCACCGCCCCGACGAACCCCGGTGGCATCGGTGCCGCCACCGCCGTGGCGTCCTACGGGCCCGCGGTGCCCATCGACGACACCGGACAGGGGCTCCAGGTCCGCATCGAGCTCTCGGGTCCGGGCGCTCCAGGGCTCGGCGCGGCACTCCGCCGTCGACTGGTGCTCGCCTCCCCTACGGCGGGCCCCGTCGGTCTCCTCGAGGATCCGACGCTCAGCGCGCAGAAAGGTGCGCCACGTCGTTGAACGACGACAGCACGAGCCCCGAGGAGGCGCGCTCGAGCACGGTGATCGAGCACACCGAGACCCGCATGCGCAGCATGGTCAGCGGGGTCCCTCCCAGCGCCCACGCGGTCGCCGCCTTGATCGGGAGCGCATGGGTGACCACCACCGTCGTGCGGGCGGGATGCGCGCGCACGAGGTCGTCGCAGGCATCGGCCACACGACGGAACAGCGCCCCCATCGACTCGCCGCCCGGTGGCCGGTACTCGACGTCGGCCGCCCAGCGCTCGATGAGCTCCATCGCCGCACCGTTCCCGCGCAGGTCGGCGGCGCCGTAGTCGATCTCGTCCCAGCGCGGATCGACGCGCGTCGGCCGCCGGTCCAGCCCCGCTGCCGCAGCGGTCTCCGCCGTGCGCACCAGGGAGGAGGTCACCACCTCGTCCACCGTCCAGGTGTCCCGGATGTGGCGCCCCGCCTGCTCGGCCTGCCCCACCCCGACCTCGTCGAGCGAGGCGTCCACCCGCCCCTGCAGGAGCGACTGCGCGTTGTTCGCCGTCCGACCGTGGCGCAGGAGGATCAGCACCGGAACCCGGCCGCCTATGCGCCCAGGATCTGGCGGGAGCGCTCGACGTCGTCCTTGAGCTGGGCGACGAGGGCGTCGATCCCGCTGAAGCGCTGCTCGCTGCGCAGGAACTCGACGAACTGGACGCGGGCCTGCTCGCCGTACAGGTCGCCTTCGAAGTCGATCAGGTGTGCCTCGAGCAGGGAGCGCTCGGCGTGTTCGTGGAACGTCGGCCGCTTGCCGATGTTCACCGCGGCCGGGTGCCGGCTGCCGTCCTCGCGGATGAACCACCCGGCGTAGACCGCGTCAGCGGGCCAGGCCATGGCCGGATCGGATTCGATGTTGGCCGTCGGGAACCCGATCGTGCGGCCCCGCTGCTCCCCGCTGATCACCTCACCCCGGACCTCGAAGGGCCGGCCGAGCATGGCCGCGGCGCGGCGGACGTCGCCGCCGGCGAGGGCCCGCCGGACGGCGGTGGAGCGCACGGGCTCCGGGGCGTCCGGGCCGAGGGTCACGAGGTCGAGGCCGAGCACGTCGAACCCGGCGTCCTCGCCGAGCGTCGAGAGCATCGCCACGTTGCCCGTGCGACCGCGGCCGAAGTGGAAGTCCTCGCCGACCACCACCGCCGACGCGTGGAGCGCGTCGACGAAGACCTCCCGGGCGAAGTCCTCGGGGCTCGTGCGGGAACGCGCCTCGTCGAAGTGGACCAGGTACACGACCTCGACCCCTTGCTGCTCCAGCAGCTCGAGCCGCTGGTCGAGGGTGGTGAGCAGCTTGGGCGCGTTCTCCGGCCGGATCACCAGCGCCGGATGGACGTCGAACGTGACCACCGCGGCGAGGGCCGAGCGCTCCGCGGCGAGCGCCCGCACCCGGGCGAGCAGGTGCTGGTGCCCGAGGTGGACGCCGTCGAACACCCCGATCGAGGTGACGGCCCGCTCACCCTCGTCGAGGCGGTCACGGAGGTCGTGGAGGATGCGCACGCCCGAAAGGGTACCGACCGACCTCAGTCCACGGCGTGTTCGAAGTGCTGGTAGTCCGGGGTGCTCCAGTGGCCGCCCCAGGACCAGCCGACGGAGGCGAACGCCGCCACCACGACCTCGCCCTCACGGATGAGACCCGGCACGTCCGCAGTGCGGTCGAGGAACGCGACGCCGCCCGGCGGATCGACCCGGTCGCCGCGCACCCACGGGTTGCGGAGCGGGTTGATGTCGACGGCCCGGCCGTAGGCGTGGTTGCTCCAGACCCCTGGGCGACCGGCGATCTCCCGGCAGTTGAACGCCGAGGTGTTGTCGGCAGCCATCGAGCGGTCGTCGTCACCCTCGAACACGTCGACGAGCTCCATCCTCGTGATGGGGAACCCGGCGTCCCAGAGCGACCCGAAGACCATGACGAGATCGTCGGCCACCGACTCGTGCACCACCAGCTCACCGGTGCGGGCCTGCCCGTCCAGATCCCAGTGGGTGAGGGTCAGCAGGCGCAGTTCCTCGAGCGGCACCGGGCAACCGGGCCGCCAGGCGTGCGGCATGCGGGCCCGGACCGCATCATCGATCGGCGAGACGGTGGCGGAGTAGGCGGGTGGCACCGTCGTGGACGGTACCGGGTCCGGTCGGACCGACGCAGGAGGGCTCGCCACGGGAGGCTCCGTCACGGGAGGCGCCATCACGGGAGGCGCCGGCGGAGCGGTGTTCGCGGGCGCTTCGGCTGCGGGTGCCCGGTCGGCGCCCTCGTCCGCGGCGCAGGCCGGAAGGGAGAGGCCCATGAGAGCGGTCAGCGGCAGGACGATGCGAAGGCTCCGACGCACCGCAACAGCCTGGCGCAGACGGCCGGCCGCCCGGTGGCACCGCAGGGGGGAGACGGTGCCACCGGGTCCGGCTCGACACGCCCGGTCCCGGGGGGAAGGGACGGGCGTGGTGGGGGGATCAGACGCCGACGATGGCCCGGCGGGCGTCGTCGCGCTGCTCGAGGACGAACGCCTCGAGCTCGAGCTCCTGGGCCCGTCGGCGGTAGGTGTCGCCGAGCACGGGCGTCAGCACCTTCGCCTGTGACCGCAGCGACGCCGCACGGTGCCGCAGGCCGCGGATCCGGGACTCGACGTGGTCGGTGCTGGGGGTCATCGTGCGCTCCTGCGTGCTCGGTCATCCCTTGAAACCGCAGGCGTGCACGCCTTCTTCCCGTTGCGCCGGCGATCCTCCGGCGGGCGTGCCTCAGTCCGCCGGCGGCCAGAACGGGAGCGGCACGACCCGCGCCGGCGACGAGGAGCCACGGGCGTCGATCACGACCTCGGTCCCGGGCTCGAGCCCCGGTTCGAGGAAGGCCAGCGCAATGCCCCGTTCGAGCATCGGGGAGAAGTTGCCGGAGCTGACGACGCCAACGGGACGCTCGTCGAGGAGCACGGCCTGGTCGGCCCGCGGCGGACGTCGGCCCTCGACCACGAGGCCGCGCAACCGTCGGGCGATGCCGGCCTCCCGCTCGCGCTCGAGCGCTCCCCGACCCCGGAAGTCGCCTTTGTCCCAGCGGACCACCCACCCGAGACCGGCCTGCAGCGGGGTGATGCCCGGTCCGAGCTCGTGCCCGTGCAGCGGCAGCCCGGCCTCGAGCCGCAGGGTGTCCCGGGCGCCGAGGCCGGCAGGGGCGATGCCGGCGACGAGGACCGCGTCCCAGAACGCGGGTGCGATCTCGGCCGGCACCGCGCACTCCACACCGTCCTCGCCCGTGTAGCCCGTACCCGCGGCCACGCACTCGAACCCGCCCCAGGTGAAGCGGGTGACGTGGAACCGGGCCACTGCCGCGGCCTCCGGTGCCATGGCTGCGAGCTTCGCCCGCGCCGACGGACCCTGCACGGCGAGCACGGCGCGTCCGGCGGTGACGTCGACGGCCTCGACCCCCTGCCCGGCGAGCGCGTCGACGACCCGGTCGGTGTTGGACGCGTTCGGCATCACGTCGAAGCGGTCCGCGTCGACCCACCACACGATGATGTCGTCGAGCACCGAGGCGTCGGCCTCGTCGAGCAGGTGGGTGTACTGGGCCCGCCCCGGGCCGATCCGTCGGAGGTCGTTCGTGAGGGCGGCCTGGAGCCGGTCGAACGCCCCTGCGCCCGAGACGCGCACGGTCCCGAGGTGGCTGACGTCGAACACCACGGCGTCCTCCCGGCAGGTCCGGTGCTCCGCGAGCGTGCCGGAGTCGTAGGCCAGGGGCATGTCCCAGCCGCCGAAGGGCACGAGCTTGGCGCCGAGCGCGCGGTGGGCGGCATCGAGGGGCGAGTGCTTCAGGTCCACCCGGTGAGGGTAGCCGGGGTGACCCTGCCGGTCAGGCGGCCGCTGGGAGCGGCGGCACGAGCAACCCGCCGAGATCGGCGGCAGCGCTGATCTCGGCCCACTCCCGCCGGTAGATCACCCGGAGGCGGACCTCCGGGTACCGCTCGCGCAGCAGACGTGCCTTGCGGTTCTTGCGGGTCACCAACGACTGGCGGAGCACCGTCAGCTCGACGTACAGGTCGTGCGCCGGGAGGTAGAAGTCCGGGGTGAACGCCGTGCGCAACGACCCGTCGGGGTGGTGCTCGAGGGCGAACGTGGTGGGCTCGTACTCCCAGCGGACGCCGGCCCGGTCGAACAGGGACGCCAACTCGGCCTCCGACGGATGGGCGAACACGCTCACTCGCCGGCGGCGATGGCGACGTCCTCGGCCGAGGACGGGAACAGCTCGACGATCTTCGCGTCGAGCTCCTCCTTCACGCCGGCCAGCGGGAGCACGTTCAGCACACCCTGGCCCTTGCGCACCAGGTCGATGAGCTCCTCGCCCGTGCGCACCACCACGGACTGGCTCCCGCTGAGCACCAGGTTCACGCTGGTGACGTCCTCGTCGAGGTTCTCCCGCACGTAGGTGAACGCCTCCCGCACCTGCTCGAGGCGGATCCCGGCGTCGAGCAGGCTCTTCACGAGCTTCAGCTCGAGGAGATCCCGGTAGGAGTAGCGCCGCCGCGACCCACTGCCCGTGGCATCGGCCAGCGAGGGGCGGATCAGGTCCGTGCGGGCCCAGTAGTCGAGCTGCCGGTAGCTGATGCCGACGATCTCCGCCGCCTTCTTCCCGGGGAACCCGGCGGCGACGGTGGCGTCGCCGAGGTCGAGAGTGGGATCCGACATGCCGTGCTCCTCCCGGCCGGGTCCGTCGGGGAACGGATGACACCGGCGGAATTCCATCGCTGTGACGAGGCTGAGGTTAGGAGTCCGGCGCGCGCGGGTCAACGACCCTCGCGCGAATCTTCGCGCGCACCGCGCGAACCGTAGCGGGACGGGCCTACTGGAAGTCCTCGGGACGGACCTGGTCGATGAAGGCCCGGAACTCCTCGACCACCGTGTCGGGGTCGCCTCCGGCCGCCTCGTCGTCGTCGTCGCCCGCCACCGTGGCCGGGTCGACACCCGCCTCGTCGAGCACGGCGTCCTCGGCGTACACCGGGGAGCCGGTCCGGACCGCCAGCGCGATGGCGTCGGAGGGCCGGGCCGAGACGGTGCGGACCTCGTCACCCCGGGCCAGGATCAGCTCCGCATGGAAGGTGCGGTCCCGGAGCTCGGTCACCACCACCCGCTCCAGCGTCACGGCGAGGTCGCCGAGGACCTTGGCGAAGAGGTCGTGGGTCATCGGACGGGGCGTCTCCACCTCGTCGAGCGCCAGGGCGATGGCCGTGGCCTCGGCCCCGCCGATGAAGATCGGCAGGAGCCGCCCGGCGCCCGAGGTCTCGCGGAGCAGCACGACGGGCGTGTTGCTCGGCAACTCGACCCGGACCTCGAGCACCTCCATCTCGACCACGACGGAACCCTACCCGGCCCCGGCGGGGACTCAGCGCCCAGGTCCCCGGAGCTCGCGTCGGACGAGCCCCGCACGCAGCGTGTCGCCGTGCCGGGCGAGCTCCTCGGCCACCTCACCTGCCCGCTGGCGCGAGGCCGCGTCACGGTGCCGACGCCACGGTGAGACCGCCTGCTCCAGGATGCCGGCCTCGCGCTGCGCGGCGAGGAGGTAGCTGCGCAGGTGCCGCGGCTCGAGCCCGTGGGCGAGCAGACCGGCGGCGGCCCGGGCGAGGGCGAGCCCCTCGTCGTCGTAGATCCGCTCGCCGCCGTAGGTGCGCCCGACGAGGATGCCGAAGTGGTCGAGCTCGGCGACCTGCGCGGTGGTGAGCCCGGTGGCGTCGGCCAGCTCCGCCGCGGTCAACGACACCAGGTCCGCCCCACGGCTCTGGGGACGGGCGGGAGGGTGAGGGGACGACGCCGGGCGTGGGCGGTCGGCGAAGATCGCCGGGAGGCGGGGGCCGGCTCCCGGCGCGGGAGGCCGGGGGGTGGGGCGGCGGGGCGTGTCGTCGGGCGTCCGTGCCACCGCGACCTCCTCGGCTTCGGGATCGGGATCGGGCTCGGGCACGTCGAGCCGCTCCCGGATGACCCGGAGCGGCAGGAAGTGGTCGCGTTGCTGGACCAGCACCCACCGCAGGCGGTCGATGTCGTCCTCGGAGAACTTCCGGTACCCCGACGGCGTCCGCTCCGGCTCGATGAGCCCCTGGCTCTCGAGGAACCGGATCTTGGAGATCGTGACGTCCGGGAACTCGCCCTTGAGCAGATCGAGCACCTCGCCGATGGCGTAGTGCCCGATGGAGGACTGCCCGGTCACCGTGTGTCCCGCCGACCCGTCGCTCATCCCCGGGTCCCGTGCAGGAACACCAGCTTGAAGCGGCCGATCTGCAGTTCGTCGCCGTCCTCGAGCGTGGCCTCCTCGACCAGGCGGCGGTTCACGTAGGTGCCGTTCAGGGATCCGACGTCGCGGACGACGTACTGGTCGCCCACCCGCAGGATCTCGGCGTGACGACGGCTGACGGTGACGTCGTCCAGGAAGATCTCGCTGTCGGGGTGCCGGCCGGCCGAGACCACCGGGGTGTCGAGCACGTACCTGGATCCCGACTTGGGACCGTGCTGGACGAGCAGCAACCCGATGTCGGAGGGGAACAGGGAGCGGTCGACGTCGGTGGCGGCGTCGAGCTCGGTCCCCTCGATCACGAGCACGTCGGTGGGATGCTCCACGGGGGCGACGTCGAGCGCCGTCCCGCAGGAGCTGCAGAACCGGGACCCGGGCGTGTTCCCGTGCCCGCACGTCGGGCACACCGGCCCTGCCACGTCAGGCCTCGACGAGGGTCCGGTAGGCGGCGGCATCGAGCAACTGCTCGAACTGGCCCGGGTCGGCGGGCTCGATCACGCAGACCCAGCCGTCGCCGTAGGGGTCGTCGTTGAGCCGCTCGGGATGATCGACCAGGTCGGCGTTCACCTCGACCACCACGCCGGCCAACGGTGCGTAGAGGTCGGAGACCGACTTGGTCGACTCGACCTCGCCGAAGCTGCCACCGATGGCGACCGCGGCCCCGACTTCCGGGAGCTGGACGAACACGACGTCGCCGAGGGCGTCCTGGGCGTAGTCGGTGATCCCCACCCGGACCCTGCCGCCTTCGAGGCGGGCCCACTCGTGGTCGCTGGAGTAGCGGAGGTCCTCGGGCACGTTCATCCCCAGAACGCTACCGGATGGACGGGTCCCCGGACTCGACCCGTCGGGCCGCCCGTCCGTCCCGCAGGGCGTCCCGTGCGGCGGGCACGTAGCCGGCGGCGCTGTACCAGTGGATGGCCAGACCCGGGATGCCACACAGCCAGGCCAGCACCCGGGCGAGGCCGGACCAGTTCAGGTCGGCCTCCGACGCGAGGAAGAGCGGGAAGGCGAACATGAGCAGGAACGTGCCGGTCTTGCCCCACCAGGTGACGTCGATGCGCCGGGCACCCAGAGCGCCGAGCACGACGGCGGCGACGGCGACGAGCCCCTCGCGGACGAGGGTCAGCACCGCGAACCACGCCGGCACCGAGCCGTCGATCATGATCCCGACCACGCCGACGAAGAGCACGGCCCGGTCGGCGATGGGGTCGAGCACCTTGCCGAGCTCGGAGGTCTGGTCGAAGCGGCGGGCGATTCAGCCGTCGACCCAGTCGGTGGCGCCGAGCGCGCCGAGCAGCCATGCCGCCGCGTGGCGGTCCTCCACCCCGAACAGCAGCCAGAGGAAGACGGGCACCAACGCCAGGCGCACGGCGCTGATGACGTTGGGAACGGTGAGCACGCGGGTGCTTGCGGTGTCGGCCACGGGCCGAGCATACGATCGACGGCATGACGAGTCCCGAGTCCCCCGCCGCTCCCTCGATCTACACGCGCATCATCGCGGGCGAGATCCCCGGACGCTTCGTCTGGCGGGACGACCGGGCGGTCGCCATCGTCGACATCCGGCCGCTCAACCGCGGGCACTGCCTCGTCATCCCCGTGGAGCAGATCGACCACTGGCTCGACCTGCCCGCCGAGCTCACATCGCACCTGACGCTCGTGGCCAAGGCGGTCGGGCGGGCGGTGCAGGAGGCCTTCTCCCCGCTCCGGGTGGGCCTCATGATCGCCGGCTTCGAGGTGCCGCACACCCACCTGCACGTGGTGCCCGTCGGGAGCATGCGCCACCTCGACTTCGCCCAGGCCGACACCGCCCCCGACCCGGCCGACCTCGACACCGTGGCGGCCACCCTGCGGGCAACCCTGCGGGACCACGGTCACGGGACGAACGTCCCGGACTGACCAGGACGGCGGCTCGGGTCAGAGCCGGGCGAGCAGCCAGACCCCCTCGTCGCGGGAGACGATGACGAAGCCGAGGTCCTGGAGCCCGCCGATGAAGGCCCGGTGCTGCAGACGGGTCCACTGGGGCGCGGCCGCTTCGTCGAACAGGATCAGGTCCACGCCCGTCGCCGCGTCCCGCGGACGGGGTGCCGGGCCGGTGGTGTCGAGCTCCCGCAGCCCGTCACGCTCCGCGACCAGCGGCAGCAGGAGGGGCGACGCCCGCAGCACGCCGCGGTCGGCCACGAGCTCCGCCGTGGCCAACCGGGCGCCGTCGGCGGCGTCGCGCCGACCGAGCTCCCAGGGGTGCTCGTAGGGCGACAGGGGCGAGGCGACGACCTGGACCAGCACCGCCCCCGCCACCAGCACGCCGACGATCGACCGGTCGACCACCACCCGACCGATCCCCGAGCGGCGGCCCAGCCGTCGCAGGGCGAACAACGCCGCCACTGCGGCGAACACCAGCATGGGAACGTCCTGTTGCGGCGCGCCGCCCACGCCGCCGGCACCCGTCTCGAGGTCGGCGACGAAGTAGAGGGCCGTGAGCGGCACGGCCGGGAGCAGGTGTCGGAGCGACGCCAGCGGGAGGAAGACGAACGGCGCGAGGACGAGCACCAACCGCTCGATGTGCTCCCGTGCGAGCAGGTCGGCGAGGACCTCGCCCGGGTTGGAGACCATCCCCCGGACGATCGAGAACGGGGTATCCCCGTAGGCGGCGAAAGCATCGAGGTGCGGGTAGTCGCCGCCGGACAGCGCCGGTTGGAACGCGAACACCGCGAGGGCGAACCAGGCGAGGGCCGCGGCCGCCAGCGCGCCCCCGAGACGACGGCGGCCCTCGGCGGCCAGGAGGATGCCCAGCCCCGCGAGGGCGAGACCGAGGTCGGCGCGGGACGCGAGCACGATGGTGGCCATGACCCCGAGCCGCCACGGACGCCCCTCCAGGCCGGCCAGCGTCGCCCCGAGCAGGGCCGGGACGGCGAAGACCTCGGGGTGGAAGTCGGCGACGACCAGTTCGTGCACGCTGGGGTGCAACGCGAACGCCGACACGAGGGCGAGGGTCGGCCCGACCCGCAGTTGCACGACCCGACGGGCGAGCCGCCAGACCGGCACCACCGAGGTGGCGAGGGCCAACGACTGCAGCAGGAGAAGCAGCTGCACGGGCGGCACGACCCGGCTCAGCTGCGCGAGCGGCCAGAGGATCAGCGCCGCCTGGTCGCCCAGGTAGTCGGTGCCCCCGATGGTCCCGGCGGTGTCCCGACCCGTCCGCACGAGCCACATCCCCTGGAGGTGGTTGGCCAGGACGGTCCCGGTCTCGAGCTCACGGTGGTTGGCGAGGGCGACGAGCCCGAACACCGCGAAGAGGCCTGCGGCGATCCCCCACGGCAGGAGGCGGTCGACCGAGGGGCTGTCGAGGCGGTACTGCCAGCGCAGGATGCGGTAGTCGACCTGCC
>JBEIGA010000008.1:0-32530 GCA_040382135.1 Acidimicrobiales bacterium
CACCACCACTCCCCCTGTCCCCCACCCGCGCCCCGCCCGGCCTGCAATGGCCGGCCACCGGCACGCGCCCCGACACCGGGACGACCACATCGCCCGGCGCCCAAGCGCTCTTTGACAACCGAACAGCACCCGGCGGCGGGTGCGGGCGCGCCGGGTTTCGGGTGCGTCGCACGTCTAGCGTCGGGCCATGCGAACGCTGCTGGGAGCGATGCTGGCCGGGGCGCTGCTCGTCGCCGGCTGCGGCGGGGACGACGACGCCGAGCCCGACGCCGGCCCGGAGACCACCAGCCCCGACGACACCTCGACCTCGGAGACCGAGGCCGAGATCGGGTCGACGGGGACCGACGTCGCCGAGGCCACCACCACGACGGTCGACGAGTCGGCCACGACCACCTCGCTCGGGCCGCCGGCGTTGGACGAGACGTCGACGGTGAGCACCGTCGGCCTGGACGAGGTCACGTTCGGGATGTCGCTGGCGGGAGCGCAGGCGGCGGCCGGGACCGTGTTCGTCCCCGAGGGACCAGCGGCCCGTTGCACCGTGTACGTGCCCGAGCAGGCGCCGGCCGGCGTGCGCTTCACCGTGTTCGACGGCGCGGTCGAACGGGTCGACATCCTCGAGGGGCCCGTCCGCACCCGCTCCGGGATCGGCATCGGGTCCCCCGTGGCCGACGTGTACGCCCGCTACGGCGCCCAGGCCCAGCCGGCGCCCCGCGCCGACGGGAGCGGGGAGGACATCGTGTTCGTCCCGCAGGACGAGACCGATGCCGCCTTCCGCGTGATCTTCGAGACCGACGGTGCGATGGTCACGTCGTTCCGCTCCGGACGGGTTCCGCTGGTCCTGCCGAGCATCCCCTGCAGTCCCGTTCAGCTGCCTTCGACGCCGCCGTCGGCGCCGTCGTAACCGGGCGGCATCCCCCGCACGTAGCCGTCACAGGTCACCGACACCTCGCCCTCGCCGGCCGGCGTCCCCACCATGTCGCTCCCCGGTTCGAGCCCGGTGACGAAGCGGACGCCGGTCCCCCGCACCAGGTCGGCATCGAAGAACAGGTCGAGCGGAGCATCGAGCGCAGGCTCGAACCGGGTGCCGTCGGCCAGCGCGACCACCACGTAGGGCTCACCGAAGAAGGCCTGCACGAGGACATCGAACGTCTCGCCGTCGGGGTCGACGCCGGCCCCGACCACGAGCGCGTCCCCGGCGCCGACGTCGTAGCAGGTGCCGGCGAAGCTGAAGGTCCGGTCACCCACACGCACCGTCCCCGAGGAGGTCGCGCCGGCTCCCTCGGGCAGCGTGGACGAGGAGAGGACCGGGGCCTCCTGCGCGGATGCACAGCCGGCGAGGAGGACCAGCGCGACGACGGCGCGGACGCTGCGCCCAAGGGCACGGGCCATCATGCCACCCCTACCGCAGCCGGCGAGTGGTCCGTGTGCAGTTCGAGCACGGTGTCGGCGCCGTCACGCGTGACCCGGACACCGGTCGGGGCCAGAAGGTCGATCGGTCCGGCGAGCCTGACGAGCACCGCCTGCTCGCCGGTCCGCTGGAGCACCACAGCCTCGGCGAGGGGTCGGTCGACCGCCGCGAGCGCAGCGAGCACGGCATCGAGGTCCGGCGCAATCGCGGTGCGCACGGCGGCAGGGAGCGGCCACGCGCCTGCGTGCGCCGCGGACCACGGGGCCGGCCGTCCTGCGGGCGACAACCGCAGTCCGGCACGACGGAGCCGGCGCACCAGCTCCCGCGACCCGACCGTCTGCGCGCCGGCGGCGACGGCCCGCTCACGGTGCTCGACGTCGACGTCGTAGTGGTCGCCATGGAACGCCACGCGGCGCAGTCCGATCCCCTCGGCAAAGGCGTGGAGCTCCTCGAGGGAGCCGTCGCTGACGAGGTGCGCCCACAGCCGGCCTCGCCACCGCCAGCGCGCCTCGTCGACCAGGACCGTCATGCCGGCAACCCTACGTGCGACCGCCGTCCGGCGGCAGGCGTCGTGCAACACTGGAACCGTGGGCGGCGACGCACAGGACGAGATCCGGCTGGACCTACCGGCGTCGGGCCCGTACGCGCGGATCGCGCGGGTCGCGGCCTCCTCTCTGGCGCTCCGCCTGCGCGCGCCGGCACGACGGATCGAAGACCTCCGGCTCGCCGTCGACGAGGCGCTGGTCCTGTTGCTGTCGGTGTCCCGGGGCGAGGAGGACACCATCCACGGGCGGTACTTGGTCTCGGACGAGTCGCTCGCGGTCGAACTCCGGCTCGAAGCACCGGTACGACCGCTCGGGACCGCGGCCGTCGAGCGCTTCGGCACCCTCGTCGAACCGCTCGACACCCGGTGCCGGGTGGACGCCCCCACTGCGACCGTGGTCGTCGAGCTCACGGCCCAGGACGACTGACGCCGGGGCACCGACCGACCGGAGCGGCTACCGACCGGTGCTGCCGAAGCCGCTCTCGCCCCGACTCGACGGCGGCAGCTCGTCGCACACCGTGAAGGCCACGTGCTCCACCCGTTGGATCACCAGCTGGGCGATCCGCTCACCCCGCCGGACCTGGAACGGCTCGACCGGGTCGGTGTTCACGAGCAGCACCTTCAGCTCGCCGCGGTATCCGGAGTCGATGAGGCCCGGGGTGTTGAGACACGTGACCCCGTGGCGCAGGGCGAGGCCGCTCCTCGGCTGCACGAACCCGGCGTACCCGGGCGGGATGGCGACGGCCACACCGGTGGGCACGAGGCCGCGGCCGCCCCCGGGGGCGAGGAGCACGTCCTCCCGGGCGACGAGATCGGCGCCTGCATCGCCCTCGGTGGCGTAGGACGGGAGCGGCAGATCGGGATCGAGGCGGACGACGGGCAACTCGAGCACCGCCGCACCCTAGCCGTACCGGTCGATACCATCGGGTCCGTGCTGGTCTGGATGGATCTGGAGATGACCGGGCTCGACCCGGACCGCGACGTGATCGTGGAGATCGCCTCGCTCGTCACCGACGACGACCTGAACCTCGTCGCCGAGGGCCCCGATCTGGTGATCCACCAACCCGAGGAGCTGCTGGCCGGGATGGCCGACGTGGTGCGGGAGATGCACACCCGCAGCGGTCTGCTCCCCAGGATCCGCAGCTCGTCGGTCAGCCTCGCCGACGCCACGGCGGAGACCCTCGCCTTCATCCGGACCCACGTCCCGGAGGCCCGCACCGTGCCGCTGTGCGGCAACTCCATCGGCACCGACCGCCGTTTCCTCGCGCGCTGGATGCCCGAGATCGAGGAGTACCTGCACTACCGCAGCGTCGACGTGTCCACCATCAAGGAGCTCGCCCGGCGCTGGTACCCGAAGGAGCTCGAGGCCGCCCCCCGCAAGCAGGCGGGCCATCGCGCCCTCGACGACATCCGCGAGAGCCTCATCGAGCTTCGCTTCTACCGCGAGCACCTGTTCCGCCGGCCTGGGAACGGGGACGGCGCCACGGCGTAGGGTGGGCCCCCGTGGGGGACACACCGAGGTACACCAAGCAGGAGCAGGAACCCGCGTCCCCGGACGTGACCGAGCTGGCGCCCGGCGTCTACCGGTGCATGCTGCCGATCCAGCTCCCCGGCCTCGGCCACGTCAACTGCTACGCCCTCGAGGACGAGCGCGGCTTCACCCTCGTGGATCCGGGCATGCCCACGGACGACTCGTGGGACGCCCTCCTCGACCGGCTCGGCCAACTCGGCGCCGGGATCCGCCACGTGCACACGGTGGTCGTGACCCACTCCCACTTCGACCACTTCGGGGCGTCCGACCGCATCCGTGACGAGTCGGGGGCGGATCTGCTCACCCACGAGTCCTTCCGCATCGTCTGGCGTCGCTCGGAGCTCGACGAGCCGGCGGAGCTGGAACCCATCACGTACAGCCACGACGGTCTCACCGAGGACGAGGAGGAGGCCCTCCTCGCCCGGATGCGGGCCCGCTTCACCCGGACCACGCCCTGGGGGAGCCGCAGCCAGCCCCCGCCGGACGAGCACCTCCGGGAGATGCTCCGGTCCCGCAAGGGCGTGCTGTTCGCCGTGCCGAGGCCGAGCATCTCCGTCAGCGACGAGCAGGTCGTGCGGCTCGCCGGCCGCGAATGGGTCGCGGTCCACACCCCCGGCCACACCGAGGACCACCTCTGCCTCCTCGACCCCGTCGAGGGTCTGCTGCTGTCGGGCGACCACGTGCTGCCGACCATCACGCCCCACATCGGCGGGATGACCGACCAGCCCGATCCACTCGCCCGCTTCTTCGCCTCGCTGGAACGGATGGAGCAGCTCCCCGGCGTGCGCCTGGCGCTGCCCGCCCACGGCCACCCCTTCGAGGACCTGGCCGGCCGGGCGGCCGAGATCCGCGAGCACCACCTCGAGCGGCTCGACATCCTGCGGCAGGCGGCGGACGACCTCGGCCGGGCCAGCGTCGAGCTCTACATGCAGCGCATGTTCCGCGAGCGGTCGTGGGGTGAGATGGCGGCGAGCGAGACCTACGCGCACCTCGAGCACCTCCGCCTCCTGGGCGAGGCCGAGATGGTCGAGATCGACGGGCACAAGACCTACGCCCTGCGCTGACCCGGCCAGGGCGGGCCGAAATTCGGTTGACCTGCGTCGCGCGGGTGTGCTCCACTCCACGGCCATGACGACGACGAACCACCGCGAGCCGATGGGCGGGCAGATGCGCCGCCTCGCCGCGCGTCGTCGTCCGGTCGCTGCCGCCGCCTGGGTGGCCGCATGGGCCGCCGCCGACACCACCACCGGGACCGTGCACGCCTGCAAGCACGTGCGGCCGAGGGAGCACCGGACGGGATAGCGACACCGATCGCACCGACCGAGAACCGCTCCCGAGGCCGCCGGATCACCCGGCGGCCTCGGTGCTTTTCCGCTCACGACCACGACAGCCACGACCACGACAGCCACGTTCACCGACAGACAGGAGCAGGGGCGATGGACACGCCCATCTCGAGCAGACCGACCTGGGAACGCCACGCGGCGTGCCGGACGGCCGACGTGCCCACCGGGATCTTCTTCTCCGAGGACCTGGGCGACATCGCCGCCGCGAAGCGCGTGTGCGCCACGTGCCCGGTGCTGCACCCCTGCCTGGAGGGTGCCCTCGGGCGCGGCGAGCCGTGCGGGGTCTGGGGCGGCCAGCTGTTCCTGCACGGCCGTCTCGTGGCGCAGAAGCGTCGTCGAGGCCGGCCACCCAAGATCGCCCGTCCCGAGGACCAGCTCCCGGTGGTCCCCATCCCCGTGGACCTCGTGGCTCGGGCGGCACTCCGGACCGCCTGACCAGATCGCCGCGCCGGTGGTCCGGGGTGACGCAACAAGCGAGCCCCGGCCCACCAGCGGCCCAACCGCCCGCCAGGATCCCCGCCCCGGGGTGGTGTCCGGGGACGGGCCCGGGCCGGGTACCGTCACCGGTATGCGCCGCCGCTCCGTCCGCGCCCTCGGCCTGCTCGTGCCGCTGCTCCTGGCCGGTGCCGGCTGTTCGAGCGGCGGCGACGGCGACGCGAGCGCCGACGGCTTCGTCGACGTCGTCTTCGAGACCACCGACGGCGTCGACCGGAGCGTCGCCGAGCTCCTCGCCGACGGACCCGTGGTCCTGAACTTCTGGGCTTCCTGGTGCGCGCCGTGCGTCAACGAGATGCCCGAGTTCGAGGAGGTCCACCAGGAGCTCGGGGACGGGGTCACCTTCGTGGGCGTCAACGTGAACGACCGGCCCGACGACGCCGACGCGATGGTCGAACGCACCGGCATCACCTACCTGGTCGCCCGGGACGGCGACGGCTCCTACGCCCAGACGGCCGGAGCGGTCAACCTCCCCACCACGATCGTGATCGCCCCCGACGGCACCATCGCCGAGACCAAGCTCGGGGCGATGACCGGCGACGAGCTGCGCGACGTCCTCGACGAGGTGCTCGAGCCATGACCCCGGGGGCGGGACGGTGATCGACGTCGACTTCGCCTTCCTGTTCTCGGCGGGGCTGGTGGCGGCCTTCAACCCGTGCGGGTTCGCCATGCTGCCGACGTACCTGGCGTACTTCCTGGGCCTCGAGGACACCGACACCGACCAGAGCATCGCCGGCAACATCCTGCGCGGACTCGCCGTCGGGCTCACCATGACCGCCGGGTTCTTCCTCGTCTTCGGCACCTTCGGCATCGTGACGTCGCACCTGGTGTCGCGTTCGTTCATCAACGAGCGCATCCCGTGGGTCACCCTCGTCCTGGGCGTGCTCATGATCCCCTTCGGCATCGCCATGCTGCGCGGGTACGAGCCGAAGGTCGGCCTGCCACGGATGAACCGCGGCACCGGCAGCCGTCAGCTCGGATCCGTGTTCCTCTTCGGGATCAGCTACGCCGTGGTGTCCCTGGGCTGCACCACCCCGATCTTCATCGCCGCCGTCGTCACCTCCTTCACCTCCGACGGCCTCGCCGACGGCATCGCGTCGTTCCTCGCCTATGCCGCGGGCATGGGCGCCGTCGTGATCTTCCTCACGATGGCGGTCGCGCTCGCACGCGGCTCGATGGCCCGGAACCTCCGACGCGTGCTCCCCTACGTGAACCGGGTGTCGGGCATCCTGCTGGTCCTCGCCGGCGTCTACCTGGTGGCCTACGGCTGGTGGGAGATCCGGGTGCTGGACGACCCCACGACGGCTTCCAACCGCTTCCAGCAGGCCATCGAGGACCTCCAGACCCGGATCACCAACTGGATCAACGACGTCGGCGCGGTGTCCGTCGGCGTCGCCCTCGCAGTCGTCATCGGGGCGCTCGTCGGCGGGGCGTTCCTGTTGCAGTGGCAGCGGCGGCGGGCCCCTCAGGGGGAGAGCCGCTCGATGTCCCAGCCGCCGTCGGCCAACGTGTAGCGGAACCGGTCGTGCAGGCGGTCCGGCCGCCCCTGCCAGAACTCCACGACCTCGGGCCGGACGCGGTAGCCGGACCAGTGCGGCGGGCGGTCCACCGCCCTGCCGTCCCACCTGGCCTCCTCGGCGGCGAACCGTTCGTCGAGCTCGTCCCGGTCGCGCAGGACCTCGCTCTGCCGCGACGCCCAGGCGCCGATCTGGCTGCCGCGGGGCCGGCTGGCGAAGTAGTCGTCGGCCTCCACGTCGGCCACCCGGGTCACCGCGCCACGCACCTGGACCTGACGCCGCAGCTCGATCCAGCTGAACAGGAGCGCCGCCCGCCCGGTGAGGTCGAGCGCACGGCCCTTGGCGCTCAAGGTGTTGGTGTAGAAGACGAAGCCCAGGTGGTCGAAGGACTTGAGGAGGACGTTGCGCGCCGCCGGGGTGCCATCCGTGTCCACGGTGGCGACCACCATCGCGTTCGGCTCGAACAGCCCCGTGGCCGCCACCTCGGCGAACCAGTACTCGAACTGCACGACGGGGTCGTCGTGGAGGTCGGTCCGGTCGAGGCCGGCGCCCTCGTAGACCCGGCGGTAGTGGCCGAGGTCCACCGGCTCAGCGTCCGATCGTGGTGGCGCCGCGGAGGTACGGCCGCAGCACCTCGGGCACGGTGACCGAGCCGTCCGGGTTGCGGTGGGTCTCCACCAGGGCCGCCCAGACCCGCGGCACGGCGAGGGCCGAGCCGTTGAGGGTGTGGGCGATCTGCGGGCTGCCGCCACCCTCCGGCCGGAACCGGACGTTCGCCCGCCGCGCCTGGTAGTCGGAGAACCACGACACCGAGGACACCTCGAGCCACTGGTCGACGCCGGGGGCGTAGACCTCGATGTCCCAGGTGCGGGCCGACGAGTTGCCGATGTCGCCCGTGCAGATGTCGAGGATGCGGTAGGCGAGCCCGAGGTCGGCGATCACCGACTCCGCCCGGGCCAGCAGCTCCTCGTGGACCGCGGGAGCCTGCTCGGGGGTGGCGTAGGCGAGGATCTCGACCTTGTCGAACTCGTGGACCCGGAGCAGACCGCGGGTGTCCCGCCCTGCAGACCCCGCCTCCCGGCGGAAACAGGACGTGTGCGCCATGAGCCGCATGGGGAGCTCCGCCTCGGGGAGGATCTCGTCCCGGGCGAGCGAGGTGAGCGGCACCTCGGCCGTGGGGATGGCCCAGAGGCCGTCCCGCTCGAGGTGGTAGGCGTCCTCCTCGAACTTCGGCAGGTGGCCGGTGCTGACCATCGTCTCGGTCTTGACGAGCGTCGGCGGGCGGATCTCCTCGAAGGCGTCGGCGTTGCGGTCCAGGGCGAGCTGCACCAGCGCCCGGGCGAGGGTGGCGCCGGCCTTGCGGTACATCACGAACATCGAGCCGGACAGCTTCGCCCCGCGCTCGAGGTCGAGGATGCCGAGCTCGTCGCCGATGTCCCAGTGGGGCACGCGCTGGTGCTCCCCGTAGGCGTCGGGGTCCCAGCCCTCGCGGCGCAGGACCAGGTTGTCCTCCTCACCGGCGCCGTCGGGGCAGGCGTCGGCGGGCAGGTTCGGCAACCGGAGCAGGTGCTCCCGGATCTGCGTGGCGAGCTCCGTGCTCAGGGCATCGAGGGCACGCTCGCGCTCGCCGAGGGCCCGGCTCTGCGCCTTGCGCTCCTCCGCCTCGGCCCCGCGCCCCTCGCGGTGGAGGGCGCCCACCTCCTTGGAGATGCGGTTGATCTCGGCGCGGACGTCGTCCCGCTCCCGATCCCGTTCCAGTCGCTCGGCGTCGAGCTGGAGGATGGCGTCGAAAGCGGCGGGCACGGGACCTCGCCGGGCGAGACCGGCCCGGACCACCTCCGGTTCGGTGCGGAACCTGCGGATGTCGAGCATGACGCGAGACGCTAGCGGTGGCCGAACGCCGTTCAGCGGCTGCGGTCGGCGGGTTCGGCCGCAGGGGGCCCGGCGTCGTCGAACGCCTGCCGGACGTCGTCGTAGGTGAGGTCCCGGTTGATGGTGACGGGCTGGCGATGGTTCGCCCGCTCCTGCGCCCGTGCCCAGCCGAGGAACTTCACGAGGATGATGCCCCAGATGTAGAAGCCGGCGACGATCTTCATGATCATCCCGGCGACCTGCTGGTCGTCGACCGCGCTGACGTCCCAGAGCCGCTCGGGGTCGTCGTAGGCGCTGTAGACGACGCCCTCGGCGAAGGTGAGCCAGCCCGACGGCACGGTCGGGATGATCGAGATGATGAACAGGTAGATCATCTGCTGCGGGACCGAGAGTCGGTGCTCCGGCATCGGGCCGACGATGGCGTTCCACATGAGCAGCGCCGATGCGAAGAGCGTGAGGTGGAGGCCGTAGTGGAGGACGCCGTTCTCCGCGGACGCGTTGACGATGGCACTCCAGTGGCTGAGCGCCGTGAGGGCGCTGTAGACCACGCCCGCCACGACGGGCTTCGAGAACCAGCGGAGCACCTGGGCGCCCTTGCCCTCGTCGAGGAAGATCAGGCGCGCCAGCCACTCGGGCGTGGCGAGGAGGAACAACGGTGCAGCCACCAGGGTGATGAGCAGGTGCTGCACCATGTGCACCGAGTAGAGGTACTGCTCGGCGATGTCGTGGACCGGCCAGTCCGACGAGATCCACAGCACGGCCACCGCGGCGAGGAACGACGCCTTCTGCTTGCCGGTCACGACCGGCTGTCCGGCCGGGACCACCTTCGGGCCGATGACCCGGACCGCATAGCCACCCAGGCCGATGATGGCGGCGATCAGCAGCCACACCTCGGGGTGCGGCTGCCAGTCCCAGGCATTCACCGCACCGAGGACCATGGTCAGCTCCAGAATTCGAACGCCGCGAGCATGGCGATGTACACGGCACTGGCCAGGACGAGCCCGGTCACGAACAGCCTCGAGAACAGCCGGCTATCGAACTTCAGGTGCATGAACCAGGCGGCGACCAGGAAGAACTTGACCACCATCATGACCATCAGGATCGGGATGAGCGCGCTGCCGAGCTCCTCCTCGAAGAAGTAGGTCGCCACCTCGAGCGCGGTCAGGACGGCCAGGATGATGGCGATCTCGACGTACTTGCGGTCACCCGGGTGGTCGTGGGCGTCGTCGTGGGCGTCGGTGTCGTTCGCCTCGGCGGGTTCGACGGTCTCGGCAGTGCTCATGGCGATGACTCCGTCAGGACTCGGGCGACGGGACGAGGTAGATCACCGTGAAGATGAAGATCCACACGATGTCGACGAAGTGCCAGTAGAGACCGACGATCTCCACCGTCTCCGCGTTCTCCTTGCGCAGGTTGCCCTTCAGCGAGGAGATGAACAGCGACATCAACATGATGATGCCGAGCGTCACGTGGACCCCGTGGAAGCCCGTGAGCGTGAAGAACGCCGAGGAGAACGGGCTCGTCGTGAAGCCGAGGCCCTCCTTCACGAACGAGGTGAACTCGTAGACCTGGCCGCCGATGAACACCGAGCCGAGCAGCGCCGTCGTGAGCAGCCACAGCCGGTTGTTCCGGATGTCGCCACGCTGCAGCGCCGAGAGGGCGAGCACCATCGTCAGTGAGCTGGCGAGCAGCACGAACGAGGTGACCGACGTGAAGGGGATGTCGAAGATGTCCCCCGGCGCCGGCCCGTCGGCGAACTCGTTGCGGTACAGCAGGTAGGTCGAGATGAGGCCGCCGAAGAGGAGGCACTCCGACCCGAGGAACACCCACATGGCCAACTTGTTGTTGGACATGCCCGTGTTCCCGTGTGCCGGCGCATGGGCGCCGGCGTGCGCGACGGTGGCCGTGTCAGCCAACGGGGGCCTCCTCGACGTCGTGGTGGTCCTCGTGGCCGTGGGGGGCGTCGGGGTCGTCCGGCGGCTCGAACACCCAGCCGTAGATCCCTCCGAGCACCAGGAGGGCGCCCGGCACCGCGAACCACAGGCTGAAGATCAGTCCGTAGCCGATGAGCGGCAACCCGATGCCGATGAGGAGCGGGAAGTAGGACGGGCTGGGCAGGTGCACCCCGGTGCCGTCGCCCTTCTGCGCGATCTCCTCCGGGTGGGCGAGGCGCACGACCTTGCCGTCCTCGTCGACGCCGTACTTCCGGTGCCACCACTCGTCGAGGCCGTGGACCACGGGGGTCTCGTCGAAGTTGTGCTCCGGCGTGGGCGACGGGATGCTCCACTCGAGGCTCCGGGCGTCCCACGGGTCGGGACCGACCGGCGCCTCGTGCTTCGAGCGCTTCCAGCTCGAGAACACGTTGACCAGGAAGAGCAGCACGGCCACGCCGAGGATGTACGAGCCGATGGTGGCGACGAGGTTCCAGAACTCGAAGCCGTACCCCTGGGCGTAGGTGTCGATGCGGCGCGACATGCCCTGGAGGCCGAGGATGTGCATCGGGCCGAACGTCAGGTTGAACCCGACGATCATCACCCAGAAGTTGATCTTGCCGAGGCGCTCCGAGAGCTTGTGGCCGAAGACCTTCGGCCACCAGAAGTAGAAGCCGCCGAAGAGGCCGAGGATGATGCCGCCGAAGATCACGTAGTGGAAGTGGGCGACGATGTAGTAGGTGTCGGTCTGCTGGGTGTCGGCCGGGGCCAGCGCGTGGGTCACGCCCGAGAGACCGCCGATGGTGAACATCGAGACCACGCCCACGGAGAACAGCATCGCTGTGGTGAACCGGAGTCTGCCCCCCCACATCGTGGCCAACCAGTTCAGGATCTTCACGCCGGTCGGCACGGCGATGAACATCGTCGACAGCGAGAAGGCCGCCACCGAGACCGGTCCGATGCCCGACACGAACATGTGGTGGGCCCACACGCCCCAGCCCATGAAGCCGATGGCGATGCCCGAGAACACCATGAACGTGTAGCCGAAGATCGGCTTGCGGCTGAACGTCGGGATGATCTCCGAGATGATGCCGAACGAGGGCAGGATCAGGATGTACACCTCGGGGTGCCCGAAGATCCAGAAGAGGTGCTGCCAGAGCAGCGGATCCGCCCCCATCTCGACGTTGAAGAAGTTGGCGTCGTAGAGGCGGTCGAACATCAGCAGGAAGAGCGCCACCGTGATGACGGGGATGGCGAACAGCAGCAGGAACTGCGTCACCAGCATCATCCAGGTGAACACCGGCATCCGGAACAGGGTCATCCCCGGTGCTCGCATGTTCAGCACGGTCACGATCAGGTTGATCGCCGAGACGAGCGACGCGATGCCGGTGATCTGGAGACCGATGGCGTAGAAGTCCATGCCGTGGCTCGGCGAGAACACCAGGCCGGTGTTCGGGGCGTAGGCGAACCAGCCACCGTCGGCGCCGCCACCGAGGAACCAGGAGGTGTTGATGAAGATGCCGCCGGCGAGGAACACCCAGAAGGACAGCGCGTTCATGCGGGGGAACGCGACGTCCCGTGCACCGATCTGCAACGGGATCAGGTAGTTCGCGAACGCCGCACCGAGGGGCATGGCGCCGAGGAAGATCATCGTGACGCCGTGCATGGTGAACACCTGGTTGTAGGCGTCACCCGACAGCAGGTTGCCGTCCGGCTGCACGAGCTGGGTGCGGATGAGCAGCGCCTCGATGCCGCCGATCACGAAGAAGAACAGCGCCGCGGCGCCGTACATGATGCCGATCCGCTTGTGATCGACCGTGAAGAGCCAGCTGGTCCAGCCCTGGGAGCCCCGGGGCCGCGTCAGGGCGCCGAGCGGGCGCTCGGCGACCGCGGGACGGCCCGACTCGAGCTCGAGTGGGAACTCGCTGATGGCCACTACTCGACCTCCGACTCTGCGATCGCCCAATCCGACGGCGGGGTGCCCGTGTCCGCGAGGAACGCCACGAGATCATCGATCTGCGCCTCGGTGAGCCCGAGGTTCGGCATACCCCGCGTCGGTGCGTACATGTCCTTCATCGCCGGCGGGTTCCGGAGCCACGCCTCGAGCGTGTTCTCGTCCATGGATCCGTCGGGCTCGTACAGGTGGAAGATGCCGCCGGCGTACGTGGTTCGGCTGGCGAAGTGGGTCAGGACCGGCGCGGCGCCGGACACCACGGTGGCGCCGGTGTAGATGTCGTCGTTCACCCCGTCCACCAGGTGGCACGACGAGCAGGCCTGGCGGAAGGTGACGATGCCCCGCTCGACGGCCGTCGCCGAGGGTGCCGGCAGCGGCTCCTCGTCGAGCTCCTCGCCCTCTGCGAGTGCGGTCAACGCCCGCTGCTGGGCGAGCCAGGCCTGGGCGTCCTCGGACTCCGGCGCATAGGGGGCGGTCTGGGCATCGACCCAGGCCTGGAAGCCGGCCTCGTCCAGGGCGATGACCTGCATGCGCATCCGGGAGTGCGAGAGGCCACAGAACTCGGTGCACTGACCGAAGTACACGCCGGGATCGTCGGCCTCGATCAGCCAGGGCTGGAAACGGCCGGGCACGGCGTCGCGCTTGCCGTTGAGGGCCGGGATCCAGTGGGAGTGGATGACGTCACGCGAGGTGGTGATCAGCTCGATCTCCTGGCCGGCCGGGATCACCATCTGGGTGGCGGTGACGATGTCGGCGGGCGGCAGGTCCTGTGCGGTCTGGACACCCTCGAGGTCGACGCCGTCGAAGTAGTAGCGGTATTCCCACCACCACTGCTGGCCCACGACCACGACTTCCGGCTCCCAGGAGACGGGCTCGCCGCCGACCTCGACCGTGATGGCATTGGCCTGCTCGTCGTTCAGGAAGAAGAGCGTCGCCGTCGAGAACACGGCGATGACGGCGAGGATCACGGCCGGGATGAGCGTCCAGAGGATCTCCAGGCGCGTGTTGCCGTGGGTCTGCTCGGGCCACTCGTCCTCGGCGTCGTTGCGGACCCGGTACTTCACCGCCATGTAGAACGACGCGCCGAGCACCAGGACGAACACGATCCCGGCGACGATCAGCACCGGGTTCAGCAGGTCGTCGATGGCCCGGGAGAACGGGCCCTGCGGCTGCAAGGTGTCGAGCTCGGCGTCGTCGGCGCAGCCGGCGAGCACCAGGGCCAGCAGCGGAACGGCGATGAGCGGGCGGAACCGGCCAGGCATCCGAACTCCTCGGGATCGCTCAGCGTCAGCCCCGGCAGCGGGGCCTGTCGGCGACTTTGCAGGTTGCGTCGGGGTAGCGCCAAGTCGAGTGGTCACCCTTCGGCCTCCTCGGCGCCGTGCTCTTCGGCACCGTGCTCGGCGCCGTGCTCCCCGTGCTTCTCGAACTCCCGCGGCCCGTTCACCGCAGCCACGATGCCGCCCACGATCAGGGCGCCGATGCCGAGCACCAGGACGCCCGGGACCAGCCCGGAGGGGATCTTCTTCATCCGGCTGATCACGATCGCGCCGACGAAGATGACCAGACCGATGCCGATGGCCACCCACACGGCGCCGGCCTTGGACGACGCCAGCAGGATCTGGCTGGCCGCCAGGACGACCACGGCGATGCCCACGGCGGCGAGGACCGGGATCTCGATCGGGCGCATGATGCGGTCGCGGAGCTCGCGGTTGACCTTCTGGTCACCGGTGGCTCGATCGGCCCAGGCCTCCATCATCCACTCGAACGCGGTGGCGGCGAGGATGGCGATGCCGATCCCGAACAGCACGGATCCGGTCACCAGGCCGACGATGAAGACACCGGCCCCGAGGCCGCCCATGAGCGGCCACAGCGACGGGAGCACCGGTCGCTGGGGCGCCGGTGCCGCGTCCAGGCCGAGGAACGACGCCGCAGCCGCCGGGTCGGCGTCGCGGAACGCGGCGTGGGCGATGACGAGCAACAGGCTCGTCGTGGCGAGCCCGAGCAGGATGCCGTAGCCGAGGTGGTCGCCGACGGCGCCCTTGTAGCCGATCGTCAACGGACCGACGCTGCTGCCGCCGGTGGTGTAGCCGTAGACGATCGCGCCGGTGAGCGCGGCCAGGAAGAACCCGACGTAGAGCTTGATCCCCGTGGTGACCATCGTCGTCGCCTGCCTACTTCACGATGTAGATGCCGTACCAGATCACCGCGTAGACGGCGACCATGGCGTACCAGTAGATGACCGCAGCGGCGATGCCCTCGCTCTGCTTGCCGCCGTACTGGCCGGCCATGGCCCGGAAGGCCAGCAGGGCGAGGAAGACCATGCCGATCGCCACGGCGACGAGGTGGGCGCCGGTGATCACGTAGATCATCAGCGCCGCGGGCCCCTCGTCGATGCCCATCCCCATCTCCGTGTAGAGGAAGGCGGTCTGGTTGATGACCGCGGCGCCGAACAGCCCCGTGAGCAGGAGCGCCAGGATGGCGTGGGAGCGGTCGTTGTCCTTGACCGCCTGCAACGCCCAGGTCACGGTGATGCACGACATCACCAGGGTGAACATCATCATCCCGCCCGGCACGAGGGGGATGGTGCCGGGCTCGATCCACGTCTGACCCACGGCCTGCGTGCTCGACCGGAGGTCGAAGTAGCGGGCGAACAGGGCCATGAAGAACATCACCATGGCCCCGGTGGCGAAGGACGTGCCGATCAGCAGGGTGCGCGGCCGCACCGGCACGGGTGCCGGCGGGAGGGCGTGGGTGATCGTGTCAGCTGCCATCTCAGGCTTCTCCCTCGGTGAGGGCGGCGTCGAGCAGGGGCGTCGGGGACGTCACGACCGGGAGCGGTTCGACGAAGTTCCCGATCGGCGGCGGGGACGGCGACGCCCACTCGAGCGTCTGACCGCCCCAGGGATCTGCGGGAGCGGCGACCTTCGACGTGAGGCTGGCCGCACCGACCGCCACGAGGAGCAGCAGGCCGAGGAGCAGCACCGCACCGCCGACCACGGCGACCACGTTGAGGGCGTCGACGCCGTCCTCGACGGCGGCGACCGAGAAATCGGCCTGGTCGAGGAAGCCGCTCACCACGTCGGGCACGGCGGTGAGGAGCACCCCGAGCGACAGGACGAGCACGCTGAGCCGGCCGAGGCCCTGGCCCCACAGCCGGCCGGTCAGCTTGACGCCCCAGTGCTGGAGGCCGACGGTGCCGCCCACCAGGCCGGCGAGGAGCACGGCGGCGAAGTGGCCGCCGTCGGCGGAGGTGCCGATCAGCTCGAACGGGTCGACGACCCGCAGGACGCCGATGACCGTGGCCCCGAGCAGCAGCAGGAGGGTGAGGATGGCGCCGATCAGCGGGGCGCTCGGGAGGCCGACGTTGGCGGCGCCCCGGCGCAGGGTGTCGGCCATGCCACCGAGCAGCACCAGCACGGGCAGGACCGCCGCGAACCCCATGGCGACGTAGACGGCGTTGATCGGGGCGGAGACGCCGTCGCCCACGGACTGGGCGTACGCACCGAACGAGAGGATGCCGAAGGCCCCGATGGCGGCGAGGACGGCACCCCGGTTCTTCTGGCGCACCTTGGCGGAGGTGGCGACGACGTCCGCGATGATGCCGAGCACCGGGATGACGAAGGCGTAGATCTGGGGCTGACGGGTGGCCCAGAGGAACTCGCTCGTCATGGCCTCGGGGACGCCGAAGAGGATGGGGGGCCGGCCGGCGACGTCGACGTAGGCCTTGACGACGTCGGCGAAGAGGACCGGCAGGGTCAGCATCCAGATGGAGCCGCCGACCACGCACGACCAGGCGAAGAAGGGCACGTCGCCGAGGGCCATGCCGTGGGGCCGCAGCGCGATGACCGTGGTGAGCAGCGAGATCGTGCCGAGCATGAGCGACAGCACCACCAGGCCGAGGGCCAGGAGGGTGAGGGCCGTGGCGTCACGGTCGACCGACCCGCCAGGGGCGCCGAGGCCGCCGTCTGTGGCGAAGCCGACGACCATGATGACCGCGCCGACGAGCCAGCCCCAGAAGCTGGCCGCAGCGGCACGGGGGAAGGCGGCCGAGGGTGCGCCGACCTGCAGCGGCGTGACCACCAGGCCGAGGCCCAGGAGCAGGGGCACCACGCCGAGCACGACCAGGCCGACCCGGTGGAGCACGAACGCCTGGAAGAAGCTGTCGATGTCGGCGAAGACGTCCATCGACTCCGGATCGAGCCGCTCGATGCCCACCACCCGGCCGAGGAGGAGGCCGAGCAGGAGGAACAGCAGCGACCCTGCGATGTACCCCTTGCCGATGGCCTTGTGGTCCGCGGTGAGCACGCCGACGACCATCCCCGGGCTGCTCGGGTGCTGGGCCGACGGAGGAGATCCGTGCTCGGTCTCGGCTGCTGTCTGCGTGATCGTCATGCGTGATCTGACCTCGGACGACGGTGCCGGCGGACGACGGATCCGGCGGCGCGCCCTGGGGAGGGCGCACGGTGCCGGGCGAACCTTACATGGGCCATCAACCTGACCCGAACTTGGGGGAGGGAGCCGTTGGAAACCTGCGCCGGCGGACCCGGACAGGGTTCACCAGCCGCTCCGAACCAGCTGATCGGCAGCCATCGCCCCGAAGAGGAGGGTGATGTAGGTGATCGAGTACCCGAAGAGACGCATGGCACGCGGCGGCGTGAGGTCCCGGAGCAGGGCGACGGCGAGCCAGGTGAAGACCGCACCGAGCACCACCGCGGCGACCACGTAGAGCGCGCCCATGTCGGCCACCGGTGCGAACACCAGGGTCAGGGCCCACACCACGAGCGTGTACGACAGGATCCGCAGCGCCGTGCTGCGGAAGCTGACGACCACCGGCAGCATCGGGACCGACGCCGCGGCGTAGTCGTCCCGGTAGCGGATGGCGAGGGCCCAGAAGTGGGGCGGCGTCCAGAAGAACATGACGGCGAACAGGACGACGGGCGGCCAGGCGAGCTCGTTCGTCACGGCGCTCCAGCCGATCAGGACCGGTGCGGCACCGGCGGCGCCACCGATGACGATGTTGCTCTTCGACGTCCGCTTCAGCCAGAGCGTGTACACGAACACGTAGAAGAGGCAGGCGGCGACGGCGAGCACGGCGCTCAGCAGGTTGACGAAGGCGGTCAGCCACACGAAGGCCACGATCTCGAGGCCGATGGCGAACACGAGCGCCTCGGTCGGGGTCAGCTCCCCGGTCACGAGCGGTCGGTTCTTGGTCCGGGCCATCAGACGGTCGATGTCGCGGTCCACGACCATGTTGATGGCGTTCGCGCCGCCGGCGGCGAAGGTCCCGCCCAGGACGGTGGCGACCATCAACCAGAGCGAGGGGAGCCCCTGCTCGGCGACCACCATGGTGGGCACGGTGGTGACCAGGAGCAGCTCGATGATGCGAGGCTTGGTCAGCGCCACGTAGGCGGCGACGCGGGAACGCGTCCGAGGCTCCACGGTGCTGGCCATCGGTCCAAGGCTAGGTTCGCCCCCCGGAACCGGGCAACGTGGCAGTTCCGTGCCCGACGGCACCCCGCCCGCCGAGGCGTCCGATGCCGCCTCCGGCTCGTAACCTGAGCCGCATGGCTTCGGCACGGGCGGTGCTCACGCCGCGCACCTTCCGGCGGATCACGCTCCTCGCGCTGGCCGCGCTCTCCGTCATCGTCGTGAGCGGCGCCGCCGTGCGCCTCACCGGCTCGGGGCTCGGCTGTTCGGACTGGCCCACCTGCGAGGAGGACGAGCTCGTCGGCGAGATGAGCTACCACAAGGCCATCGAGTTCGGGAACCGCATGTTCACCGGCGTGGTGTCGGCCGCCGTCATCCTCGCGGTGTCCGGCTCGCTGCGCCGGCGCCCCTACCGGCGGGATCTCGTGCACTGGTCGCTGGGCCTCGTCGCCGGCGTGCTGGGGCAGATCGTGCTCGGCGGTCTGGTCGTCCTCTTCCACCTGAACCCCTGGCTCGTGCTCGGCCACTTCCAGCTGTCGATGGTCCTGGTCTGGAACGCCGTGGTCCTGCACCACAAGGCGGCGGACCCGCCCACGCCACCCGATCCGGGCGTCCCGATCACGCGCCTGGTCCGCGCCATCTCGGCACTCGCCGTGCTGGTGATCGCCGCCGGCACCATCGTCACCGGCTCCGGACCGCACACGGGCAGCCGTGACGAGCCCATCGACCGCCTGCCCTTCGCCGTCCCCGACGTCGCCCGCGTCCACGGCATCGTGGCGATGACGCTGGTGGCGGCCACGATCGCCCTGCTGGTCGTGTCCCGGCACCGGGCACCCGCGGTCCACCGCCTGGGTCGCGTGCTGCTCGGGGTGCTCGTCGCCCAGGCCGCCGTCGGCTACGTGCAGTACTTCACCGACGTCCCGGTCCTGCTCGTCGCCATCCACATCGCAGGCGCCACGGCCCTGTGGATCACGGTGGTGGCCCTGCACCTCCGATCGGTGCCCGGACGGACCGGCGCCCCCGTCGACGTCGCGTCGGGCCGGCCCGACCCCGAGGTCCGGCCCGTCGGCCTCGTGGGGACATGAGCCCGGTCGCGACCCCCGTCGAGGTCGAGGAACCGGTCGGTGACGTCGACCTCGGCACCGACCGGCCCTGGATCGTCCTCGTCTGGAACGATCCCATCAACCTCATGACCTACGTGACCTTCGTGCTCCAGAAGCTGTTCGGGTACTCGCGGGAGAAGGCCGAGCACCTGATGCTGCAGGTGCACCAAGAGGGACGGGCCGTCGTCTCGAGCGGCCCCCGGGAGAAGGCCGAGCTCGACGTGTTCCGGCTGCACGAGCACGGCCTCTGGGCCACCATGCAGCAGGACTAGGGCGGAGGACGCGGTGGCCCGCTTCGTGGCGTCCAAACGTGACGGCTCGATCCGCAACAAGCTCGACCCGCACGAGGTCGAGGTCCTGCAGTCGGCCCTCGAGGGCCTGCGCGCCCTCCTCCTCGCCGGCGACGAGCCCGTGGCCTACCGGCTGCGCCCGCCCGCCTATCCGGGCGACCTCGACCACGAGGACGAGTACCGCGACACCGTGGGCGACGACCTGCTGCGCAGCCGTCTCGACGGCATCGACCGGATGGCCGCCACCCTCGGGAACCGGACGCTCGACGAGGACGACCTGACGGCCTGGATGGTCACCGGCAACGCCCTCCGCCTGGTGCTCGGCACCCGGCTCGACGTCCGCGAGGACGACGACGGCCGCCCCCCGGACGATCCGGAGGAAGCCGCGGTCTGGGCCCTCTACCACTACCTCTCGGCGCTGCTGTGGGAGGTCGTGGAGGTCCTCCAGAAGCGCCTGCCGCGCTGAGCGGGAGCGCCGCCCGGCTTGCCGGGTCCGGACGGGCCGCTGCTATGGTGTCAGGACCCTCAGCGGGGGGTGAGCCCCCATCGTCCAGCGGCCTAGGACGCCTCCCTTTCAAGGAGGTAACACGGGTTCGAATCCCGTTGGGGGTGCCGAGAACCGGAGCACTTGTGCGCCGGATCGAGGTCCCGTGGTGCAGTTTGGAGTGCATGCCGGCCTGTCAAGCCGGAGGTCGCGGGTTCAAATCCCGTCGGGACCGCTCCGGACCGAGAGGTCCGACTTGGTCGGGTAGCTCAGTTGGCAGAGCGTCCGCCTGAAAAGCGGAAGGTCACCGGATCGACGCCGGTTCCGACCACACGAGACCGGGCGCCCGTCGGGCGCCCGGTGCCGTTTTCCGCACCGGGCGCAGTGGAACCCGACTAGCGATCGGCGTCCCGCCAGGCGCCCTGCAGGGTGACCTCGCCGGGACGGACCTCGCCGATGGCCCCGGCGGGGGTGCCGGCTGCCGCGAGCGTGGCGACCACGGCGTCGGCCTCGCCGGCCGGGACCACGAGCACCATCCCGACGCCGCAGTTGAAGACCCGAGCGAGCTCGTCGTCGGCGACCCCACCGAGGCGCTGGATCTCGGCCATGACCCGCGGACGCTCCCAGGCGCCGCGGTCGATGGCGGCGCCCAGGCCCTCGGGCAGGATCCGGGGCAGGTTGCCGGGCAGGCCGCCGCCGGTCACGTGGACGATGCCTCGGACCTCGTGGGCGGCGAGCACCGCCCGGACGACCGGGGCGTAGATCACCGACGGGTCGAGCAGGACCTCACCGAGGGAGCGGTCGGCGCCGTCCCAGCCCGCGTCGTGGAGGTGGCGGCCGGCGACCTCGAGCAGCACCCGTCGGGCGAGCGAGAACCCGTTGGAGCGGAGGTTGGGCGAGGCGAGCCCCACCAGGACGTCGCCTGCGGCGATGTGCTCGCCGGTGACGACGCGGTCGCGGTCGACCACCCCCACCGCGAAGCCGGCGAGGTCGAACTCGTCGGGCTCCATCACCCCGGGGTGCTCGGCCATCTCGCCGCCGAGCAGGGCGCACCCCGCCTGTCGACAGCCCTCGGCCACGCCGCCCACGATCGCCGCGGCGCGGTCGGGGTCGAGGCTGCCGACGGCGAGGTAGTCGAGCAGGAAGAGCGGCTCCGCGCCCTGGCAGACCAGATCGTCGACGCACATGGCCACGAGGTCGAGCCCGATCGTGTCGAACCGGGCCATCCGCCGGGCGATCAGCGCCTTGGTGCCCACCCCGTCGGTGGTGGCCACGAGCATGCGGCCCGGACCCAGCGCGTCGGCGGCGAACAACCCGCCGAAGCCGCCGATGCCGCCGATCACCTCGGGGCGGCGGGTCATGGCGACCAGGGGCTTGATCCGCTCGACGGCCAGGTCGCCGGCGTCGATGTCGACCCCTGCGGCTCGGTAGGTCTCGCTCATCGGGTCCCGTTCACCCTGCGTGCTCGAGCACGGAACGCCGAGGGGCGGGGACCGGGACCGGGTAGGTGCCGGTGAGGCACGCGTCGCAGAAGCCGGAGGCGTCGGGATCACCGGCGACGGCTTCGCGCAGCGCGGGCAGGGGCAGGTAGGCGAGGGTGTCGACGCCGAGGAAGCTGCGGATCTCCTCCACCGACCGGTTGGCGGCCAGCAGCTCCTCGCGGGTGCCGGTGTCCATGCCGTAGAAGCAGGGCCAGCGGTACGGCGGCGAGGACACCCGCAGGTGGATCTCTGCGGCGCCCGCGTCGCGGAGCATGCCGATCATGGCGCGGGTGGTGGTCCCGCGGACGATGGAGTCGTCGACCACCACGAGCCGTCGGCCGGCGACGTTCTCCCGGAGCGGGTTCAGCTTCATCCGCACGGCTGCGGCACGGAGCTCGGGTGTGGGGGCGATGAAGGTGCGACCGACGTAGCGGTTCTTCACGAGGCCCTGTCCGAACGGGATGCCGCTCCGACGCGCGTAGCCCTCGGCCGCCGGGACCCCGGACTCCGGCACGCCCATGACGAGGTCGGCGTCGACGGGGTGCTGCTCGGCGAGGAGCTCGCCCATCCGCACGCGGGCCTGGTGGACGCTGCGGTCCATGAGGCGGGCGTCCGGACGGGCGAAGTAGACGAACTCGAACAGGCAGAGGCGGGGATCCGTGGTGGCGAAGGGGTGGAAGGTGCGCACCCCCGCGGCGTCGATCACCACCATCTCGCCGGGCTCGATCTCCCGCTCGAAGCGGGCACCCACGACGTCGAGCGCCGGGGTCTCGCTCGCCAGCACCCAACCTGCGCCGAGGCGGCCGAGGCACAGCGGCCGGAAGCCGTTGGGGTCGCGGACACCGATCAGCCGGGCCTGGTCGGCCATCACGAACGAGAAGGCGCCCTGCAGGCGCGGCAACACCCGGCGCAGGGCGGCCTCGATCTCGCGGCCGTCGCCGCGGTCACCGCTGGCCAGGGCGATGCCGAGCTCGGCGGCCAGCAGTTCGGCGACGAGGTCGGTGTCGGAGGCGACGATGCCGCCGAGCATCCCGGCCTCCGATGCGAGCGTCCGGGTGTTGACGAGGTTGCCGTTGTGGCCGAGTGCGAACTCGACCCGGCCGACCCCGCGGGACACGGGCTGGGCGTTGCGCCACTCGCTCGAGCCGGTGGTGGAGTAGCGGGTGTGGCCGATGGCCAGGTGACCGCCGAGGGCGGCGAGGGTGCGGTCGTCGAAGACGCTCGCCACGAGCCCCATGTCCCGGACGACAGTGAGGGTGGCGCCGTCGGAGACCGCCATGCCGGCGGACTCCTGGCCGCGGTGCTGCAGCGCGAGGAGCCCCAGGTAGGCGAGGTGGGCCACCGGTTGCCCGGGCGCGTAGACGCCGAAGACGCCGCACGCCTCCCCGGGGCGATCGTCGACGGTGGCGACGGTCATCCCGAGACCGTCCCGCTGCCGAGCACCGAAGGGAGGCGGTCCTGCCAGGCGCCTCGCAGGGCGGCGACGTCGAGGGTGGCGAACCCGCCGAGCCGCAGCACGTCGCCGCCGGCGGTGCCGAGCCGCAGGACCGGGACGCCGACCTCGGCCGCCGCCGCCTCCACGCCTGCGACCACCGCAGCGCCGACGACGCAGACCACCCGGCTCGGCGACTCGGAGAACCACCAGGGAGCGTCGTCCGGTCCGTCGGCCACGAGACCGGTGGCGGAGGCGGCGACCATCTCGGCCACGGTGGCGGCGAGACCGCCCGATGCGACGTCGTGGACGCCGAGCAGGGCGCCGTCGGCCACGAGACCCGCCACGAGCCCGGCGACCCGGCCGTGCAGCTCGAGGTCGAGCGTGGGCAGGGCGCCGCCGGGCGCCCCGCGGAGCCGTCCCCAGGCGGAACCGCCGAGCACGGGCTCGGGCTCGGGGCCGACCACCAGCACGACGGCCCCGGCGGCGAGCACGGCGCCGGGCGGACGGTGGGCGATGGGGCCCGTCAGGCCGAGCAGCCCGACCACCGGCGTGGGGTCGATGTCGACGCCGGCGGTCTCGTTGTAGAGGCTCACGTTGCCACCGATGACCGGCAGCCCGAGGCCCCGGCACGCCTCGGCGAGCCCGTCGACCGCCTCGGAAAGCTGCCACATCACCTCGGGGTGCTCGGGGTTCCCGAAGTTGAGGCAGTTCACGACGGCGAGCGGGCGGGCACCCACACAGGCGAGGTTCAGCACCGCCTCCGCCACCACGAGCGCCGTGCCGCGACGGGGGTCGACGGCGCACCAGGCGTGGTTGCCGTCGGTGGTGAGGGCCATGCCGCGGCCGGTGTCGGCGCCGGTGACCGGGTGACGGAGCCGCAGGAGGGTGGCGTCGTGGCCCGGTCCGATCACCGTGTTGAGGAACAGCATGTGGTCGTACTGGCGCCAGATCCACGAGGTGTCGGCGACGAGGGCCTGCACGTCGGCGGCGGGATCCGCGGGTGCGGCGAGCTCGTCCGCGGAGGGCGACGGCGGCGCGGGCCGGCGGCGGGGCCGGTCGTACTTCGGGGCGTCGTCGTGCAGCGAGGCCGCGGGGACCTCGGCGAGGACCGGCCCGTCGAACCCGTCGAGGATGCGCAGCGCCCCGCCCTCGGTGACCCGGCCGACGACCGTGGCGCGGACCTCCCAGCGCTCGCAGATGGCCTGCACGGCAGCGAGGCCCTCGGGTTCGACGATGGCGAGCATCCGCTCCTGGGACTCCGAGGTCATGACCTCGAACGGCTCCATGCCGGCCTCGCGACGCGGGACGGCCGAGACGTCGACGTCCATGCCCACACCACCCCGGGAGGCCGTCTCGCTGGTGGCGCAGGTGAGCCCGGCGCCGCCGAGGTCCTGGATGCCGACGACGAGGCCGGCGTCGAGCAGGGCGAGGCACGCCTCGATGAGGCGCTTCTCCTCGTACGGGTCGCCCACCTGCACGCTCGGGCGCTTCGCCGAGTCCTCGGTCTCCTCGAAGCCGGCCGACGCGAGCACGCTCACCCCGCCGATGCCGTCCCGGCCGGTGGCCGACCCGAGCAGCACCGCGAGGTTGCCGACGCCGGACGCCTGCCCGAGCACCAGGCGTTCCGTGGGCAGCACGCCGAGGCACAGCACGTTCACGAGCGGGTTGCCGTCGTAGGTGGCGTCGAACACGACCTCGCCACCGACGGTGGGGACGCCCACCGCGTTGCCGTAGCCGGAGATGCCCGAGACGACGCCCTCGGCGATCCAGCGCGAGCGGGGCTTGGAGAGGTCGCCGAAGCGCAGCGGGTCCATGAGGGCGATGGGCCGGGCGCCCATGGTGAAGATGTCGCGGATGATGCCGCCCACGCCGGTGGCGGCCCCCTGGTAGGGCTCGATGAAGGACGGGTGGTTGTGGCTCTCGATGCGCAGGGCCGCGGCGATGCCGTCACCCACGTCGACCACGCCGGCGTTCTCGCCGGGGCCGACGAGCACCCACGGTGCCTCGGTGGGGAGGCGGCCGAGGTGGATGCGGCTCGACTTGTAGGAGCAGTGCTCGGACCACATCACCGCATACATGGCCAGCTCGAGACCGTTGGGCTCCCGCCCGAGGATCTCGACGATGCGCTCGAGCTCGTCGTCGGTGAGGCCGAGCGAACGGTGCAGCGGGACGGGTGCGCTCATGGAACGCCGGCGCGGTCGAGGGCGGCGTCGAGCAGGGACCCGAGGAGCGGGCGGCCGTCGGCGCTGCCGAGCAGGGCGTCGACGGCGCGCTCCGGGTGGGGCATCAGACCGACCACGTTGCGGCCCTCGTTGCAGACGCCGGCGATGTCGGCCACCGAGCCGTTCGGGTTGTCGACGTACGTGCAGACGATGCGGTCCTCGTCCCGGAGTCGGGCCAGGGTGTCGGCGTCGCAGGTGTAGTTGCCCTCGAAGTGGTTGATCGGGATCCGCAGCACCTGCCCCGGAGCGCACCGGCTCGTCAGCACCGTGGACGTGGTCTCGATCCGCAGGGCGGTCGTGTCGCAGATGAAGGACAGGCCACGGTTCTTCTGGAGGGCACCGGGCAGCAGCCGCGCCTCGGTCAGCACCTGGAAGCCGTTGCAGATCCCCACGACCGGGCCGCCGGCGGCGGCGAACGCGGCGACGGCGCCCATCACCGGGGAGAAGCGGGCGATGGCACCGGTGCGGAGGTAGTCGCCGTGGGCGAACCCGCCGGGCACGACCACGGCGTCGACCTGGCCGACGGTGGCGTCACCGTGCCAGAGCAGGGTCCCGGAGGCACCGAGCGACTCGACGGCGTGCACGACGTCGGCCTCGCAGTTGGTGCCCGGGAACACCACGACGCCGATCCTGGCCGTCACGTCAGCCCTTCCACGTCAGGGTTCCTGCGGGGTGAGGGTGACCGTGGCGGACTCGATGACCGGGTTGGTGAGGAACCGCTCGCACATGTCCTCGACCTCGGCCCGTGCGGAGGCCTCGTCCGCGCCGTCGAGCGTGAACCGGACGACCTTGCCGACCCGGACCCCGGAGGCGCCGCCGAAGCCGAGCACCGGGAGGGCCCGTTCGATCGTCGCGCCCTGCGGATCGGCGATGCCGTCGCGCAGCTGGATGTCCACCACCACCGAGTACGTGGGCATGGGCCCATCCTCGCACAGCCCGCGCGGCGTGCGGTCCCGCGTGCCAAGCGCCACGGACGCCGCGCGGGTGTCAGGTCCCGACGCCGGGCCAGTCGGCGAACCGGCGGCCCGTGATGCGCTCGTAGCCCTCCACGTACCGGGCCCGCATGGCCGTCACGACCTCGTCGGGGAGCGCCGGCGGCGGGGGCGTCTTGTCCCAACCGGATGCCTCGAGGTGGTCCCGCAGCGGCTGCTTGTCGAACGACGGCGGGGTGCTGCCGGGGCGCCAGGCGTCGGCGGGCCAGAACCGCGACGAGTCGGGGGTGAGGACCTCGTCGGCGACCACCAGCCGACCGCCGACGAACCCCAGCTCGAACTTCGTGTCGGCGACGATGATCCCGGACGCTGCGGCGATCTCGGCACCGCGCCGGTACAGCGCGAGGCTGATCGCACGGGCCTGCTCCGCCACGTCGGCGCCGAGGAGCTCGACGGCGCGGTCGAACGAGATGTTCTCGTCGTGGCCGCTCGCCGCCTTGGTGGACGGGGTGAACACCGGCTCGGGCAGGGCCTCGGACTCGCGGAGGCCCTCCGGGAGACGGGTGCCGTGGAGGGTGCCGCGCTCTCGGTACTCCTTCCAGCCGGACCCCGCGAGGTAGCCGCGCACGATGCACTCGACCGGCAGCATCTCGGCCCGGCGGACGAGCATCGACCGGCCGACGAGCGAGGGGTCCTGCGCCCCGGCCGGGAAGTCCGCGGCGTCGGCGGAGAGGAAGTGGCTCGGCGCGAGCTCGGCGAGCTGCTCGAACCAGAAGACCGACATGGCGGTGAGGACGCGCCCCTTGTCCGGCACGGGCTCGCGCATCACCACGTCGAAGGCGGACACCCGGTCGGAGGCGACCAGCAACAAGCGGTCCTCGCCGGCGTCGTGGACGTCGCGGACCTTGCCGGCGTGGAGCAGGGGGAGGGCCGTGGCGGCCATCTCAGACCCGGACGTCCGCCGCGAGCGCTGCGGCGTCGGGATCGGAGGCCACGACGGCTGCGGCACGTTCGGCGAACGCCGCCACCTGTCGGCCGGCGAGCCCGACGAAGGCGTCCCGTTCCGCGAGCAGCGCGTCGAGCGCGGGCCGGTCGAGCGGGAAGGCGGGATCGGCGGCCAGCGCGTCGAGGAGGGCGCTGCCGCCGGCCCCACCCTCGCGGGCGATCCGTGCCGCGGCGACGCTGTGCCCCCGGATCAGCTCGTGGGCCTGCTCCCGGCCCATCCCCGCGCGGACGGCGGCGACGAGCATCCGGGTGGTGCCGAGGAACGGCAGCTCCTGCTCGAGCTCCCGCTCGACACGGGCGGTGAACACGCCGAAGCCGTCGAGGACCTCGAGGAACGTCTGCAGCAGCCCGTCCACGGCGAAGAAGGCGTCGGGCAGGAGCACCCGTCGGACCACGGAGCAGCTGACGTCACCTTCGTTCCACTGGGCGCCGGCGAGGCCGGCCGCCATGGTCAGGTGACCGTCGAGCACGACCTTCAGGCCGTTGATCCGCTCGCACGAGCGGGCGTTCATCTTGTGCGGCATCGCCGAGGAGCCCACCTGCTCCGCGGCGAACCCCTCGGTGGCGAGACCGGCGCCGGCCATGAGCCGGACGGTGGTGGCGAGGCTCGACGGTGCGGCGGCCAGCTGGACGAGTGCCGACACGACGTCGAGGTCGAGCGAGCGGGGGTAGACCTGCCCCACCGAGCCCAGCACCCGGGTGAACCCGAGGTGGTCGGCGACGATGCGCTCCAGCTCGTCGACCAGTTCCGGGGAGCCGAGGAGGTCGAGCTGGTCGAGCTGGGTGCCGACCGGGCCCTTGACGCCGCGCAGCGGGTACCGGGCGAGGAGGTCGTCGAGCCGCTCCAGGGCGACGAGGAGCTCCTCCCCCGCCGTCGCGAACCGCTTGCCGAGCGTGGTGGCCTGCGCAGGCACGTTGTGGGTGCGGCCGGCCATGACCACGCCCTCGTGCTCCGCGGCGAGGGCGGCCAGCCGGGCGACCGCGGCGACGGCGGTGCGGCGGACGAGGCGCATGCCGTCGCGGAGCTGCAGCTGCTCGACGTTCTCGGTGAGGTCCCGGCTGGTGAGCCCCTTGTGCACGTGCTCGTGCCCGGCCAGCGCGCAGAACTCGTCGATGCGGGCCTTGACGTCGTGGCGGCTGCGCCGCTCCCGCTCCGCGATCGAGGCGAGGTCCACCTGGTGCACGACCCGCCGGTAGTCGTCGACCACCTCCTGGGGGACGTCGACCCCCAGTGCCCGTTGCGCCTCGAGCACGGCGATCCAGAGCTCGCGCTCCCGGATGATGCGGCCGGTGGGCGACCAGCACTCGGCCATGGGGGCGCTCGCGTAGCGCGAGGCGAGGACGTTCTCGACGACGGGTCGGGTCATGCCGGGCTCCTCCCGGAGGCGGCCTCCGCTGCGGCGAGGGCGATGTCGGATCGGGTGTGACGGCCCGGCCAGCGCACGGCGGCGACGCCGGCGTAGGCGCGGGCGCGGGCGTCGGCGAGGGTGGGGCCCTGGCCGGTGATCGACAGGACGCGACCGCCGGCGGTGACGAGCCGGCCCTGGGCGTCCTCGGCCACGCCGGCGCAGAACACGGTGACCCCGTCGAGGCGGGCCGCGTCGTCGAGGCCCTGGATGACGTCGCCGGCGCGCGGCGCCGTCGGATACCCCTCGGCGGCGCAGACGACGGTGACGGCGGCGTCGGCCGAGAACGTCGGGTCCGCCCCCAGGCGTCCGGACGCGGCACCGGCGAGGAGGTCGACCAGGTCCGAGGACATGCGGGGCAGCACGACCTGGGTCTCGGGGTCGCCGAAGCGGGCGTTGTACTCGAGCACCTTCGGGCCGTCCGGGGTGAGCATCAGCCCCGCGTAGAGCACGCCGCGGTAGTCGATGCCCTGGGCCTGCAGCGCGTGGAGCGTGGGCTCGACGGCGGCGCCCATCACGAGGTCGACGAGGGCGCCGTCGGCGAAGGGCACCGGGGAGTAGGCGCCCATGCCCCCCGTGTTCGGGCCGGTGTCGTCGTCGCCGACCCGCTTGAAGTCCTGGGCGGGGGCGAGTGCGACGGCCCGACGGCCGTCGGTGACGGCGAGGACCGAGAGCTCGGGGCCGGTGAGCCCCTCCTCGATCACCACGCGGCGGCCGGCGTCACCGAAGGCCGCTCCCGAGAGGTAGGCGCGCACCGCGTCCTCCGCCTCGGCCCGGTCGGTGGTGACCAGCACGCCCTTGCCGGCCGCGAGGCCGTCGGTCTTCACCACGAACAGGTCCCGCATCCCGGCGAGGAACGCGAGCGCCGGCTCGGGCTCGGTGAAGGACCCGTACCCGGCCGTCGGGACCCCGGCGTCGGAGAGCAGGGCCTTCATCCAGGCCTTCGACCCCTCGATGCGGGCGCCGTCCGCCCCGGGCCCGAAGACCGGCGTCCCCCTCGTCCGCAACCGGTCGGCGAGCCCGTCGACGAGCGGACCCTCCGGCCCGATGACGACGAGGTCGACGTCGAGCTCCTCCGGCGGGGACGGGACCGACCCGGAGATGCCCGGGTTGCCGGGCGTGACCACCACGTCGGCGCCGTGGCGGCGCAGGACCGTGGCGAGGGCGTGCTCCCGCCCCCCGCTGCCGACGACGCAGACCCGCACCTGTGCCGCCGAGGTCATCGGCTCAGACCTCGGAGAACCAGAGGCACTCGTCGCGCCCCGGGCCGGTGCCGACGAGCGAGATCGGCACACCGATCTGCTGCTCCACGAAGGAGAGGTAGCGATCCGCTTCGGGGGGCAGGTCGGATCGCTCGGTCACCCCGGCGAGCGCTCCCCACCCGGGGAAGGACTCGTAGACCGGCTCCACGTGGTGCAGCACGGACTGGTGGTACGGCATCGACGGCAGCAGCGCACCCTCGTGGCGGTAGGCGACGCAGACCTTGACCTCGTCGAGGCCGTCGAGCACGTCGAGCTTGGTGATCGCGACGTCGGTCAGCGAGTTGAGCCGGACGGCGTGGCGGAGCATCACCAGGTCGAGCCAGCCGGTGCGACGCCGACGGCCGGTGTTGGTGCCGTACTCGTGGCCGACGTCCACGAGGTGGTCGCCGACGGCGTCGAAGAGCTCGGCGGGGAACGGGCCGGAGCCCACCCGCGTGGTGTACGCCTTGGCGATCCCGACGACGCGGTCGATGTGGCGCGGGCCGACGCCGGCCCCCGTGCAGGCACCGCCCGCGACCGGGTTGGACGAGGTGACGAAGGGGTACGTGCCCTGGTCGATGTCGAGGAAGGTGGCCTGCGCTCCCTCGAACAGGACCTGCTTGCCCGCCTCGAGGGCGTCGTGGACGAGGCCGACGCTGTCGCAGATGTACGGCTCAAGCCTGGGGAGGCACTCCCCCAGGTACTCGTCGACGATGGCGTCGGCGCTGACCGGGAGCCGGTTGTAGACCTTGGCGAGCACCTGGTTCGTGTGGCGCAGCACGAGCTCGAGCTTCTCGCGGAAGATCTTCGGGTCGAGCATGTCCTGGACGCGGATGCCGACCCGCCAGGCGCGGTCCGCGTAGGCCGGGCCGATGCCGCGCTTGGTGGTGCCGAGCGACGCGTTGCCGAGGTGGCGCTCGTGGAGGGCGTCGAGCTGCTGGTGGTAGGGCAGGATCAGGTGGGCGTTGCCGCTCAGCCGGAGGCCGGAGACGTCGATGCCGCGCGACGAGAGCCGGTCGAGCTCGGCCAGCAGCACCCGCGGGTCGACCACGACGCCGTTGCCGATGACGGCGGTGACGTGCGGGTAGAGGATCCCGCTCGGGACGAGCTGGAGGGCGAAGCTCTCACCGTCGACCACGATCGTGTGGCCCGCGTTGTGGCCGCCCTGGTAGCGGACCACGAGGTCCATGTCGCGGGCCACGAGGTCGGTGAACTTGCCCTTGCCCTCATCACCCCACTGGGTGCCCACCACGATGGTCGCCGGCACGGGATCCTCCCCGGTAGGCCGCCTTGGAACCGGGACAGCCTAGAGGGTCGGGGCGGCGGCCGCCCTCCCCGGACGCGCCTCGGGGGCAGGGCCCGAAGGCCCCACCCCCGCGTTCGCTGGCGCGTGTGTCAACAACTCCGCCTGCAGCCGGGCCTGCGCCCGGACGGACCTGGCGTCAGCCGGTGTAGCTGGGCTGGGTGGTCTGGGGCTGGGCCGGCGGCGTGGTCGGCACCAGGATCTCGGGGAGCACCTCGGTCGGGATGGTCGACGTGGGCGGCGTCGACGTGGGCGGCGGGGCCGTGGTGGTGGGCGGCGTGGTGGTGGGCGGCGTGGTGGTGGGCGGCGTGGTGGTGGGCGGCGTGGTGGTCGGCGGCGTCTGCAGGGTGGCACCGAGGCACACCGGCTTCACGGAGTGGGCGACCCGGTCGTCGGTGGGGAACGCGTGGACCGTGCGGACCTGGGTGGCCGCAGAGGCGAGGGTGACGGTGCCGAGCGACCCGCTCCACGTGGCCTCCTGGACCCCGTCGGCGAGGTCAGGGGTGGCGCCGCTGGTGGCCAGGACGGTGCCCCCTGCGCCGAGGAACTCCACCTTCCAGATCTCCTGGTTCTGGCCGGTGGTGGCCGCACGGGTCTCGTAGCCGTCGTAGCTCACGGCCGAGAGCTGGTAGGTGCCGGCCGGGATCGAGGTGGCGTAGGTGCGCGAGGTCACCCAGCCCCACTCGGGGACGGTGTTCGAGGTGAGCAGCGACGACGTGCTCGCCATGGAGGCCGCTCCGAAGGTGACGGTGGCCGTACCGGTGCACGAGGCGCTCTGCGAGGACGCCGGGCCGGCGGCGACGAACAGACCCGCCGCGGCGGTCAGCCCTGCGATGGCGCCGGCGGCGATGCGCCGGCGGGTGGTCGAAATGGGGGAAGTCACGCCGTCTCCTCGTGGGTAGATCCAGCGTGTGGGTCCGACCGAGGTCTCGCCGCAGCACGCTGCAGGGACACGGGTCGGTTTCGCGCTCGCTCCCCGTCGGCCACGCGACCAATTGACGCCGGCGGATCATCGCTTCCCGTACTGATGGGTTGCACCGGGGCCTCACGGACCCGATGCCCAACGGTAGGGATGCGACGAGCCGCTCCTCAATGGGCCGTTCGGACCTTCGATCCTGCGGATCCTCCCGGTCCGGGAGGACGAGCTCAGGCCGTGGCGGGGACCGACGCGTCGAGCGCCAGCTCGCCCTCGCGGGCGTCGACCACAACGGTGTCGCCCTCCTGGAAGCGCCCTTCGAGCAGGAGCACGGCCAGGCGGTCGGCGATGCGGCGCTGGAGCACGCGCTTCAGGGGCCGGGCGCCGAAAGCGGGGTCGTAGCCCTCAGCAGCGAGGAGCCGCTTGGCGTCGTCGGTGACCCGGAACCCGATGCGCCGGTCCTCGAGCCGCTGCGCGAGGTGGCGGAGCTGGATCTCGATGATCGACAGGAGGTCGTCCTCGCCGAGCGGGCGGAAGCGCACGATGTCGTCGACGCGGTTGATGAACTCCGGCCGGAAGTGCTGGCCGACGACCTCCATCACCTCCGCCTTCATCTGCGCGTAGTTCGCCTCGCCCGCGAGCTCCTGGATGCGCTGCGAGCCGAGGTTCGACGTCATGATGATCACGGTG